>JBJXEY010000534.1:0-36440 GCA_046153355.1 Burkholderiales bacterium
GACAAACCAGGTGTCCTCGAGTGAACAATCCTTAAGGTTGAGCAACGCGAATATCCGCTCGGGTGGTCCCGACTTCGCGGGCAGGAGCAACAGCGCCAACACCCATTGGCAGAGGTTCACGCCGCTGGCGAACGGCCAGCGGCCGCTCACCTTATAGCCCCCGGTAACTCGCTCGGCGGTGTGCTGCACAGGTACCAGGCAACTGGCGATTAATTGCCCATCATCATCGCCCCAGACGCGTTCCTGCGCCTCTCTTTCCATCATGCCGACGAGCCACGCATGGCAGGTGGTGATCGAGGATACCCAACCCGAGGAGGGGCAGCCGCGTGCGAGTTCCATGGAAATCTCGCAGTTCACGCCATAGTCGAGTCCGTAGCCGCCGTAGCGCCTGGGTTGCAGCACCTTGTAGAAGCCCGCTGCGATGAATTCCTCATGCGTTTCGGGGAGGATGCGGCGCGCCTTTTCCGTTTTCGCCGCGCGCTCGCGCATTTTGGGGATGAGATCTCGCGCCCGGCCAAGGAGTTGCGCAGCCGAGGGAATGGTTTGCGCCGTGGGCATGTTTATTTCCTGTGTTGAGGTCTGCGAGAGTATTACAAAATTAAATCAAAATACCGCGTAACATAAGGCGAATATTATCTTCTAATAAAAATTGTTCTCAATTATTGAGCTTCTCTCGACGTCGGTGCAGGGTGTGTTTCAAAGAATGATCGAGATCTTGTTTTGCGGGCGCATCACATCCTGGTCGAGGTAAACCTTGCGCTCGCGAATTCTGAAGCTATCGCCCGCGCGACGCAGGCGATATTCGTAATGCCCGACGTAGACGTCGGTTCGCTCGCGGCGGCTGCGATGCACCATGAAGTTGGCGGTTAGTCGAACTTCGTTGGCGTCGGCTTCTAGCACCTCCACATTGGTGATTAGGCGGCGTGTTTTCGAATGCGGGTTCTCCGACCACGCCGTATCACCCAACAACTGTCGCACGCGCGAGTGGATGCGCGGTAGGTCGTCGGCCACCAGACCGATGCTGGACTTGGGATCGCCTTGCGGGTTATCGAGCGCGGGCACCAGATACATGCCGTCTTCTGTGAATAACGCGGCCCAGGCTTCCAATTGCCAGTTGTCGAGCAGGCGCGCTTCGGCGTAGAGAAAATTCTCCAACTCCAGACGCAAAGCCAAGCGCTCGTTCATGGCAAGGTGCTCGTTCACGGGGCAGTAGGTGCAGCGCCAGAGCCCATCGCGGGCGAGGTGTTCGCCGCATCGCGTTGCTCGACCTCTGCGCCCACCAACTCATACCATCGCCGCCAGAACACGCGCATCTGCTGCTCCTGATCGGGCGCCGGGTGTTCGCGTCCCAGGCCGCGCGACATATCCAGCGGCGGGCCATCGGGCATGGAGCGAAAGCTCTCCTGGCAAAGTTCCAGTACTTCGACATCATCAGGCGTGGAATAGCCGCCTGGCCCAAGGAACGCCATGTAATTCTCCACGCGTTTTTGCCGGATCGCGGGATCGTCGACTTCCGGCATCAGCGCCCAGGCGGAGATTTCCATGCGATCAGCCGCTGCCGGAAAACAGGTGCGCATCGCCTGCCAGGCTTCGATGTAAATGGTGTTGGGAAAAATCAACAGTTGCCGGCGGCACCCGAGCATTTTGTCCGCGCGTATTTTGCCGAAACGTTTCTCCCAATCGCCTCGTTTGTGTTCATCGATGATCTTGCCAAACATCGGCATCTCCAGCACCGAATGACCATTGCCCAATGGAATCGACACGCCCTGCTCGAACTGTTTGCGTGTGGGTTGAGCGCCGGCGATTCTGGGCATGTAGTCGTTCATGAAACGACTGTGGGTGGAAAACAGGTGATACACATCTAACGTGTTCTCTGGCAACATTTTCCAATTGGCATTGATGCCGTATTCGTGCGCGCCGGCGAGTACCGTCAGGCCGCCGGCGTGGTTCTGGCTGACATTTTTTCCATCGTCGCCCTGGTCGATGATGAGGTCGAGTTGCTCCTTCGCGCCCGCCAAATAATCTTCGAGGCTTTCCGTCTCGCTGCTAAAGCATAGAAAAATCAAACCGCGATAGTTGGTGTGGCGCACCTCACGCAAGCCAAGATCATCCATGCGAAATTCCGGCGCATAGGCATCGCGTCCCGGGATGGCGGTGAGCGCGCCTTGATTGTTGAAGGTCCAGGCGTGATAGGGACAGCGGAATACATCGCGATTGCCCGCGCGATCACGGCATACGATCACGCCGCGATGGGTGCAGGAGTTGAGCAGAATACGAATCGCGCCATCGGCGCCGCGCACCATGATGACCGGGCGCCCGCCGATCTTGCGCGAGACAAAATCGCCATGGTTTTTTATCTCGGACTCGTGCCCCGCGTACAACCAGCAGCGGCCAAATATCCGTTCGCGTTCGAGTTCAAAAATTGAGGTGTCGGTGTAGGCGCGGCGGCGCAGACGAAACGTACCCGATGCACGGTCTTCGGTGAAGAAGCTATTTTGTTGCAATGGATGGGCGGTATCGGGCATGTCAGCGTGTGGAATTTATGTTCTGTTATGCGTAAGTTCAGCTACTCGGGAACGATGCCCAAGGCTTTAATGAGCGTGCCCGATTTTTCGATATCGGATTTCAGCGTATTCGCCAACTCCTCCGGTGTGCCACCGATGGCGGCGATGCCTGATTCATCGAAGCGCGCGATGAGATCCTGTTGCTTTAACGCTTTATTGATCTCGGTATTGAGGCGAGTGATCAAGGCTCGCGGCAGCGCAGCGGGGCCGAACATGGCGAACCACGACGCGCCTTTGGTGAATCCAGGCACCGTCTCCGAAACAGTAGGAATGCCCATCATGCCTTCATAGCGTTTCAGCTCCAACAGACCGAGTACTTTCAACTTACCAGTCGTCATCAAGGGCTTCACCGCCGAGCTGCCGGGGAAATACACATCCACCTGGCCCGCGACCACCGCATTGGTTGCCGGCGCCGCGCCCTTGTAGGGCACATGCAACATGTCAATGCCGGTGACGCGTTTGAACGCTTCGCCGGTTAGATGCTGCATCGAACCAATGCCCGCGCTCGCATAGGTTAGTTTCGCCGGATTTTTCTTCGCATAGTCGATGAGCTCTTTGATTGAATTGACCGGCACCGATGGATGCACGACGAACGTCGTGATGGGCGAGGCCATCAGATTAATTGCGGCGAAATCTTTCACAGGATCGAAGGGAAGTGTTTTGGATAAATAAACGCTCGTGGCCATCGTGCTGGAGGTAGCGTAGAGCAGGGTGTAACCATCGGGGGCGGAGCGCGCCACCATCTCGGAACCGATGGCGCCGTTGGCGCCGGCGCGATTGTCGATGATCACCGATTGGCCCAGGTACTCCTGCATTTTTGGCGCAATCAGGCGAATAATGATTTCGGTGGCGCCGCCGCCGGGTGGGAACGGCGCGATCACGCGAATCAGCTTGGCGGGGTAAATCTGGGCGGCTACCGGTGCGGTGATCGCGACAAACATTGCAACGCCAACGCAGCCACGCAAGCAAAGCGGCATGAAGGTCTCCTCCTAGTGGAAATTGGCGTCGGAAGTGTACACTCGCCGAGCAACAAACGAGACCCAGGAAAGAGATTCAATGAGCGAGACAGCGAACCTGGACAAGGCCGTCAACCCCGTGGCACCGGTGGACGCCGATAAGCTTTTATTGGCTGTTATTGCTGTGGCCAAGGAGGCGCGTCCGCATGTCGAACCACGCGTGACGCTAGATAGTTCGTTGGAGAAGGAACTGGGCCTAGATAGCCTCGCGCGCGTTGAATTGGTGCTTCGTATCGAGAAGGAGTTTGGCGCTAGCTTGCCTGAGCAGGCATTGGCCACCAGCGAATCACCACGCGACCTTTTGCGATTTCTGTTGGCCTCGCGGGGCCAGGCCCTATCCGCCGCACCAATGGTTATCGAGCCCGGTGTGCAAAATGACGACGTGCGTGCCCCCGCCGAGAGTCAGGCGCGCACCTTAAGCGAGGCGCTGGAGTATCACCGCATGCGCCATCCGGAGCGCTTGACGGTATTTCTCTATGAAGAGGAGAAAGAATTCCCGCTTTCCTATCGCGCGTTATGGGAGGGCGCGACGGGTTATGCCGCGCGCCTGGCCGATGAGGGGCTCATGCCGGGGCAAATGGTGGCGATCATGCTGCCTACCTGCAAGGAATACCTGTACGCCTTTTACGGTGTGATGCTGGCGGGAGGCGTACCGGTGCCGCTGTATCCGCCGGCGCGCTTGACCACCATTGAAGATCACATGACGCGCCACGTGGGCATATTAAAAAGTGCCGGCGCGTCGATGATGATCACTATCCCTGAGGCAAAGCCCCTCGCGTATCTCTTACGCGCGCAGGTGGAGAGTTTGAGCAAGGTGTTGACGCCGGCTGAGTTAAGCGGCCCCGCCGATGAAAATTTTGTTCCCGTGCGCGGCAAGCCAGGTGACATAGGTTTTCTTCAATACACCTCGGGCAGCACGGGCAACCCCAAGGGTGTGGTGCTCTCGCACGCCAATCTCATGGCCAACGTGCGTGCCATGGGTGCTGCGGTCGGTGCGAATCCCAGCGATGTATTCGTGAGCTGGTTGCCGCTGTATCACGACCTGGGTTTGATTGGCGCCAATTTCGCCACCATGGTGCTGGGGTTTCCGACGGTGTTGATGTCACCGCTCGCGTTTCTGTCGCGGCCTTCCAGTTGGATGCGCGCCATTCATCGCCACCGCGGCACCATGTCCGGTGGCCCAAATTTTTCGTTTGAGCTTTGCCTTCGCCGCATCAACGATGAGGAGATGCAGGGCATCGATCTATCTTCCTGGCGCTTCGCCTTTAATGCCGCTGAACCGGTGAGCCCGACTACCATCATCGAGTTCGAGAAGCGTTTTGCCAAATACGGTCTTCGCGGCAATTGTCTTTCGCCTTCCTATGGCCTGGCGGAATCTTCGGTGGGTGTGGCGATCACCACCCCCGGCACGGCGTGGCGCGCCGATCGGCTGGATCGCGAACGCTTCACGAAAAACGGGGAGGCGGTGCTTGCCAATGTGGAGGATCCCGCACCATTAACGGTGATCGGCTGCGGCACGCCCATTCCCGGACACGATATTCGTGTGGTGGATGCGGCGGGCCTTGAACTCCCGGATCGCCAGGAAGGCCATTTGCAGTTTCGCGGCCCTTCCTCCACTTCGGGTTATTACCGCAATCCCGAGGCAACAAAGAATCTATTCGCCGGTGAGTGGGTCAACACCGGGGATCTCGCCTACCTTTGCGATGGAACGTTATTTATCACCGGTCGCGAAAAAGACATCATCATTCGCGGTGGCCGCAATATCAGCCCCTATGAGCTGGAGCAGGCAGTGGGCGACTTGGCGGGCGTGCGGCGTGGTTGCGTCGCGGTATTCGGCGCGACAGACCAGGTGAGCGGCACCGAGCGCGTGGTGGTGCTTGCCGAGATGCGCGATCGCGATACATCGCGTCATGACGATTTGAAACGCATGATCAACGATTTGGCGGTGCGCCTGATCGCAGGCCCGGCCGACGACATCGTGCTCGCGCCTGCGGGTACTGTGCCAAAAACTTCCAGTGGCAAGATCCGGCGAGTCGCGGCACGCGATTACTACCAGCGTGGCCCGAGCGCCGTGAAAGGGCAGGCGGTGTGGCTGCAATTCGCGCGCCTCACGCTCACCGGTGCCGCGCCACAGTTGCGCCGTGGCCTGCGCGTGCTGGCTGGGGCGTTGTACGCGCTGCGGGCCTATGTGGTGTTCGCGATGGCATTTGCTGTCGCGTTTTTGGGTGCCTTGGTGCTGCCGGTCAAAAGTTGTTGGAACCTTGGTCATCGGGTAGCGGGGCTGTTTTTCCGCTGGTCGGGGGTGCGTGTCGCGATTCGCGGGCTGGAAAATATTCCGCTTGGTCAAACCGTGGTTCTGGCTTCGAATCACACCAGTTATCTTGATGCGCTGTTGCTCCTGTCCGTCCTTCCCTATCGCGGCTACGCCTTCGTGGCCAAACGAGAGTTCCGCGAAAACTTCCTCATGCGCACACTGCTCAAAGGCTTTGGCACGGTGTTCGTTGAGCGCTTCGATGTGGCCAAAAGCGCGGAACACGCCAATGAGCTTGTCGCCGCCGCCGCGCGGGGTGTGTCGCTGGTGGTGTTCCCCGAGGGCACGCTCACGCGCAACACCGGCCTCATGGAGTTTCGCACCGGCGCTTTCCTTGCGGTTGTGCAAGCGGGCGTGCCGGTGGTGCCCATCGCGCTTCGCGGATTGCGCTCGGTAATGCGCGACGGAACCTGGGTATTGCGCCAAGCGCCGGTGTCGGTGAACATCGGCGCGCCGCTGATGCCTTCGGGCAACGATTGGGCGGCGGCGGTGAAATTGCGCGATGCGGTGCGCGCCGAGATACTCAGGTCTTGTGGCGAGCCTGACTTGGCTACCGGCATTGGCTGAGCCTCATATCTAAATTACTGGAGATAAATCTTGCAAAGCAAGCTCAACACGATTCCGCTGTGCTCAAGTTTCATTTTTGCCATCGCGACTTTGCCGGTTTGGGCGCAAAGTTATCCCGTCAAACCAATCCGCAACATCCTCACCTACTCAGGCGGCGCTGAGCCAATAGCACGCTTGATCGGTCAAAAACTCACCGAGACCATGGGTCAACCGATAGTGCTGGAATCGCAGACAGGCGCGAATGGTTCAGTGGGCGCCGGCACTGTCGCACGCGCCGCGCCCGATGGCTATACCTTGCTGGGTTCCACCGGCGCCACGCAAATCATTCGCGGGTTTCTGGTGAAGGATGTGCCCTACGATGCGTTTCGCGATTTCACGCCGATACTGCATACCTTCGAGGCGGTGAGCACCATCATCGCGCACCCTTCGGCGCCGGGATCGCTGAAGGAGATGATCGAATTCGCGCGTAGCAGCCCCGGTAAGCTTTCCTTCGGTACCACTGGTACCGGTTCGGCCTACCACCTTGCTGGTGAGCTGATACAACTATTAACCGGCGTGAAATTTCTTCACGTGCCCTACAAATCCAGCCCCCAGGCGATCACCGATCTGGTTGCCGGCCGTGTCGATACGGCTTTCTCGGTGTATGCCACCACGCGTCAGTTCGTTGAATCGGGCAAGGCGAAGAACATCGCACTGCTCAATAGCGGCCGTTTCACCGCGCTGTCGGGCCTGCCCACGGTGAGCGATGTGATCCCCGGTTTTCAAAGCCCGCCGCTATGGGGCGGCTACTTCGGGCCTGCGGGTCTGCCACCTGCCATCGTTCTGCGCCTCAACGGCGAAATAAACAAGGCGCTGGCGCAGGCGGATCTCAGAACGCTCATGGAACGCGGCGGCCTCGCGCCCGCTGGTGGCACGCCGGAACAATTGGCGGCGATGATGAAAGCGGATGTGGAACGCCTGCAGAGGATTGTGAAGGCGGCGGGGATTGTGCCGGAGTGATTTTAGTAATCCCACTCCTGATGACTTCAACATTGCTGATATTCGACCGGTCCGTCCAGTCGCCGAGGAAACGATAGCCCAGTTCCTCGCGGAAGAGCTTAATCACCCGCCGCTGCATGGCGCGCTCGGGTTGGCCGATGTCAGGCATCGTCGCCAATTACGATCTCCCAATGACCCGTCCTTTTAGGTCCGACATATCGCAACTGCCCGGATTTAACAAGATTGGAACTGGCGCGTTCAACCGCGCTCAACGACAGTCCAATTGCGTCGGCAAGCTCTGCAAGGGTCATTTTCGGGTTGGCTTTCAATTGCTGGAGAATTTTTACCGGCGTTTTTACCCGCGTTTCTACCGGCGTTTCTACCCGCGTTTCTACCGGCGTTTGCACCGAAGGTTTTCGGACTTCCCCTGATCTTTTGTCTGTCAATACTTCCCAGTGCCCCGCCTTGGTTGGGCCGATATGCCGGATGAGTCTGCTCGATTTCAGAGTGTCCAGGTGATGCTTGATGCTGTCCATGCTGACTGCCATCCTTCCAGCCAACTCTTTGCGAGTCATAAATGGTTCGGTTCGCAGCAGTGCAAGGATTTTTTCTTGGGGGTTTTCTTGGGTGGTTTCTTGGGGGTTTTCTTGGGCGTTTTTCCGGTCCGCAAAATGAAAGACCGTCCACAGCCCAGTCGGCTCATAACGAACATCCGTTGCAGGCATGCCGGCCAGTTCGCATTCCGCCATGATGCGTTCGATACCACGCCCCCATGCTTCGATTTTGCCCGCGCGGAAGAACGCATTGGCCACATCGGGGTTGAAAGGTTCGGAGGCGTGCTTCTCCAGCAAATTCTTTACAGTCCAGTCATGCGGCAACTGCCCGGGGTTCCAGATCATCAGCTTGTCTGGATATACGCTGATCTGAATGGGGGTCCCGCTGCCGTAATCCTTGTGAACCACGGCATTCAGCACTGCTTCGCGCAAAGCGGTTTCTGGCACTGGCAGTGTCTCGATCCGCTGCAGGCCTTCGTAGGAGATCCAGGCTTTCAGGTATTTGGCTTTTAATACATCTATGGTCTGCTCGACTTGCGAAAACAAATCGCCGTGGACCTCGTCATGATGGCGCAGATCCACGTTGTTTTCGAAAAAGCCGATCTTCACGTATGCGCCGGTGAAGAAACGCTCCGGGTCGGCGTGGAACAGCAGCACGGCGGCCCGCTTGAGGTAATCGCCTTCCTTCAGATGGAGCTTTTCGATCAGCGAGGCGTTGGGCTCCCTCAGAATCTCAGTGGAGAGTCGCAAGCTGTTCCTTGCCTGCTGGCGAAAATAACTGAATACCTTTCCATTCAGATCGCGGGTGGAAACACGCGGCACCGGCGCGCCGTCCCAGTGCCTTCCCTGCTTGCGCATCAAAAAGCGGTCAAGCGCCACGCCCTTGAGCGTCTGGTTGGTGCTGCCGCTGCGGTAGCAATACTCGCCCTTGTAGCTGATCGGGTTGGGGTAGGCCGGCACCGTGATTTCCAAGGACTCGTGGCCTGGGCGCCCGCGCAGATTCACATCCACCATCACGCCAAGAATATCCCGCGCCTTGTTGGGAATATCCTCCAGCAATTTCGCGGCATCGGGCACGCCGACGACCTTGCCTTTGTCGTTCTTCCCGATAACCAGCGTGCCGCCCTCGGCATTGGCGAAGCCGCAGATCCATTTCAGATATTCGTCGCGCCAGGACGATTTCCATTCGATGTTCTGGTTTTCTTTCATGCCAGGCGGTCTTTTCCAGGTCGGGGTGGCGACATCATTCCTTCCCGGGTTCTGCGACACCCGGCGCAGTGGCAGTCTGATCGAGGCGCGGATAGCGCATTTCGGGTGCGCTGGGGCCGATACGCACGACTTGGCCGTCACGCCATATCACCGCGTACTGACCGAGGCGGTGCTTGCGATCCAGCGCCTTGGCGATGGCTTCTCTAAGCGTTTCAAGCGCAACCGTCGCGTAGTTGTCTTCTGGTGTCATGCTTTGCTCCAGCTTTGCAACTCCACCGTGCCGCCGGTCGGGGTGAGGGCCATGGGCGCGAAGAATTTATCGGTGAATTTCGGATCTTTGACCAAGCGGTTCACTTCCGCATTCCAGCGACGCACGATGGCGTCGGGCGCATTCCTGGGCAGAAAGATACCCAGCCAGTTGCGGAAATCCAGATCGAAGCCTTGTTCTTTTAACGTGGCTACCTGGGGTAGCGGCGGGTAACGCTCGGTGTTGGTGATCACCGAGACCAGCTTCGCCTTGCCTGCTTTCACATGCGGCAGCATCACGCCAGGGCTATTGGTGAGTATCTGCACTTCGCCGGAGATCAGGGCGCGAATCATCTCTGGCGATCCCTTGTAGGGAATGTGGGTGAACTTCACGCCGGTTTTCGCCTGAAACCATTCCATATATAAATGCGAGGAGCTGCCGATGCCAAGCGAGCCCCAATTGAGCGCGCCAGGCTTGGCGCGCGCCAGATCCAATAGCTCCTTGACCGAATTCGCCGGCACGGCGGCGTTCGTCGTAATCGAGGTGTCGAGCACGCCAACGTGGACCACAGGCGCGAGGTCCTTCTGCGGATCGAAAGGCAGCTTCGAGTAGGCGAAGGGATTGAGCGAACTAATTACGCCCGCGGGAAAACATACGGTGTAACCGTCGGGATCGGCTTTGGTGCAAGCCTCCACGCCAATATTGCCGTTGGCGCCAGCACGATTCTCCACCACGATGGATTGCCCCCAGGTGGGGCTGAGCGCGGCGGCGATGGCGCGCGCGCCGTTGTCCATGACGCCGCCGGGCGGGTAGGGAACGATGGCGCTGATCGCTCGGGCGGGGTAGGGCTGCTGCGCATGGGCGCTTGCGGCAAGCGCGACCAGCAGTATCAGTAGGCGGATGGCAGGCGTGGGTGGGCTCACTTTGATCTCCTATGTAGGACTAATTACACGGATTATTCTGTCACTCTGTCCAGTCTATGCGCATTGTGACAAATATTTAATACCAATTATTAGATCAATACTTCGCGAAGTCATCCGAATAAAGACCATTCAATCCAGCCGCAGATTGGCAATCTTTACCAACTCGGCGCTTTGCGCGAGATCGCGTTTCATGAAGGCGATGAAATCTTCCACGCTGCCGCCGGTGGGTGTGAGCGCCATGGGTTGAAAAAATTTCGCGGTCCAGGCGGCATCTTTCACCAGGCGATTGACTTCGGCATTCCAGCGTCGAACGATCACCTCTGGCGTATTTCGTGGCAGGAACACGGCAAGCCAATTGCGAAAATCAAGTTCGTACCCTTGTTCTTTCAATGTGGGTACTTGCGGCAGCGGCGCGTAGCGCTCGCCATTGGTCACCACTGACAGCAGTTTGGCTTTGCCGGCTTTGACATGCGGCAGCATCACGCCAGGGCTGTTGGTGAGAATGTGCACTTCGCCCGCGAGTAGCGCGCGTATCAGCTCGGGCGAGCCCTTGTAGGGCACATGGGTGAACTGCGCGCCAGTCTTGGCTTGAAACCATTCCATGTAAAGGTGCGAGGCGCTGCCAATACCCAGCGATGCCCAGTTGAGGGTGCCGGGCTTGGCGCGCCCCAGTTCCACCAGCTCCTTTACCGAGTTGACTGGGGCATTGGCGCTCACGCCAATCGAGGTGTCGAGCACGCCGACATGCACCACCGGTGTCAGATCGCGCTGCGGATTAAACGGCAGCTTCGCGTAGGCGAGCGGATTGAGCGAAATAATCACGCCTGCGGGAAAACACACGGTGTAGCCATCGGGATCTGCCTTGGCGCAGGCTTCCACGCCGATGTTGCCGTTTGCTCCGGCGCGGTTTTCCACCACCATTGATTGACCCCAGGTCGGGCTCAAGGTTTGCGCGATGGCGCGCGCGGCGTTGTCCACCACGCCGCCGGGCGGGAAGGGCACAATGATATTGATGGGGCGCGAGGGATAGGGTTGCTGGGCGATTGAGCTGCCTGCGCAGGCAAATAGACACAGTAAAAGTAGACGCGGCGATAGGCCGATGCTTGCAATTTTCATGTTGTTGCTCTCCGTTGGTCGTGCTCGATTGGGATCGGAGGCACTGTATCACCGCGACTTCTGCGCGGTCGAGAGCAAGGCAAGCGCTTTTTATCGCCCGGTGTTTCTGCGCGGGCGCGTGGAGGAGGGAGACGCCACTGCGCGAACCGGCCGCGCCGATTTTGCGCTGGTGGGGCTGTGCACCCAATCCGAGGACTGACGGCGCAGACCAGTGCCTGCCGGTTGGAAATTGGGCACCAAGTGGCGCTTGCCATTGCCGACCAGATCGCTGCGGCCCATCTTATGCAAGGCCTCGCGCAGTATCGGCCAGTTCTCCGCGTCGTGATAACGCAGGAAAGCTTTGTGCAAACGGCGTTGCCGGCCGCTTTTGACGATGCCGACGTTCTCCGAAGTCTCGGTCACCTTTCGCAAGGGGTTTTTGTCGGTGTGATACATCGCCGTGGCAAGCGCCAGTGGCGTGGGCAAAAAGGTCTGCACCTGATCAAGACGGAAACTATTTTTCTTTAACCACAACGCAAGGTTCAGCATATCCAGATCGGTGGTGCCCGGATGCGCGGCGATGAAATACGGGATCAGGTATTGCTCCTTACCTGCTTCGGCCGAAAAGCGGTCGAACATTTCCTTGAATTTGTCGTAGGCGCCGATGCCGGGCTTCATCATTTTCGATAGTGGCCCTTCCTCCAGATGCTCAGGCG
Organism: Burkholderiales bacterium; assembly: GCA_046153355.1. GTDB lineage: Bacteria > Pseudomonadota > Gammaproteobacteria > Burkholderiales > SG8-39 > 2-02-FULL-62-17. Next base: position 12,181 of record JBJXEY010000534.1, read on the forward strand.
CAATCTTGAGATAGCCACCAACGTGATGCGTCACCAGTTCTTTCACGTACTCGGGTGATCGCACCGCGAGGTCATAACGCAGCCCCGAGCCGATCAATACTTTTTTGATGCCCGGCAGTTCACGCGCTTTTTTATACAGCTTAATCAGGGGCGCGTGATCGGTATTCAAGTTCTCGCAGATGCCTGGATACACGCAGGACAGGCGCCGACACGACGATTCGATCTTCGGGTCCTTGCACGCCATGCGATACATATTGGCGGTGGGCCCGCCGATGTCGGAGATTACGCCGGTGAAGCCAGGCGTCTTATCACGTATCTCCTCGATCTCGCGAATGATCGAATCTTCCGAGCGGCTTTGGATAATGCGGCCTTCGTGCTCGGTGATGGAGCAAAAGGTGCAGCCACCAAAACAGCCGCGCATGATGTTCACCGAAAAACGGATCATCTCCCAGGCCGGAATTTTCGCGCCCTTGTAAGCAGGGTGCGGCGCGCGCGCGTAGGGCAGGCCATACACATGATCCATCTCTGTCGTGGCAAGCGGCAGCGGCGGCGGGTTCAACCACACGTCGCGCGCCGCCTCGCCTTCGCCATGCGCCTGCACCATGGCGCGTGCATTGCCGGGGTTGGATTCCAGGTGAAAGGTGCGCGAGGCGTGGGCGTACATCACCGGATCTTTGCTCACCACTTCAAACGAAGGCAGGCGTACCACGGTGCGCGCACGCTCCAGTTTCTTCGCGGACAAACGCTGTTCGCGGGTGACGAATTTAATAGGTATTGCAACGGGGGCTATATTCGACTGGCCGGATTCAGGCGTGTCCGCTACCGAGGGCGACTTAGGCGCGGCGGGTTCCATCGCGTAAGGGTCCACATGCGTGGCAAGCAATGCGCCGGGCGTATCCACCGTCGTGGAATCGGCCTCGCTCCAGCCTTCGGGCCGCCACCCCTTTGCTGCCATGAATGCAGTGCCGCGTAAATCGCGAATCTCGGTGATCTTCTCGCCCTTAGCCACGCGATGGGCAAGTTCCACCAGGGCGCGCTCGGCATTGCCAAACAACAAAATATCGGCCTTGGAATCAGGCAGGACGGAGCGCCGTACCTTGTCCGACCAGTAGTCGTAATGCGCAATGCGCCGCAGGCTCGCCTCAATGCTGCCGATCACCAGACCCGCATCCGGGTAGGCTTCGCGGCAGCGCTGTGAATACACAATCACCGCGCGATCGGGGCGGCGATTCGGTTCGGCATTGGGCGTGTAGGCGTCGTCGGAGCGGATGCGTTTATCAGCGGTGTAACGATTCACCATCGAATCCATATTGCCGGCGGTGACGCCGTAGAACAAATTCGGCTTACCGAGTTTCTTGAAATCCTCCGCCGAATGCCAATCGGGCTGGCTGATGAGCCCCACGCGAAACCCTTGCGCCTCAAGCAGCCGCCCCACCAGCGCCATGCCGAAACTGGGGTGGTCGATATAAGCATCGCCGGTAACGATAATGATGTCGCAGGAATCCCAGCCGAGTTCATCCATTTCCGCGCGCGACATGGGCAGAAACGGGGCGATACCGAAACGCTGCGCCCAGTATTTGCGATAGGAAAAAATCGCTTTTGGGGCGGCGGGTTCGGCGAGTTGTGGAGAGGCTGTTGACATAGGGCGAATTGTAGGCGCTATCGGGGGAGAAACCCCGTTTTGGCATAGGCAGAGACGATTCTTTGCCTGGTCTGCGCAACATGTGCGGTTTGTTCCGTTTCGACTCCCGCGTTCACATAGAACGTCTCAAGCGATTCTGTAGACGCGATAAGTTCGTCGACCAAGTTCTTGGCCTCCTCTTGCCGCAAACCAAAGCGACCGCATTCGCTACGCGCGTTGATCAACGATGAATCCGTGCTCTGGGCAGCGACACACATTGCCTGGTACCCCAATCCCGTCGTTTGCGAAGAAATGTCGAATCCGGGGGCAAGACGCCAACCTTGCTCGAACAAAAGGCCATGGTTTCTCTCGTGGTCGTCAGTGTTGTCGATCAGAATATTGAAGACCATCCGTCTGAAGAGTTCCCTGAGGTCGGTGCTAAGTGTATCCGCCACTGCCACGCGGCGAAGTGCGTCTGCAAGCACCACGTAGCTGTATTCGCTAGGGACCGCACCTTCGGTTTCTTTGGCGTAGCCTCGAAGCAGGGTGCGGGCGCTGATATAGGGAATGCGCCCGTAGTGGCCATTTCCTAAGGGTGCACGGTCGAAGCGACGCACCAGCAAGACGATGCGCTTGTCCGCGTGAGCGCCCTCGAAAATGTCCTTCAATTGATGCTTGTACACCGGCGCAACGTGAAGACCACATTGTTTTGCCAGCGTCATCCCGGCATATTCCATCGATACTGCGTCTAGGTCTTCGTCTCGGGCGTTGAATTTCGCAATCCAAAGAGATCCATCCAATTCGACCAAGGTTTTCGGGCGCATGCCCCCCACGCTGGTGCCAGGCGCGAGCAATAGACGGTGACTCTCCTCGATAGGCAATTTCATTCGAATGCGATCAATCGCCATCTCGATGTCGGCAAGTTCGCTCATTTGCATGGCGGCAGGTTTGCGCGTTTGTCCGTCGATGCAAAAGTCCAAAGCGCCAGCGCGATTCGATCCGGCGGCCAGCAGGTAATCGAACTCGCTTTTTCGCTCTAGATTCGAAACGCGATCAATCACCAAACGTCCCCAGGCATCGGGCCCTGCGTCGCTAAAAACATCGGGGATCAGCGAGTTATCACTGCGGAGGGTGACTATTTCGCCGCCGTGAAGCGGTAACGCAATGGGATCCAAGGCAATCGCGAGCCTGTTGTACAGATAGCTGCGGGCGTATTGAAAGACGGAACCCTTCATCCCGGGGAGTAGACGAAGTTCCCCTGCGAGAATGGGCTCGCTTTGCCCTCGCGGATAGAAAAGGACGCTACAGCGATCGGGCATGGCGGACGCGTTCGGGCAGGCGTTCAAGATCCAGCAGTTGGGCCGATTTGTCCTCGTCCGGTTTGGCTATGCCGCGAACGTCGTTTAACAGACCTAGTGCCCACAGCGCGGAGTAATAGATCGCTATCGAGACTGATGGATCGCCGTTTTCCACCCGTCTGACCGTGGGCAGAGAAACCATCATGCGCGCGGCGAGATCTGCCTGGGTTTGACGGCGGCGGCGTCTGGCCATACTGATGTTTTCACCAAGATCCTTAACCGCTTGGCGGATGGGGATCGGGAGAGATTCGGTGTTTAAGGATCGCCGAGACATAAAAACAATTATATATTCTATAAACTAACCTTAGAACATATATTGTTTCTTTAAAGGCGACACCCCAAATATAAGGAATCGTTGTCGGAGCCCTTATGCTCCAGCGCCGCTGCTACTTCGGCGAGTACTTCTCAAACAATCGGGCGAACGTCCCCGTCGCGGTTTTGAGCGCGTCCGCCGCAGCGGCCGCGTAGGCGGTATTGTTGGTTTCGGCAACGTGGTTAGTGGTCGAGCGTGCCGCGCCACCGGCATTGGCAAGACCTGAAAACGCACCGAAGGCGTTGGCAATCCCACGCACCGCATTGTTATCGCTGGAGGAAATTTCCTTCATGGTGCCAAACTGCTGCGTGCTTGCTATGGGCGCGGCCATATTTACACCGCCTTCGTCGCCTTTCATGAGGAGGCCATTGCGAAACTCTTCACCGCGCTGATAAATGGTTGAAAAGCCGGTGACGCGCATGGAGAGCTCCGCCCCTGTCTCCGCGGCGCGCGCAGTCAAGCCCGATTGATTGCCGCTTGAGAGCATGTTGGCGAAATTCACGAGGATTACAGGTGCGACGGCAATGGCATTGAGCTTGGTTGAATATTCCGCGACGCGTTTGCCGTTGGCCTGCTCGAACGCGCCGGTTTTCGACACGTGGTCGTCAAATCCCGTGAACCACAACGGAAGACCACGCGGGGAAAAAAACTGAAACGACTCGGTCTTGGCTTCCTTGGTCTCAAGACTGGCCCAGAGGTCTTTTAATTCTTCAGGCGGCACCACTTCCCGTCCGGCCAGTTTCATTTGGGTGAGGAAATCCGCGTAGGCCTTGTCGGTAATGGCTTGCATGGTCGCCGCATCGACGCCATTCAAAGTGAGATTCAACGTCGAGCGCGCGCCACTGGTGTCGCGCCCCGGCAGGTAGCTCGCGCGCACCTGCGCACTCACCGTGTTGTGCGTGATGAATCCCACGCGAAAGCCCGCGATCAAGACGCGTTTGGTGGCGGGCAACACCTCAGTGACGTTTTTGCCGAAGGTGCCGCCCATCTTGCCGCGAAAATGTTTATCCGGATCGAGATCGGGCAGCGAGGTGACAGGGGCGGGGGAGGGCAATGCTGGAATCTGCACGCCCGCAGGCGCGGCTGGAGTTAGTGTCGCCAAGGCCAATTGCAGTGGCGCCGCGCCAGGCGCGGGAGGCGGCGGTTCGTAGCTGAGATCAGAAGCCTTACAACCGCGTGTGAGAAACATTTGCGTCACGTTTTCTTTACGTGCCTGGGCCTGGCGCGAGCGCTCGGCGGCTTGCTGCGCGCTTTGCTGGCCGGTTTGCGTGGCAACACCGGCGGCGGTTTGTGCGGCCGCTTGACCGAACAGCGCGCCGGCAATACCGCCAAACTGACCGAAAAACCCTGTTTGCCCCGCGACCTGCGCTGCGGTATTCGCCACGCTGCCTGCGGTGGCGGTATTGGCACCCTGCGCCTGCGCCGCGCCCGCCTCGGCGATCACCTTGTCCATCGCGCCGACTTCGGCGTGAATTTGGGCGCAATTCATTTCGTTATCGGTCAACTTGCTGCGCTCGATGGGGGCAAGTTGCGCGGTGGCGACGGTGCTGGAAACCATCAAGGAGATTGCGGTGGCAATGCGAGAATTTGTGCGTAGTTTCATGGCTCACTCCGGGGGAAATACGTGGTTGGTACGAGTGTATATCGGGGAGGAAAAAGTGCGCAACGCCGGTTGCGCGGGGTGTGTGAATTATTGCAAGTCATACAACGAATTACTGACCGAATTCTGCCTGCCGGCACCGGCAGTCTTTTTGAACTCTAGTCACGATGATCTGCTTCGTACATCGTCGGCGATTCGCTTTGCCTCCTCGCGCTCGAACGCATCGATACGCCCGCGAAAAAATCGATACAAATCGTCGACGCTTATTTGCACACCAATCGCGGCAAATCCTTCGTCATCGGCGTCCAGCGGCACCAAGCCTCGCAAGACATCGCGATGGATATCGGGATTCGTACTGGGGTCAACGCGCCGTATCGCCGCGAACAGTTGGCGAATCGAATATCCATGTTGATCGAGAAGCGCCTTGAGATCGAATAGATCGCGCGAGCGCACGCGGCGAGCGAGCAGCGCTGCCTTGGCCGCGAACAGGCCTTCGATTCCCAAAATTGAAAAACTGGTGTCGGTGCCGGCCACGCGCGGATACGAAGCAACTACGTGCATGGGCTCATTGAAGCCCTCGAAGGTGCTAAACGAAACTTTGACTCCGCCTATCGACCAATCCTGGACCCAATCGTGCAGATCGGTCGCATGGTTGATGCGCGTTTGCTGTACTGCAGATGGTGACAACATATCCAGCGTCGTAAAACCTTTTGCTCGGGCTGCGGCGAGCGTGCTGCGTAGTACGCGTTGCGGCAGCACGTCGCCGGGAAAATAGAAATCCAGATCCTGACTCATTCGATGGCCGATCTGCAATGCCAAGGCCGAACCGCCGATGAGTGTGAATCCGGCGAGCGACGCCTCGTCCCTCAAGTGCTGGAAAACTTTTAAGGTATCGGGCGAAAGCCAGCGGGTATCGAGCGGCATGGAGTGGAATTCAACCGCCAAGCGCGAATCGAATATTGGGCAACACCATCGCAGCGGATCGCGTGAGTGCCGGGGGCATTGCCTGCATTTCGACTTCGAGTCGGTCGATGCCAAATTCGAGTGCCAGACGGGTCAAATCCGCCAGGTTGGCGTATTCCAGAGCCTTGCGTATTAACGCAATATCTGGGATATCTGGATTTGACCAATCGTATGGCAGGGAAAGGCCCAGGCGATGCGCTTTGGACATAGGAGCCGGGACGGTTTTGGGTGCCAAAACGATTTCCAGGTTGAGTACATCGGCAAGTTTCTGCAATGTCCGCGTATCGCTACCTTTCTGGAAAGCAAGGCGAGACAACAGTTCCGGGCGAACACCCGCGCGGCGCGCCAGTTCGCGTTTGGTGATGCCGCTGGCGGCAATGTGTTGTTGTAAAGACTCGATAAGTGTCTGGTTCATATTGCTGTCGGTTACAAATATTCTATTTGGTAAATTGCTATATAACGCAATTATAGGTTGGCCAGACAGAAATGTGCAGGTCTACTTGGGGTTTTTCGGCCGAGTTTGACCCGACGCTCGCGATACCGGTAAGGTGGTCGCCATTTCCGTGTTGCGATATGGGGGCGAGCATGAACAATCCTTTTGCGAAAACGCGTTCCTCAGTCGAGTCGAGATCCGCAAGCACGGCGCCCAATCATTCTCGCTACATCCCAGCCAACGCCAACCTGATACAGCATCGCATCGATGGGCCTTTGACGATCGTGCGTGGCGAGGGCGTGCGAGTTTTCGATGATCGCGGCCGGGAATACATCGAGGCCTTGTCCGGGCTGGGGTGTGTGTCCTTGGGTTTCAGCGAAACGCGGCTGATAGCGGCGGCCGAGGCGCAGATGCGGCAACTGCCCTACTACCATGGCTTTGCCGGGCGCGCGGCAAAGGTCGCGATGACCCTGGCCAAGGAACTCGGCGATTGGGTGCCGGTGCGCGATGCGCATATTTTTTTCACTAGTTCCGGCTCCGAGGCGAACGACACCGCGCTCAAACTCATTCGCTATTACAACAATGCGCGGGGTCAACCACAACGCAAGAAAATTATTGCGTTGACCAATGCCTATCACGGCACCACCACCGCGGCCACCAGCCTCTCAGGCATCGCGCATAACCACGAGGGTTTTGATCTGCCGATGCCTGGCATCCTGCATGTGACCTGCCCGCACTATTATCGTTACGGCCAACCGGGTGAGAGTGAAGCCGCTTTTGTTGATCGTTGTGTCGATGAACTGGAACGTTTGATCAGCACCGAAGGTCCCGACACGATTGCCGCATTCATCGCCGAGCCGGTGATGGGTGTGGCCGGCATGATTGCGCCACCGCCGGGTTATTTCTCGAAGGTGCAGGCAGTGCTGCGGCGCCACGGCATTTTGTTTCACGCCGATGAGGTCTACACCGGCTTTTGCCGCACCGGCCAGATGTTCGCCAGTGAAAAGTTTGACTCGCCGCCTGATCTGATGACCCTCGGCAAAGCGCTTACTTCGGCTTACTTTCCACTCTCGGCGCTGGTGGTATCGGGCGAAATCTATGGGCCAATCGAAGCCGCGAGTGACCGGCTTGGCGTCTTCGCGCACGGGTTTACCTATGGCGGTCATCCAGTGGGTTGCGCGGTGGCGCTCGAAGCGTTGCGGATCTACAAAGATGATCGAATTCTTGATCGGGTGAAAAAGCGTGCGCGGCAATTCAGCCAAGGCATCGATGCGCTCGCGGAACATCCTCTCGCCGGTGAATGTCGTGCCATCGGCTTGATGGGGGCGATTGAAATCGTTGCCGACAAAGCCACGAAGACTTCGTTTCGGGAAACGCACGCTCTAGGAAAATTTTTGCTCGACGAGGCCTACCGTCAGGGGATCATCACGCGTTTCACGGGCAATGCGCTCAATCTGGTGCCGCCGTTGATAATTGGTGAAGCCGATCTAGATGAAGTTTTTGTTCGCGTCAAAGGCGTGCTGGATGCCGCGTGGCTGGTGCGCAATAATTTCGACTAGTTCTGGAGGGAGATGTATGAAACATAGCCTGGTGCTGCTTTTTATTGCCGCAATGTTCAGCGTTGGCGCCTTTGCGCAATCCGACAAGGTGGGCCGAATCGTCATCGGCGATCCGCCCGGCTCGGGCATCGATCCCTTCGCGCGCGTGCTCGCCGAAAAATTGAAAGACGCGGGTGGGCGTATCTTTATCGTCGAGAACCGCCCAGGAGCAAGCAGTACGATTGCCGCCGAAGCGGTGGCGCGCGGCGCGCCGGATGGCTCGATGTTGTTGATCGCGCCGATCGGTCCGCTGGTGCTGGAACCCTTGTTCGCGGCGAAGCTCACCTACGATGCGTTTGCCGATTTCACGCCGCTGTCGCAGCTCACCGCGTCGTATGTCGCGGTCGCCCTGGGCAACAAAGTACCGGCAGCCTCGCTCGCCGAATATCTTGCGCTGGCAAAAAAAGATACCAAAGCAGGGTTCTACAGCACTGCGGGAACCAATGGCCTGCCTTACATCTTGAGCGTGCTCCTGGTACGCGCCGCCGACGTGAAGCTGACCAACGTCCCCTATAAGTCGGGGCAACAAGCGGCGACAGCGGTGGCCACCGGAGAAGTGCAGATGGGTGTGCTGCCCATGGCCGAGTCCATGCCGTATCACCGGCGTGCTCAATTGCGCATCGTTGCCACCAGTGGCGACCGGCGCGCCGGGTTGTTGCCCGATGCACCGACTTTAAGAGAACTGGGATTCAAAGACTTGCGCGCTGAGACCTGGTTTGGATTTTTGGCCCCCGCGAAAATGAATGCCACACTGGCGGATGTGTTGAGCAAGGCGGCAAGCGATATCGTGCAAGAGGCCGCATCGAAAGAAATGCTCGCGGCATTGGGGCTCGAGGCGGTGGGCTCAAGCGCCAAAGAATTCGCCGCCACCATGCGGCGGGATCGCGATTATTGGGGGCCGATCATTAAAGCCTCGGGAATTCGAAGGGAGTAGTCATGGTTAATTTTGTCGAGGCGCCGGCGGTTTCGCGCAATCCCAATCCACGCGCGCCACTGGCCGCGGTACTGCGTTATCGCGCGGATGCCGATGCGCGTGTCTCGGTCGAAATCGACGATGGCAAAAATAAATGGAGGGTTGCATTCCCATCGCAAGGGCACGAGGTTAGCCTGCCGATCGCTGGCCTGCGCGCTGATCGTATACATCATTTTCGAATTGAATTGACCGATACAGGTGGTGCGCAGACCGCGGCGCAAACCGATTACCGCACGCCGCCCCTGCCGCCCGCGCCGATGGATTTTCCGCCGGTGCAAAAAATCAAGGCCGAGCCTGCGCGCATGGAACCGGGCATCACGCTCCTGTCGGTGCGCCGCCAATCGTTCGGGCGCGATGTGATGCAAACCAAGAATCAGGCGCGTTTTTCGCGCGCCTGGGGAATGATTCTGGCCATCGACGCCGAAGGCGAAGTGGTGTGGTTCTATCAATCGGATCGTCGTATTGCCGGCATTGATCGCTTACCCAACGGCAATATCTTTGCCACCCATGTCGATTTCACCGTGATGGAGATCGATCTTCTGGGCAACGCGGTCCGCCAGTGGAGCCCGGCGCTACAGCCCGGCGGCGCGCGGCCGGGTAGCATTCCCATCGATGCGCGCAGCATGCACCACCAGCCCAAGGTATTGCCCAATGGCAATTTTCTATCGCTCAATGCGTTCGCCCGCGAGTTGCCAAATTATTACACCAGTGAATTCGATTCCGATGCACCACGGCGTACACAGCCGGTGGTCGGTGATGAAATTATAGAATTCACACCTACGGGAGAGGTCGTGTGGCGCTGGAACACGTTCGAACACCTCGACCCCTATCGCATCGGCTACAACACCTTTAATGCGTATTGGCATGTGCGCGGTTTTCCCCATCACCTGGATTGGACGCATGGCAATGGCGTCACTATGGACCCGCGCGATGGCAACATCATCGTGTCACTGCGCATCCAGGACGCGGTGTTGAAGATTGATCGTTCGAGCGGCGAGATCATCTGGATTTTGGGCACGCATGATGGCTGGAGCGAAAAATATCGTGCGAAGCTGCTGCATCCGATCGGCAATCTGCGCTGGCCGTTTCATGGCCACAACCCGCGCGTGACGCCGCAAGGCACCATTGTGATGTTCGATAACGGCATATTCCAGGCGCGCCCGTTCGCTCAGGCCTTGCCGCCGAACAAAACCTACAGCCGCGGGGTTGAGTATCTGGTGGATGAGAAGGCGATGACGGCCACGCAGTTGTGGGCTTCCGATACGCAATTAAACGAAGACTCGCACAACAGCTGGGCCATGGGCGATGCGCACCGCCTGCCCAAAACCGACAATATGCTGGTGGTGTATTCCATCTGTTTTCCCATGGAAGAGGGTCTCACCTACGACGAATGGAACCGCGCCAACCTGCACCCGGATGACATGCCCACCTGGGCGCGCATCCGCGAATACACGCGCTGCGAGCCGCCGGAAGTCTTGTGGGAGGTGCAGATCCGCGATCCGAACGATGTGGTGCAATGGCAGGTGTATGGCGGATTGCGCGTGGCAAGTTTGCAGCCGGAAAAATGAAGTGATTAGCGGTGCCGAACATCGGAGGAGCTACCCAATAATGAGAACGGCGAGTTCATTTCTTGGCGCAGCCTTGAGTACTTTGGTACTGGGCTAGGGCGACCGGTGGTAGTCGAAATTCGCGCCTCGGCCTCGCAGATCACTGGCGTGGTCGCGGTGGCGCCAGCGGCGCCCGACGGCTATACGATTCTTTCGCACTCGAAAGATTTCAAACAGCGCACCGGCACCGATATGTTGCACGTACCGTACAAGGGTGGCGCGCAGGTGATTCCCGATCTGGTCTCGGGTCGGGTGCAACTGACCTTTTTCAACTTGGTCGAACAATTGGTCTCGCAGGTGCGCGCGGGCAAGCTGCGCGCATTGGCCGTATTCGGCGATAAGAGACTCGCGGATTTTCCCGATGTGCCCACCTTCGAGGAGTCAGGCATTCGCAACTTCGATTCGCACAGTTATACGGCCGCGTCGGCGCCGGCCGGTACGCCGACGGAAATCGTTGAGCGATTGAATCGCGAAATCGTGCGCGTGGTGCGCGAGCCCGATGTGGTGAAGTCTTATGCGCGGCTGAATCTCACCCCCTCGCCGATGACCACAGGCGAGATGGCGAAAATGATCGCCAACGATATTCAGAGCCGCGGGCCGATGTTGAAAGGGCTTGGCGTTACTTTGGATTGAACGATGGGACATCCAAAACTACACCGGTGATGGCGTGGTTCAACGAATCGAACTGCACTTCATCCGTCGCGGACAAGGCCTCACTTGATTTTTGCCGCCTTGAGCGCCTTGGCCCATCGCGCGGTTTCCTCTTTTAGTATCGAGGCGAGTTCGTCAGGCGATGAAGTTCTGGGCTCCGCACCCAGCTTGGCGAACTGCTCTTTTACCGCCGGCAGCGCCATGATTTTGCGAATTTCCTCATTCAATCTATTGGTAATTGCCGGCGGCATCCCGGCCGGCGCCAGCAAACAAAGCCAGGCGCCGATTTCATAGCCCGGAAGGGCAGCCTCCGCGGAGGTCGGTACCTCGGGCGCGAATGGGGAACGAACTTTCTGCAGGACCGCGATTGGTTTGACCGACCCGGCCTTGATCAGGGGCATTACGGACAGTATCGAGCCCACCGTCAGATGGACGCGGCCCTGCACCAGATCAGGAACGGCCGGACCGATTCCGTTGTAGGGAATGAAAGAAAATTCCGCGTCGGTCATCTGTGCCAACAACTCGGCACCAAGATGGTTCGGCGTACCGACCGCTGAAATGGCAATTGCCAGTCCCCCGGGTTTTTGCCTCGCCATCGCCACGATGTCCCCCAGATTCCTGACCGGCAGGGAGGCAGTTGCAACCAGCATCATGGTGGCTTCGGCAAGCATGGTGACCGGGGCAAAATCCCTTGCATAGTCGAAACCGGGGTTGGGCAGGAGCGTCGCATTCACGGTGTGACTTCCACCGGTCAGTAGCAGCGTGTATCCGTCGGGTGCAGCCTTGGCGAGCGCTCCCGTGGCGATATTGCCACCGCCACCTGGCCGATTCTCGACCACCACGGATTGACCCAGCGAGGTTGAGAGATTGGTTGCAACGGTACGTGCGGTGATGTCCGGGAACCCACCGGGTGCGATGCCGACCAGAAGCCTGATTGGCTTTCGCGGCCAATCCTGGGCCGCCACCTGGCCGGTGATACCGGCAAAGATGGCGCTAAATATCACTACACCCAGTAGATTGCGCAATTTGAATCCTCTGCTGTATCCGATGATCTGCTGCGCAATGCGCAGGCGTGATCGGGTGCCTGATGGTTTGGCCAGCCTGCCGGCAAAGCCACCACGACGTATCAGATTGACGGCGCGCGCTGCGGGAAACACTTGCACACTAGATGCCTGGAGAACCGGAATCCGGTTCCAGTTTCAGCAAGCCCGCCGCATTTCTCCAGAAAATCTTTTCGTTGTCCTCCGCGGAAAGATTGAGGCTGTTGACGATATCAATGGCGCGCTTCTTGAGCGTTCGCAGAGGGGGGCCGTCGCTGCCGTGCATCACGTGTTCAATGCCGACGGTTTCAATGGCGCAGCGGATTGCAGGCGGGTGATAACTCACGGTGTCCAGATACATTTTGCGCAAGTAGTGGCTTGGCGGATGTTTGATGCTGGGCCCGTAGGGGCCCATGAAATCATGCGCTTCGTCCTGCAATTCATAGGCGTAATCCATACGCCCGATCACCTCGCAGATCCCTCCGCCCAGATGGGATCCGATGATCTTGAGATGCGGAAACCGCTCAAGCGTGCCGCGAACGATGAGCCGGGCAAGGGCCAGGGTTGTGTCATGCGGCCGCCCGATACTATTGGCCAGTCGATGACCCTTGAAGTTATCTTCACCTTCTCCAACCGAAGGATGGATCATCACCGGCACATCGAGGGCCTGGACCATTTCCCAGAAACCCGTGGCCTGGTCGTGGTCAGGGTAATGGCCGTTGTGACTGGAAAAAATAAAAAATCCTTTGAGCCCAAGTTCGAGGATGGCGCGTTCCGCTTCCCGCAGTTGCCGCGTTCCACCGCAGGGATCCGCCGTCGCAAGGCCATAAAGGACTCCGGCGTGTTCCGTCTGGAGGGCCGCCGCATAATCGCCCCAGCGCTGAATGTTCCGGAAATCGTTGCCCTTCAAGCTCCGACCGCCGTCGGAAATCACGCTGATATCTAAACTCACCTCATGGTGCGACGCCATGAATGCTTCGATGGCCATCGGACAATTGCCTCGCCAGAAAGGCTCGGCCGCCTGTTCGGGCGTTATCAGATGCGCGTGCCAGTCAATAATCACAGGTGTGCACCTTGCAAAGGGAGCTTGAAAGAGTTTTCCCGACAAGCAGTCGGTTCAAAAGTCTTTGACATTGACGATATTGGAAAGAGCCCCGGGAGTATCGCCGCAAACCACGTTTTCTGCATTGGCGGTCGCGATGTGTGCGCCAGCCGCGATTGGAGCATTCATTTTGCGCTGATCTTCACGCTCGGCGTGCGGGGATGTCGGTTCGCAGCGTTGACCGGGGACACCGGGTCTCCTATCATGGCCGCGTCACGAGAGGGAGGGCGAGTATGAGAAATTTTGCCTTGATTGCCGCGCTTGTCATGTCCATGATCGCATCGAGTCCGGCTTTGCATGCCGCGGACCCCTGGCCAACGAAACCGATTCGGATCGTATTGCCGATTCAGGCTGGCGGCGGCGCACCGGAGCGGGTTGTCCGCATACTGGCAAATAGCCTCGGTACGAAATGGGGCGTTCCGATAACCCTTGAATTCAAGCCCAGTGCGGGTCTGATACTTGGCACCGAGTTTGTGGCACGCGCGGCCCCGGATGGACATACCTTGCTCTCCACCCTTACCGCGCACGTGCAGACGCCCTACCTATTCAAAAAGCTGCCGTTTGACACACTGCGTGACTTTATCCCGGTGACACAGACTGTATCGGTGGACATGGTCTACGTGGTGAAAGCAGAAGCCCCGTACCGGACCCTGAAGGATTTTCTCGCGGCGGCCAAGAATGCCAATCCACCGCTCAGCTACGGTTCGACAGGCCAAGGATCGTCCTACCATCTTTTTAGCTTTGCGCTGTCGACGGCAAATGGCGCAAACATGCTGCACGTTCCGTATAAAGGCGAAGCCTTGGCCCTGACGGACGTCCTTGGCGGGCGAATCGATTCGAGCTTGGGCTCCTTTCCCTCAACCTTGCCTCACATAAAATCCGGCCGCCTGCGGGCTCTGGCTGTCGCTGGAACTGATGCGTCGCCGATATTCCCGGGTCTGCCTTCGATCAACGAATTCGGCATACCCAAACTGCATAGCTGGTTCGGGGTTCTCGCTCCGCGCGGGACGCCGGCGGAGGTGGTACAGAAGATCTACTTGGGAATCCGCGAGGTTCTCACCGATTCCGAAGTTGCGAAGACCTTGTTCTCCGAAGGCATTCGTACGGTAGCCTCGTCTCCGGAAGATTTTGCGCGCCTGATCGAATCCGAGTTGGGCAACTGGCGGAAAATCATTGCAGAAACGGGGCTGAAACCGCAGGAATAGGCAACGCCACGGCCGGTTGCATGGCAGGCAACCGGATTGAGCGTTGTCAATGTTCGCGCTGCGCAGCGACCATGGCGCTATAGAGCGAGACTAAAGAGCAAGACTAAACGGCCTTGGCTTTTGGCCCCAGATAGGCAAGCATGCCTTTCATACCCTTGACATGCTCGACAACCCGCTCGCCTTTAACGACCGGGTGCGTCAGTGAACCGATGCCTTCGACCCAAAAAGTCGCCGTCTGGCCCACTTTGATCCATTTGTGGTGGTCCATGGAACAGGCGAAACCTACGGTGCCGGTACCAATCACATCTCCGGGATAAATGGTCTCGTTGTCGGAAACATAGGCGACCAGCTGCTCGGCGGAAAAGCTGCGTTTGTGACCGGTATTGCCCTCGAACCAGACTTCACCGTCTACCGAGAGCCGAACCGCCAGATTGGCATCGCTGATTTCGTCCGCGGTTACCAGGCAGGGGCCGAGCGAGTTGCTGAAATCCTTGCGTTTGGTCGGGCCGAACGGTTCGCGTTCGTTGCCGTCGCGGCAACTCGGGTCGATCAAAATGGCGAAGCCGGCAATGTGCTGTTTTGCCTGCTCAAAGCTCAAATTGCGCCCTTGTTTGCCAACAATGATTCCGATCTCCAATTCCAGGTCGAGCCTCTCAGTGTAGTAAGGAAAGGGAATCGGGTCTCCCGGGCTCACAAACGAGTCGGGATTGCCCTTGTAGTACGGTGGATTGGTGTACCAAACCGGTTTTTTGTCGTAGTCGGCGCGTGAACGCGTCATATGTTCTTCGTAGATCGAGAAGTCGCGCAAGGTTCGTGGCCGTGGCAGGGCTGCGAGCAATTTCACCTCATCACGCGCAAACACCAGGCGCGCGCCATCGCTGCGTTGCGGATTCGGGCCTGTCGCCAGGCAGGCGCGCGCATGTGCCAGGGCGTGATCGGCAGCCTCGCGCGACGCCGCCCCGCCTTCCAGCCAACCGATCATGTCGGGCGGAACGCGAAGCATTGCCAATTCCCGAGGTTTCGACTCGTCGCCCGACTTGGTCAGCCAGTCCAGATAACAGGTCGTCAGATCGGCTATGCGGCCATTTTCATCGCCATCCAAAAGAGCGCCGAGACGACGTGCGGCGCCTACGGGGGTCGGTACCGAGAAGGAAACGAGTTTCATCAGGCAGCGATTTTGTTCTGGACGGATTTCTTATTCTGCCATGCCGCCAGGTCATCATGCGCCGACAGTTCTTTACGTTCCAAGTAGTCACCCACGTCTTTGCGTACCGTGAACTCCATGCGATAACCATTGGGATCAAAGAAATAGATCGATGAACCGCCGGGGTGATCGGTTGGGCCCAGAACGTCAATGCCGTTGGCGAGCAAACGCGATTTCATGCGGTCCATGGTGGCCTGATCGGGAACCAAAAGCGCCATGTGATTGACCCATTCAGGAGTGTCTGGATCGTGCCGGGTGATCTTGTCGTCGCCAAGGTCAAAAAACGCAAGGTGCGAGCCGTCATCCATGCGGAAAAAAAGATGGGCATGCGGGCAATCCTCATTTGTCGAGGGCACGCGCTCGCCGGTGATCACATAAACCAGGGGCAGGCCGAGAATATCTTCATAGAAGTGGCGTGTTTCTTCACCGTCGCGGCAGCGGTACGCCCAATGATGCAATCCATATACTCCAGACTTGCCCATAGACCCCTCCTCAGGAAGTGTCGGCGCGCGCTCGAAACGGACGCAAGCCTTCGGCGAACACTATCACTTTTCAAGACTCTCGGGCGAGCCGGCCATGGCGCCGTAACTGATGCCTGCCATGATTTTCTTGAGGTCCTTTGATGCCAACGCAGCGAGCGACACGGGTTTGCCTCATCCCGTTGCGCAGCAATTCGACAACACCGAGTTCGTGCGGACCTCGTTACACTGGCTGCATGAACAGGAGCAAAGATTTGAAAAACTTCGGCCGCGGCAAAAAGCGGCGCGGCAAGGCCGATGCGGTACTGGTGGAGATCGTGCGCAACGGCGTGATCGCCGTCACCGAGGAGATGAAGTCCAACCTGATGCGCACCGCCTACAGCATGATCATTTACGAGGCGCAAGATTTCACCGTGGGGATGGATGATCAGGGAATTGGGCGTGAAACTTGATTAGCGAGGAGGAGACAAAGTGAAACGCAACGCAGGAATTTTCACGGTAGCCATGGTTGCCGTCATCGGATTGAATATCGCTTTTCATAAATTATTGACGCGCCGCATTGTTGCAACCGCCCTGGGATTGCTGCTGGTGCATGCCCTGCATGTCACCGCGCAGGACTATCCCACCAAGGTGGTCAAAGTCATCACGCCGTTTCCGCCGGGGGGAGGCGTTGATATTCTGGCTCGTCTCATCGCGGAAAAACTCCAGGTGAAATGGGGACAGTCGGTTATCGTGGAAAATCGCGCGGGCGCTGGAGGCAATGTCGGCACCGAGTTTGCGTGGCGTGCCGCGCCCGATGGCTACTCCTTGCTCGTCACCGCGCAGGCCCCGCTGGTTATCAATAAAAGCCTGTACGCAAAACTCAACTACGATCCTGATACTTTCACTCCTGTATCGGTTCTTGCCACGGCCCACAGTGTTCTCGTTTCGCATCCCAAGGTTCCCGTGGAAACTGTCCCGCAACTCATCGCCCACGCCAAGGCCAACCCCGACAAGCTCAACTATTCTTCGCCGGGCGTGGGCAATCCCGGGCACCTCACCGCGGAGTTGTTCAAGTCCATGGCCGGAGTGAGAGTCGTGCACGTCCCTTACAACGGCACGGGACCGGCGCTGGCGGGTCTGCTTTCCGGACAGGTGGAACTTTTGTTCGGACAGCTAAGTTCGGTGCTGCCCCATGTGCGCGCCGGCAAACTCAAGTTGCTCGCGGTCGCCAGCGAAAAGCGCTATGCATCACTGCCGAATACACCGGTCATGGCGGAAACGCTTCCGGGATTTTTATCGGCGACCTGGTGGGGCATGGTGGCGCCGCCTGGAACGCCTTCGCCAATTACGGAAAAGTTGTCTGCCGCGATTGCCGAGGCAGTGAAGCAGCCTGATTTCGCCAAGCGCCTCGGCGAACTGGGCTTCGAAGCCGGCGGCGGCACGCCCGCCGAGATGGCGCTGTTCATGCGCCAGGAACGAGAACGCTGGGGCGGTGTCATCCGCGCGGTAGGCGCAAAGGCGGACGATTGATTCCGCAGCGCCTCAAGCACCAAATACCAGCCGCACCCGATTCGGAGAACATGCATGCTAAGCCATGAAGACAATGCCACGCTTACCGGCGTATGCGCCGGTTCAGCGCTGCACAAGCCTCTTGCAAAATTCTGGTACCCGGTGCTGCAGTCGCAGCAACTTGCCAATCGGCATACGCGCAAGATCCGTCTCCTGGGCGAGAACTTCGTGCTCGCCCGGGATGGCGATGCGCTAATTGCCCTGGAGGAAAACTGCCCGCATCGGCGCGCATCACTGGTGCTCGCCCGCGTCGAGGATCAGGGCCTGCGCTGCATCTACCACGGCTGGCTCATGGGCAGGGACGGCAGTGTGAAAGAAACACCCAATGAGCGCGACACGGGTGGCCGCGGCAAGCTGCGCATCCGCGCCCCGGCCGCGCGCGAAGCCGGCGGGCTCATATGGATCAATATTTGCCAGAATGAGGCCGAACGCGCGCCGTTTCCGGATTTTCCCTGGATGCACCTGCCCGCGGAACAGGTGGTCATCGCCGATGTGTTCAACCGGGTGAACTGGACGCAATCGCTGGAAGGCGCCATCGACTCGTCGCACTCCTCCGTGCTGCACTCGGATCAGATCATCAGCGAATCGAACACCAAGGCAAGCATCCAGGTTCGCGACGGCGCGCAATTTCTGGTGCAACGCCCATCGATCGACAAACACCCGCGCCTTCGCGTGCGGGATACCGACTTTGGTTTCGTGTACGCCGCTTTGCGTACGCCCATCAAAGATCCCGAAACCATGATCTATGCGCGCGCCACAGCTTTCGCGTTTCCCTGTTTCGTCAACATACCGGCATCGACCAACAAGGTCGATGTGCAGATGTTCGTGCCGGTTGACGACGTGCACACGCACTTCATTTTTATCAGGAGTTCCTCCTCAGGGCCCATAGACCGCGCCGCCTCGCTCGCCTGGTCGGGGCTCGAACCGGGTCGCGACCTGGATGACGAGGGCTACGTGAGAGCGGCTGCACTGCCCAACTGGGGACAGGATCGCGAAGCGATGGCGGCAGGCAGGTCTTTCACCGGCCTGCGGGGCACCAGCATTCAGGATTTCGCCGTGCAGGAGAGCATGGGCCCGATCGTCGATCGCACCCGGGAAAATCTCGGCGCGGCCGACGCGGCAATCGTTCATTTTAGGCGGCAACTGCTGGCCTCCGCAAAGGGCGAGTTGGCAGGTGACGCGGCATTCGTGCGGGCCATCCGCTATGAGGGCTTCATCGCACGGGACGGCCTGCTGCCCAAGGATCAGGATTGGACAGAGTTATATAAAGATGGCGAGATCAACTGGAAGGAATAAAGATCCGTCCTTGGTCAATTCCCCCTCTTATGGGGCATGCAACTCGCCGACTTATTCGGCCAGCGGCACTTTGGCGTCCCGAATGATCCGCCGATAGAGATCGATATCCTCCCGGTACTTCGCAAGGAACGCCTCTGGAGTGCCGCCCGCCAATTCGTTGCCCGCTTTGAGCAGGCGCTCGGCGACATCCGGCAGGTTAAGCGCTTTGACGAAGCCGGCCCTGGCGGTATTGACGAGTTCGCGCGGCGCCGCACCGGGCATCAACACGCCGATCCAGCCAGACAATTCGTAACCCGGGAGGCCGGCCTCTATGATGGTAGGCAGGGTCGGTTCCACTGCGGCGCGCCGGATGCTGGTCACGCCCATACCCCGCAACTTGCCGGACCTCATTTGATTGAGAGCGCTCAGAGTGGGAAGAAATGCCACCTGCACCTCGTTGCCAAGCAGTGCCGGTATGGTCAACGCGTCGCTCTTGTAGGGAATGTGGACGATATCCACATTGGCAATGTTCTTGAAGAGTTCTGCGGCCAGATGCAGCGACGAGCCCAGGCCGCTCGAACCGTAGTTGAGCGTGCCGGGCCGGGCTTTGGCCAAGGCGATCAGTTCTGTCAAAGAAGTGGCGGGCACTTTGAGATTCGCGACCAATACAAACGAGGTCGAGCTCAATTGGGTCACCGGAGAAAAATCCCTTAGCGGATCAAACGGCAGCTTGCTGTAATAAGCGGCGCTGATGGCCTGTTGCGCCGAGGTGAACAGCATCGTATGCCCGTCGGGCGCGGCTTTGGCCACGGCATCGGCGGCGAGCAAGCCGCCTGACCCCGCCCGGTTCTCCACGACCACCTGATGGCCCCACAGCTCTGACAGCTTTTGCGCGAACAGGCGTGCCTGCGTATCGATGGTGCCGCCAGGCGCCGAGGGATTGACCAAGCGGACCGGCTTGGATGGATAGACCTGACTTAGCGCAACCGCCGGCAGCAACAAAGCCGCTGCAAGATAAATGCTGCGAGCCTTGGGCGAGTGCATCGTCATGCTGTCGTGTCCTGAACGGCTGTCATTCTGCAAGCGGCAATTTCGCGTCGCGGATGATTTTTGCGAAGACGCCGATATCCCCCTTGTAACGCGCGGAGAATTCGTCAGGCGTGCTGCCCACCGGCTCGTAGCCCCCTGCAATCAGGCGTTCGGTGACATCGGGAAGCGCCAATACCCTGGCGAATTCGGCGCTGATCGCACCGACCAGATCGCGCGGCGTGCCACCGGCGACGAAGATACCGAGCCAGCCGTTGAACTGATAGGCGGGCATTCCGGCCTGCGCGATCGTCGGTACATCCGGGATCTGCGCACTGCGCCTCGCCCCTGTCTTGGCCAGCGCACGATACTTGCCCGACTTGATGTGCGGCAAGGAGCCAATTGTGGCCATGAAGGCAAACTGCACCTCGCCTGCGAGGAGCGCCGTGGTCAGCGGCGCGTCGCCCTTGTAGGGCACGTGAGTGATATCGATCGCGGCCATGTTCTTGAAGAGCTCGCCCGCCAGGTGCGATGACGACCCCAGCCCGCCGGAACCGAAGTTGTACTTGCCCGGATGTGCTTTTGCGAGCGCAATAAATTCACCCATTGAATTCACTGGCACGCCAGGATTGACGGTGAGCACGAGATAAGTCGCGCTCAGCTGCGACACCGGCGCGAGGTCCCGTACCGGATCGTAGGGCAGGCTGCGGTAATAGGCCGCACTGATTGCCAGAGATGCGGTGTTAAGCAGCAGCGTGTAGCCGTTGGGAGGGGACTTCGCCACCATCTCGGTCGCGATATTGCCCCCCGCACCGGTCTTGTAGTCCACCACCACCTGCTGTGTCCAGGACTCGCCGAGTTTTTGCGAGAAAGTGCGTGCGATGACATCCACTGCCCCGCCAGGGGAAAACGGCACCACCAGCCGCACGGGTTTCACCGGAAAAACCTGCGCTTGCGCGGCGCTGGCGCAAGCAAAAAGCGCCACTGCGATGGTCGCGAGCATGTGCGACGCCATTGTCTTCATGCACTCGCCTTTTCTTCTGGATGAACCGCGGCTCGCACCTGCTCCTGGTATGCAGTGGCGACATCCTGAGACGGATCGGCCAGGAAGTAGCCTGCGCGCGCGCCCAGGTATAACTCCGGGGCATCCACGCACGGAGGCGGCGACCCGCTATTCCTGAATTCGCGCGCCGCCTCAACCACACGCCGGCGCATACGCGCAATGGTCACATCGCCTGCGCCAAGGTGTTCGGCATCGTGGTCGGTAACCGGCCCCATACCTTCGGTAATTGCCTGATCCTGCAGCAGGATATTGCCGATGCCGGAATAGATGCGGTTGGAGCTCTGCGCCTCGCGATCGATCTGCCAATCGTTGCTCTCGTCCGCCTTCAAACGCCAGCGTTCATGCCAGCCGGTGCCGTTGGGCCGGTAATCCGGCAGCCGCTCGGGCAGGAGCGCTCCTTTTTTCAGCGGCGCGCTGAGGGGTTTGGGCAGTCCGCGCCAGCGGATCACCACCGACATACAGTGCTCATCGTCGATCGGCACCCAGGCGCGCGCGTGCAGGTTGGTGGGGAACTCGCCGCCCGGTGTCTGCGACCAGAACGGAAACATGTAACTACAGAAGCGCCAGTACATGCGCTCTTGCTGTTGCGCAGTGCGCACCTTGCGGTAGGCGCCGGAGGAAATCCCCCAGGGCATGTCCTGTACTTGGTAGCGCGGCGCGCGGTCGATGAGCATATGTTCGAGGTAGTGCCCTTCGGGCACATCGTTGTACTGCACATTGCCGTAATGCAGGAAGCCCGCATGCGAGGTATCGATGTCGCCCTCCAGCGACTGCGCCCAGTTGCAGTTACGCCGCACCAGTAGAATCTGCAACTGCGTTTCGGGAAACATCAGCACCTCTAGCAGCGGCAGCGGCGGCGCTTTCTCGCGTTTGCCCATGTACACCCAGATGAGACCCTGGTGCTCACGAACCTGGTAGGCCTTTGCCCTGACGCGCTCCTTGAAGTCACTCTCGGATGGGACATTCGGCATATCCACGCACTTGCCCTCAACGTCGAATTTCCAGCCGTGATAAATGCAGCGCAGACCGTCGGCTTCGTTGCGACCGAGGAACAGGGTGGCATTACGGTGCGGGCAGCCGTGGCTCATCACGCCGACGCGGCCGCTCGAATCGCGGAAGGCGATCAGTTTCTCGCCCAGGAGCATCAAACGCATCGGCGCTCCATCCCTGGCGAGTTCGCTCGATTTCGCAGCGGGAATCCAGTACTGCCTCATGAAATTGCCCATTACAGTTCCCGGCCCGGTTTTTGTCAGGTCGTCACTGTCCATGGAATTCATGATGTTTCTCCCCTTTAGCAGCAGTTGTGAGGATAGGGCATTCAAAGGGCTCACTCGAAGTATCACCGCCGCTCTGTGCCGCAGTCAATCGTTGCTTTCTCGCCAGCATGCATCAAAAGGTTGAAAGATCCCCGAATTAAAACTTCTCGTCCTAGCTTATTCGGGTTTAATGCCGGCGCGTTCCACGATGTTCTTGTAGCGTCCGGCTTCGCTGGCAATGTAAGCAGATGCCTCGGCGGGCGTCATACCGATAGGCACATGGCCGAGTTCCACGATGCGCCTTCGCACCGCCGCATCGGTGAGCGCCGTGCGCGCTTCGTTGGATAACCTTGCGATGATTGCCGCGTCGGTGCCGCGCGGTGCAGCGATCACCCACCAGTTGCCGACCAGCAACTCCGGGAAACCCGCCTCGGCTGAAGTGGGAACCTCGGGCAGCTCGGGATTGCGTTCTTTACCGGCGATGGCGAGGGCCTTCAGCTTTCCGGATTTCAAGTGTGGCTGCACCGCGGTAAGCGACGGGAACGCAAGTTGTACTTCGTTCGCCAGGAGCGCTACTGTCATCGGCGCTGAACCTTTGTAGGGAATATGTACCAGGGTATCGCCAGCGAGGAGCGAAAACATCGCGCCACCCAAATGCGTGCCGGTGCCCGAGGCAGGCGAGCCGTAATTGAGTTTGCCCGGATTGGCGCGCGCCAGCGCGAGCAATTCCTTCAAATTGTTGGCGGGAACGTTGGCGTTGACCACCGCCATAAGCGAGGCTTCGGCGAGCAGCGTAACGGGCGCCAGGCTGGTCAGTGGGTCGAATCCCAAAGTCTTATATAGATATTGATTGACCGCATAGTTGGCCGAAGGGGCCAGCAACAAGGTATATCCATCAGGTGTGGCGCGTACCACTTCCGCGGTACCGGCATTGCCGCCGGCGCCGGGCCGGTTGTCCAAAATGAAGCGTTGCCCAAGCCGGGATTCCATGGCCGGTGCGACAAGGCGAAAAATAATATCGGCCACACCGCCCGCGGCCGAGGGAATGACCAAGCGGATCGGCTTGGTGGGCCATTCCTGCGCTTGAATCCCGGGAGTGAGAAATACGCCCATCGCCAACGTTGTTAAAACGCGCGCAAAGGTTCCAAGCATGAGCACTCTCCTGTAATGATTCCGATTAATAGTATTGCGATGCCAAATAGATTGCTAAATTAGGTTGCTACCTGCATTTTTCTAAGCCCATTTTCCTGCGCGCATTTTGCTACGCCCCTCCGCATACTTGGTTGAGGAGCGCCGCGCAATCCTCGGGTATCTGATTGCCGCGCCATGCCACATGCTGATCGGGCCGAATCAACGCGAGATCACACTCGTAGAGTTCCCGCGCCACCGGGTCGCTGATTGTCAGGACCGCGAGCGGCATGCCTCGCGACAGCGCGGCGGACTCCATGGCGCCGCTATTCGCGCGAGTATTTCCTAGCCTCAAAAATGTAAATCCACGCCCGAGGTTATCGTATAGCGAGCGTCGATCGGCATGCCAAAAGTGTGGCGCGCGTCCGCCGGGCACTGCGCTGGGCCGGTAATTTACGGGATCGTCGGGCGGTGGGTTGCCATTGGCAACGATAATGGGTGACCCATCGTAGCGCGCCCCGAGTTGTATGCCCAGACAATGAAACTCCTCGCCAAACCGGGATAGATGCTCGCTTGCCGATCCACGTGCTTTCTCTCCGGCTGGCGAATTCTCCTCGATCGCGGCGTCGATCGGAATATTGCCGATGCTCCTCCCCAAGGTTTTGGCGGCCTGGGTGTTACGTAGCGCAATCGGCCGGCGTTCCAATTCGTAGCTCGCCAACAGCGCAGGGCCGCCCCAGCCTTGTATCACCGCGGCCAATTTCCAGCCGAGGTTGGCGGCGTCGTCAACCCCGGTGTTCATGCCGAATCCACC
>JBJXEY010000538.1:0-18539 GCA_046153355.1 Burkholderiales bacterium
CGCCGCCCACCTGTCCGCGCCAAGTTGATCCGGGTCGGTATAGCGATTGACCACGCCTGCCTCCTCTGCAACGGCGCGAACCCAACGCACTGGCGCGCCTAAAGCGGAAAGCTGTGGGGCCAGCGTATCCGCGACAACAGGACCGGCAACATTGCTCACTAGGATTGCGGAAGGTTTTTCGTCGAAACGCCATTGTGTGGAAATCAGATGCGCCTGGGTAATATCCGACGCTCCACAAGCAATCCATTCGACTTGGGTCCGCAACGAATCCGCCAGCGGCGCGCAATATCCCCATTTAATTCGCGAATTGCCGCAGTCGATGACCAGTATCACGCCGGCCTCAGCGACATTTCGCCACTGTAGTGCGTCTGAATCATTCCCCCGGTGCGCAGCAGCAACGCGCCGTCATCGCCGATACCCATCGCCTCGCCCACAATCTGGCCGCGATTTCCGCTAAGCCTAACTTGCCGGCCATGCCAGGCATCGCGCCTTTGCCACGCGGCGCGAAACATTTCGAACCCCTCACGGTCGAATTTCGCTAGCGCGTTTTCCAATCCGAGCAGTAACGCGGCGAGGACCCGCGTGCGGGTTGCGTCGATCCCGGCTTCTCGCAAGGTCGCGACTCGAACGCCGACTTGAGCGTCGATCGACGCCGAATGGCATACATTCAAACCCACGCCGATAACCGCCACAATGACGCCCGCGCTGTGGAACGTTTCGACAAGAATACCGCCCAGCTTCCGTCCATCCAATAACAAGTCGTTGGGCCACTTGAGCGCCACACCGCGAGCCCCCAAGGATTCTAGCGTTTGCGCACAGCCTACCGCCACCACCAAGCTCAAGGCGGACCGATGTTGAAGGCTAGACGGGAAGCGCCAAAGTAGCGAAAAAGTCAAACTTGCCTCGGGTGCGCTTTGCCACCGATTCCCCAAACGACCTCTGCCAGCGGTTTGATATTCGCAAACCACAACACTGCCATGCGGCCCGCCGGCTTTGGCCTGTGCCATGAGTAAGGTATTGGTCGACTCGCATTGTTCAAGGCATTGCACGCGCAGCTCGGATAGGGCGAGATCAAGTTGCCCGGTGAGCCAACTGGCGTCTATAAGGTCGGGCATGATGCGCATCCAAAGCTTTGCTGCGACAGGAATAAATACTAACACGGTGAATTATGTGATCTTTTTCACGTTTGTCGCGGCAAAAGCCGTGAATCGTTGCCTCGAAGGTGACATTTCTCACACTGCGAACTCGAGTTGTCTTGCTGCAGGAATCATTCGCCGATATGCTTTCGTCATATTCCGTTTTCCGCCGGCCCAGCAAACGGCGGTCAGACGGGGGGAACCCTCCCTCCCCCCGTCTTTTTTTGCCTGCGCAAATCGCACTCGCGTTTTCGCATCGAGCGACGCATCTCAAACATCAGTTTTCCCCGATCTATAATCGTGCAAATTTTTCACGGAAGTTCGCTATGTCTATACGCGAATTGTTTGCGTTGAAGTGGTGGCTCTGGAGCGTCGCTTTAGCTTGCCTCGCGCAAAATCCGGCTGCGGCCCAAACCCAATTAAATCTCTGGCACGGCTTTATCGGCGTTCGGGCGCAGGCGCTGGCAAGATTGACTGACGAATTCAATGCTTCGCAAACCGACTATCGGGTAGCAACTACTTTCAAAGAACGGGCCATCGTCCCCACTCTAATTGAATTACATCGCGCTGGGCGTGCTCCCCACATGGTTCATCTGGATCAGGCATCGGGGCAAACCTTGGCGACGAATCGTAATTTGATACGACCGGTGGTGCAGCAGCCCGCTCGCGGACACAAAGCGCCCCAATACCTACCCGAAATTATCGAACCCTCGTTAGACGCCACTGGACGCATGCTTTCTCTGCCCATGGGAGCCTCGTCGGTGGCGTTGTTCGTCAATCGCGAGCTGCTTGCCAAAGCAGGCATCGATCCTGATGCAGGTTTACCCACCTGGGCAAAGGTTCAGGAAGCGGCCCTCAAAATACTGGATTCGGAATCCTCCGGTTGTATTTTCGCCAGCGATAGGCAAGCTTGGACGCTAGTGGAGAATGTGCTCTCCTTGCATGATCAAGATTATTTGCAAAACGCCGGGCGATTCGCGCAGGTCTCGGCGATGAGTTTCTCCAATCGGCTACTGATTCGTCACGTCGGCATGCTGGCCTCGTGGGAGTCGAGCGGCATCTTCAGTTATTTTGGTCCGCATGAGGAAGCAAGCGAACGTTTCGCCGCAAGCGAATGCGCCATACTGGCCGGACCGGCGTCGCTTTATCCCCGCCTATCGACCAGCCTTGGGACGCGTCTTGGAATAATGCCTCTTCCTATTTACGACGATTTAGCCTCGCCAAGGGGGCGCAGTTTGAGCAGCGGCAACGGTCTATGGGTATTTGCCGGTAAATCGAGCAAGGACAACAAAGGGGTGGATCAGTATTTAACTTACCTTTTGCGAACCGATAATCAGGTGCGCTGGCATCAATGGACCGGCGACCCGCCTGTTACACGAGAGGCCTACGAGATAACGCGCAAATCGGGGTTTTACGAAAAAAACCCGTGGGTTGAAATTCCCATTCGCGCCATGCGCGCCAACATTCCGGGCGGGAAACCCATGCCGCAATCACCGCGTATAGGGCGTGTCCGCGAGATTCTCGATGCCGAACTCGAAGCGGTCTGGGCACGCCATAAAACACCCAAAGAGGCGCTAGACGATGCAAGCGAGCGCGGCACTCGCCTGTTACGGGGCAAATGAGGATTGGCGAACACCAGGGCATTCGCTAAAACGGCAGCAGCGCTCCGGGTTTTGCGTTTGATAGTACCCGCCTGAAATCGGCTTGAATACGCGATAGCGCAACATCGTTATCCGCCTCGAAACGCAGCACTATCACTGGTGTGGTGTTTGAAGCTCGCGCCAAGCCAAAGCCATCGGCGTATTCCACACGCATCCCATCGATGCGAATGATTTCGCGCGCAGCATCGAAACGGGCCGCCTCCTGCATCTTAGCGATCAATTGGTGCGGCTCGCCTTCGGCAAGCGCCCAATTTAATTCCGGCGTGGAGACCGCATCGGGCAAAGCATCCAGCACCGCAGTGGGGTCGGCTTCTTTGGAGAGAATTTCCAGCAGCCGCGCGCCCGCATATTGTGCGTCGTCGAACCCGTACCAGCGTTCAGAAAAAAAGATGTGTCCGCTCATTTCGCCGGCGAGTGGCGCACCGGTTTCCTTCAATCTTGCCTTGATAAAGGAATGCCCGGTCTTCCACAGACTTGGCACACCGCCGTGTTTTTCGATCCATGGCGCGAGCAATCGGGTGCATTTGACGTCGTAGACAATTTGCGCGCCCGGCACCCGCTTGAGAACGTCGGCGGCGAACAACATCAATTGCCGATCTGGATAGATGATGCGTCCGGCTGGCGTTACCACACCAAGTCGATCACCGTCGCCATCGAAAGCCAAGCCCAGCTCCGCGCCGCTCTCCTGCACCGCGCGAATCAAATCACGCAGATTCTCCGGCCGGGAAGGATCGGGATGATGATTGGGGAAATTGCCATCGACTTCGCAAAATAAAGATGTGACCTCGCAGCCCAGCCGACGGTAAAGCTCCGCCGCCGTGGCGCCGGCGACGCCGTTGCCGCAATCGATGGCGATTTTCATCGGCCGGACCAGGCGTATATCGCCAACGATTCGTTGTAGGTAATCTTCGGCGATATTCCTTTGCTCGATGACACCAGTACCCTCCAAGAAGCGCCGCTCCTCGATTCTCGAACGCAGTGCCTGAATCGCCTCACCGGATAAGGTAACGCCGCCGATGACCATTTTCAGTCCGTTGTAATCCGGCGGATTGTGACTGCCGGTGACCGACACCGCGCTGCCGCAGCCCAGATGATGCGCGGCAAAATAACTCATTGGCGTGGCCACCATGCCGATGTCAAAAACATCGACGCCCGACGCGCAGATACCTTCGGCCAAGGCCTTGGCAAATGCGGGTCCGGACAACCTGCCATCACGGCCAATCGCGAAACATGGCTTTGCCGCGATCTCACCGCGTTGCGCGCGCTCGCGCGCTTCGCTCCCCAAGGCGCGACCAATCAGACGCACCGCGTCATTGGTCAGGGTGCGGCCAACAATGCCGCGAATGTCATAGGCTTTGAAAATTTCTGGAGCGATGATGGACATGATTGAGTGGGAGCGCTTGTAAATATTAGGTGTGAATGAAATAGAAAAATCGAGATATCTGAGGCGATATCGAGCGATTTATCCTGGTGGAGACAAATTTTTCAGCCGCCCGGCGAATACACATGGCGCTCGATGAAGCCGATTATACGATCCACGAACCAGACAAAACCTCCCGGGAATCCGCCGACAAAGCCGACGTGACCTCCCGTCTCGGGAAACTCGCATTCGACAAACGTTGAAACCTCGTCCTTGCCGGGCAGCGCATGTGCCGGTAGAAATGGATCATTGCGCGCGTTGAGAAGCAAGGTGGGCACAATGATTGATCGCAACGAGGGTTTGGCGCTGGCGCGCGTCCAATAATCGTCGGTATCGCGAAATCCGTGCAGAGGCGCGGTGACCGCATTATCGAATTCGCGCAGCGAACCTGATCGGCGCATGCAGGCGAGGTCGAACGCGCGGGGAAACCGCAGTGCTTTGCTTTCATATTTTTCTTTTAGCGTGCGCAAGAAAACCTTCGAATACACGCGCGCAAACCCGCGACCCAACGCATCGCCGGCTACCATCAGATCCAGGGGCGCCGACACCGATACCGCGGCGCCCAGCACAGCACGCGCGGCGTCGCCGCACTCCCCCAAGTATTTCAATAGCGCATTACCGCCCAACGAAATGCCTATCGCGGCAACCGCCTGGGACGACTCCCGTTTGAATCGGGACAAGATCCAACCAATTTCAGCGCTATCGCCACTGTGGTAGGCGCGCACCAGTCGATTGGGTTCGCCTGAGCAACCGCGAAAATGCGCCACCGCCACGCGCCAGCCACGACGGGAAAAACCATGTGCGAGCGCCCGCGAGTAGTGACTCGACGAATTGCCCTCTAATCCGTGAAACACCACCATCAAGGGCGCATCGGCATCGCCGTTCAGCCAATCGATGTCGATAAAATCCTGGTCCGGCGTTTCCCAGCGAACGCGGCGAAAGCGAGGCATCGGCCCCGCGTTGGCGATGAGCGCCGCATACAAAGTTTGCGCGTTGCCTCCTGGCAACCACCATGGGGCGCGATAGCTTGATTTCATTTAGCAAGGCGAATAACGCCAGCCATCAATGCAGTATTTTGGGTCCGGCCTCGGGCGCCTCTACCGCTTGCCTTTGCTGCACCTGCGGTACCGGCGAGGCGTGATGCGCAATCATGCGCCAGCCGGTTCCGGTGCGAAGATAAACATTGATTGCCGCCACCGCCTGGCCTCGTGGCTGACCCTGCGCGGCGATGATTTCGTGCAAGCTATGCACCGAAATCATCATGCTCTGCATATAGACAGGATCGGCAATGCGCACCTGCAAGCGTTGCCCCGAACCCAGCATCTTGGCCCAACTGGCGCGCACCTGGTCATACCCCACCAGTCGCGGCCCACCGGGATGCACACATACCAATTCTTCATCCTCGGCCCATACATCCATCATGGCATCCAAATTCCCGGCCTCCAAGGCCTCGTAAAACGCGGTTTCGGCGTCCTGCGGCGAAGTGTAAGTGGGCTTTTTCACGGCGCGCAGCGTACCTGATTCAAGGCGAGCGCGCCATAAAAGCGGGAAAGATTCGTTGGAAGAGAAACACTTTCAAAAGCCGCGCTATCGGCCATATACCGCTTGCGGCAGCCACAATCCAATCTGCGGAAACGCGTACAGCAACACCAACGCGATGACTTGAATTCCCATGAAAGGCATCATCCCGGCGAATATCTGATTCAAAGTTACGTGCGGCGGTGCTACACCTTTCAGATAAAACGCGGCCATGGCAACCGGTGGCGAGAGGAACGCGGTTTGCAGATTCAATGCCACCAGCAAGCCAAAAAACAGCGGATCAATGTTGAAGTGCGGCAGCAGCGGAATAAATATCGGCATGAAGATCACAATGATCTCGGTCCACTCCAACGGCCATCCCAGAATAAATATAATGAATTGCGCAAGGATCATGAATTGCAGGGGCGTCAGATCCATGGAAAGCACCCACTTCTCTACCAGATCCTGCCCGCCCAGCAACGCAAACGCCGCCGAAAATATAGCCGAACCGACGAACAGCCAACACACCATGGCGCTGGTTTTAGCGGTGAGAAACGAAGACTCTTTGACTATTCTGCCCAACTCGCGGAGGGTGGCCATGGTGGCTCGGGAGGTGGTCGCCCCCCCGCCTTGGCGCGATTGCGCGACAAATCGATAGGAGGCCGCAAGCAAAAAGCCGCCGAAGGCGCCTACGGCCGCAGCCTCGGTGGGCGTGGATAGGCCAAAAACAATAGAACCCAACACCGCCAGAATCAGCACCGCTAGCGGAAAAAAAGACGTCAGCAACATTTTGAAAATTTCATGCCGCGCCCAAGTCCAGATGCTGTAGAGAAAACCCATCAACACCACGCAAACCCCTAGAGTGATCCAGAACCAATTCGGTACCGGCCTCGCCTCTGCTTGGCTCGGCGCAACCTCGGCCGATTGCGGCGCGGCGCCAGGGGTAACACCGACGGGTTGGGTTTCAGCAGTAGCGGCAGCCACATCGCTACTGGTGTTTCGCGGCGCAACGCCAGGTTTCGCCACGGCATCGTCGGCGCCCGGTGGCAACGGCAGATCGTTTGCTTGTGGACTGTCACTTGCGCCCGGCGGCAACGCTAAATCGGTCGAGCCTTGCCCTGCGGTATCCCCCACGCTCCCTGGTTCCGCGATGTCGATCGCCGGCGGTACTGCGGTGCCTGCCGCACCATCCTCGAATCCCATACCGCGGGTATCGATAACCTCGACTGGCGCAGTGACGGAGAGGTAGATTCCTCCCAACAATGAGAACACAAAAAAAGCAGGCAGCAACGCGATTAGCAACTGGCCGGCTAGAGTGCCGCGTGCATTGGCCAGACCCGCCTTGCCCCTCACGCCGCGCCAATAACCTACCAGCGCATTTTGTCCGCCTTTAAGCAGTGATTGGGTGTACTGCGGCAGGGGCACGGTTCGATCCGCCTCGGACAGAGGCGGCATGAGATGCGGTTTCCATTTCGCCAGCAACATGACATAGGCAATATACAAACCGGCCAACATCAATCCGGGAAAGAACGCGCCCGCGTACAACTGCACCACCGAGACGCCTGCGGTGGCGCCATACACAATGAGCAGCACCGAAGGCGGAATAAGAATCCCCAGGCATCCCCCGGCGGTCACCGCGCCCGCCGACACCTGAACGCTGTAGCCAGCCCGCAGCATTGCCGGAAATGCGAGCAGGCCCATCAACGTCACTACGGCACCGACTATGCCGGTCGCCGTGGCAAATATCGCGCAGGTGACGATAGTGGCTACCGCCAAGGAACCGGGAAGGCGCGCCATGGCAAGGTGCAGGCTCTTGAACAATTTATCGATCAGTGAAGCGCGCTCGACCAGGTAACCCATGAACACGAACAGGGGCACCGCAATGAGCACATCATTCGACATCACGCCATAAGCGCGCTGCACCATGAGATCCAGCACTTGTTGATTAGCCAGGGCGGGATCGCTGCTGC
Organism: Burkholderiales bacterium; assembly: GCA_046153355.1. Classification (GTDB taxonomy): domain Bacteria; phylum Pseudomonadota; class Gammaproteobacteria; order Burkholderiales; family SG8-39; genus 2-02-FULL-62-17. Next base: position 7,706 of record JBJXEY010000538.1, read on the forward strand.
GATAGGCAATCCAGGCAAAAAACATTCCCAGACCCATCAGGGTGAAGGCTGTGGGAAAGCCCAGCATGATGGCGACCACGATAAGCGCCAGCATGATCAGACCCAAATGCCCATTGGTCAGATTGGTCCAGGGAGTAAAAATAATGATGGTGAGAAGAATAATTCCCATCAGCGAGAAACCGAACCACAACTCCTTGCGCACCTTCATTGCGTCGCCCCGCCGGTTTTTTTGGTCCGCGTAAGCGTCTCGCCCAGTTCGCGAATATCCGCGTCAGTGACGTGCACCATCTCCTTCAGCTTGGCGACGTCCACCTCAACCACGTCATCTTCACGCGAGGGCCAATCGCCGGTTTTAATGCAAATGACACAGCGAATAATCTCCACGATACCTTGCAGCAACAAGATGGTGCCGGCTATCGGGATGACGGTTTTGAAGGGATACAAAGGCGGGCCATCGGCGGTGATGCTGGAGTGCTCGTTGATTGCCCAGGAACCTGCCGCATAAAAATAACCCGCCCATGCCAAGGCAAAGACGCCCGGAATGAAAAACACAATGTATAGCGTGAGATCAAGGGTCGCCTGGGTGCGAGGCCTGAAAAATCCGTAGAGCACATCGCCGCGCACATGGCCGTTTTGCGAAAGCGTATAGGCGCCTGCCATCATAAATAGCGTGCCGTAGCACATGATCATCGCGTCGAAGGCCCAGGCGTGAGGGGTGCCAAGGGCATAGCGGGAAAACACTTCCCAACTGATGAGCAAAGTGAGCACTACGATGAACCAGGAAAACGCCCGTCCCACCCAGGTGCTTACCTTATCGACGAACAGAAGAAGTTTTTGCATTTGCGCATCCCAATTTATCTGCGGCAAGAGCTACCGTGCACTCGCCTCGCCGGCCACAATCATCACCGTGCGGTAACCTCTAATCGCGACTACTCAAAAAAAACACCACCCGGCAATGCCGGATGGTGCGCGGGAATCGCGACTTCTCTCAGCCTTTTTTCGCTGGCGCCGCGGCGGCAGGTTTGCCGAAATAATGGTTGTACGCCATGCGCCGGTCGACGTTGTTGTTGAAATCCCAGCGCAACACACGTTGCGCAAAGGCGCGTTGCGATTCGACAATTTCCTTGAATAATGGATTTTCCCCGGATTTCTTCGCCGCCACCTGATCATAAGCGCGCAATTGCGCCTGAAGCACTTCAGGGGGAGTGCGGTAGAAGGTGACTTTGTCCTTGGTCTCCATCTCGATGTAGTCCTTGGAGTAACGGTCGATCGACTTCCACACCAGGTCTTGCGATGCCGCCTCCACGCCATTTTCGATAATGGCTTTCATACGCGCGGGCAGCGCATCGTATTTGGTCTTATTGAACATGATTTCGAACTGTTCGGCGTTCTGGTGATAGCTTTGCAACATGCAAACCTTGGAAACATCCGGGAATCCCAGCACCCGGTCGGAACTCATGTTATTGAATTCCGCCGCATCCAGAAGACCCCGATCCATCGCGGGAACGATCTCACCACCGGGCAGCGCATTGACCGCCACACCCAGCGCGGTAAACACATCCACCGACAAACCTACGGTGCGGTATTTCAAGCCCTTGAGATCCGCGGCGGTGCGAATCGGTTTCTTGAACCAGCCCAGCGGTTGTGTCCACATCGGACCATAGGGGAAGGAGACTACGTTGGCGCCGACCGAGGCGTAGAGTTTTTCCAGAAGTAGTTTCCCACCGCCATATTTGTGCCAGGCGAGCAACTGTTGCGCGTCCATGCCAAACGCCGGCCCGGAGCCCCATAGCGCGAGCGCAGCCTGCTTGCCGTAGTGATACACCACCACGCCGTGACCACCATCCAAGGTGCCTTTTGTGACGGCATCGAGCAAGCCGAATGCGGGAACCACGGCGCCCGCGGGCAACACCTCGATACGCAGATCGCCGCCGGTCATGTCATTGACCTTTTTGGCAAAATCATTGGCGTATTCGTGGAAAATATCTTTCGCAGGCCAAGTACTCTGCCAGCGCATGGAGATTGGCCCTTGGGCTTTCACGATGGTCGGAAACCCCAGCGTAGTTACCCCTGCGGCGGCAGCGGCAGCCCCAGTGATGAATTTGCGACGTGTGGCGAGGTCCTTCTTGACTGGCTCTTTGTTCATATTTCCTCCTGGAAGATCCGTGGGTTGAAACTCGGGGACACCTGTTGCCGCCGCAGCCACTTGGAATGCGAAGGCTTAATAGGAGAATCCTAATAGTCGAATGCCGCAAATGCAAGCAATCGTTCCGGAAAGAGACTCATTGCGCGACCGATTGGTATGCGGAACAGAGCAAGGGCATAGCAGCTGTGGCACATGCAACCCCCATAAAGGTCATTGCGGAAATCGCCAAACTGCCGCAAACCGCCTATTTCTTACGCGGTGCTTACTATGACGATATGCACACGGTAGGGCCCATGCGCCCCGAGCACCATTTGTTGCTCGATATCCGCGGTGCGCGAAGGCCCGGAGATAAAGTTCACGGCTCGTGGCAGGAATCCCAGCTCATTGCGCGCCAAGGTCCATGCGTCTTCCATGTGCGCAACAATTCGCGACGCCGGCACGACGGCAACGTGGGTCTCTGGCAGCAAACTCACTGTCGCCGGCGTTCGTGGGCCCGATACCACCATCAAGGTGCCGGTCTCGGCAAGCGCGGCAAAGGCACCGGTGACACCAATCGCATCGCTATCGACCGCGCCACCCGCCTTGAGATCGAATCCGGCGCCTACCCAATCGATATGTTGTAGCGCCGGCCAAACGCAACCACGGCGAGGAAGTTTCAGCGTATCGAGATAGTTGGCTACGGCCGCAGGCACATCACCCTCGTGCGCTACCAGTTCACTGGTGCTTTGGCTCGCTTGGGCCATGGCGCGAAATTTCGCCACCAGATCCCCGGCGATTTCTGGCTGCGGACCACGCGGATGCGCGGCTAGATATGAATCGATGGCTTCACGGTCCGCAGGCGACTCTTTAGCCGCGCGCCCCTGGGCGCGGCGAATTTGCTCGAGGATACGTTTGCGCGCTCGATCGGATGCGTCATTTGCCAAATTCGCGCTCGTGGGATTCGAGTTCGCCATGGCAGTCTGGTTTAGACCTTTAACGCCACCAAAACTTCGTCCAGCATCTTCTTCGCATCGCCAAACAACATGCGATTGTTTTCCTTGTAGAAGAGCGGATTGTCCACGCCGGCATAACCCGAGGCCATGCTGCGCTTCATCACGATCGAGGTCTTTGATTTCCACACTTCCAGCACCGGCATGCCGGCGATGGGGCTGCCAGGATCATCCTGCGCGGCGGGGTTCACGATATCGTTGGCGCCGATCACCATGGTGACGTCGGTCTCGGGGAAATCTTCGTTGATCTCATCCATCTCAAGCACCACGTCATAAGGCACCTTGGCCTCGGCCAGCAACACGTTCATATGGCCAGGCATGCGCCCCGCGACCGGGTGTATGCCAAAACGCACCTTGATGCCTTTTTCGCGTAGATGCCGTGTAATTTCGAACACGGTGTGCTGCGCCTGCGCCACCGCCATGCCGTAGCCGGGCACGATGATGACGTTTTTGGCTTCGCGCAATAGCTCTGCGGTCTCAGATGCGCTCACCGGCACCACCTCGCCCGCAGGCGCCGTGCCGGCCGCGGCCACCGTGCCACCCGTGGTACCAAAGCCGCCAGCGATCACGCTCAAAAAATGCCGGTTCATGGCGCGGCACATGATGTAGGAAAGAATCGCTCCGCTGGAACCGACCAGCGCGCCGATAACAATTAACAGGTCATTGGACAACATGAAGCCGGTAGCCGCTGCCGCCCAACCCGAATAACTATTCAACATCGACACCACCACCGGCATATCAGCGCCGCCAATGGCCATCACCATGTGAATGCCAAACAACAGCGCAATCACCGTCATGACGATGAGCGGTGTCATGCCCGCTTCAATCGACTCGGCGCGCAGAAACTCGCGCCCATACCACAGCACCACCAAGAGGCCAATCAGGTTTATCCAATGACGCGCGGGCAATAACAACGGCTTGCCGCCAATCTTTCCCGAGAGTTTGCCAAACGCAATGATGGAACCGGAGAAGGTCACCGCACCAATAAAGATGCCGATGTAGATCTCGATTTCATGGATCATTTTCTCCGCGTGGGAGAAACCACTCGAGGCCGCCGGATCGATGTAGCTGGTGAAACCTACCAGCATCGCCGCCAAGCCCACCAGGCTGTGCATCAGCGCGACCAGCTCGGGCATCTGCGTCATTTGCACGGTGCGCGCGGCATAAAAACCAATACTGCCACCCACCACCATGGCGCCGATAATCCACGGGATACCCGCGGCGGTGACACTTGGCCCAAAAATGGTGGCAAGCACAGCAATCGTCATGCCAATCATGCCGTACAGGTTGCCGCGACGCGAAGACTCAGGGTGCGACAAGCCACCCAGGCTCATGATAAAGAGGATGGTTGCCGCTATGTAGGAAACCGTTGCAAGACTTGCGGACATTGTCTTTTCCTTACCTTCGGAACATCGCGAGCATGCGATGCGTCACGGCGAATCCGCCAAACATATTGATGGCGGTTAGCACCAAAGCGGCCACCGCCATGCCCAGAATCCAAGTATCGGGACGCGAAGCGTCGGCCTGAAGCGGTGGCGAAATCTGCACCAAGGCCCCAATGGCGATGATGCTGCTAATCGCATTGGTGACACTCATCAAAGGCGTGTGCAGCGCCGGCGTGACATTCCACACCACCATGTAGCCGACAAAACAAGCCAACACAAATACCGTGAAGTGCGCAAGAAACGCCGCCGGTGCATTGGCGCCGATAAACCAGAAAACCAGCGCGCCGACCAAAAACAAACCCGCCAGCTTTCCGCCCGACATCGGCGCACCACCGCCGCCATGCCCGTGCGATGAGACAGGTGCCACAATCGGTTTGGCCGCAGCCGCACCAGCCGGCGCCGCGGAAAGTTTAGGTGCGGGCGGTGGCCAGGTCACATTGCCCTCCTTCACCACCGTGGTGCCACGCAGCACCTCGTCATCCATGTTGACGTTAATCACGCCATCCTTGGTTTTGCAAAGCTCTTCGGATAAGCGGAAAAGATTGGTTGCATACAAGGTGCTGGATTGTTTGGCTAAGCGACTGGGCAAATCGGTGTAGCCAATAATCGTCACGCCATGCTTGACGACAATCTGGTCGCGCTCGGTCAGCTCGCAATTGCCGCCCTGCTCAGCGGCCATATCCACAATCACGCTGCCCGGCTTCATTGACTGCACCATCTCGGCGGTGATCAGGCGTGGCGCGGGTCTTCCCGGAATCAGCGCGGTGGTGATGATGATGTCGACTTCCTTCGCCTGTTTGGCAAAGGTGGCCAATTGCGCCTTCTGGAAACCTTCGCTCATCACTTTGGCGTAGCCGCCGACACCGGCGCCTTCTTCCACGTAATCCACGGGTACAAATTCGCCGCCCATGGATTTCACTTGATCACCCACTTCGGGCCGCGTGTCATTGGCACGCACGATGGCGCCCAGACCCGCAGCGGCACCAATGGCCGCCAAGCCTGCTACACCCGCGCCAATGACAAACACCTTGGCCGGCGGCACCTTGCCCGCAGCGGTGATTTGCCCAGTGAAAAAACGTCCGAACTGATGCGCCGCTTCAATCACCGCGCGGTAACCGGCGATATTCGCCATAGAACTCAAGGCATCGAGTTTCTGCGCGCGCGAAATGCGTGGCACGCTGTCCATCGCCAACACGGTGGCTTTTTTGGCCGCCAGTTGTTTCAACAACTCGGGATTCTGCGCGGGCCAGATGAAGCTCACTAGCGCGCCACCTTCGCGCAGCAAGCCGACTTCAGCGTCGTTGGGGCCGCGCACCTTGAAAACAATATCGGAGGAACTCCACAGTTTGGCCGCCGAATCGACTACCGTCGCGCCCGCGGCTCGATAGGTGTCATCGCTGAAATTGGCCGCGTCCCCGGCGCCCGACTCCACGTGTACCGAGAAGCCCAATTTGATGAGTTTCTCCACCACTTCTGGCACTGTAGCAACGCGCTTCTCGCCTGGCGCCGTTTCTTTTGGCACCCCTATCACTTGCGGCATGCTTCCCCCGAATTGATCGCGAATTTATCCATTCGACACGTTTGTCGATACAAAACCCAAGATTGTACCAAGCCCCACGTGCAAAAAACACCGCTTCGCGGCACACTCGCGACTGCAACTCAACAACGCATTCGTACAAAAACCCCTGGAGCACGCATGAAAACCCGAGCCGCCGTCGCTTATGAAGCTGGAAAACCCCTGGTCATCGAACAAGTCGATCTTGATGGGCCAAAAATGGGCGAGGTGTTGGTCGAAATCAAGGCCAGCGGCATCTGTCATACCGACGAATTCACCCGATCAGGCGCCGATCCAGAGGGCCTATTCCCCGCGATATTTGGCCACGAAGGCGCCGGCGTGGTGGTGGACGTTGGGCCCGGCGTATCGACGCTTGCCAAAGGCGACCATGTGATTCCGCTCTATACCCCCGAGTGCCGTCAATGCAAATCGTGCCTATCGCGCAAGACCAATCTTTGCACCGCCATTCGCGGCACCCAAGGCAAGGGCGTGATGCCCGATGGCAGTAGCCGTTTTTCGCTGGGCGGGAAAATGGTGCACCACTACATGGGCTGCTCGACCTTTTCCAACTACACCGTGCTACCAGAGATCGCCCTGGCGAAAATAAGGCAGGACGCGCCGTTCGACAAGGTTTGCTACATCGGCTGCGGCGTCACCACCGGCATCGGCGCGGTAATCAATACGGCGAAAGTTGAAGCCGGCGCCAACGTGGTGGTGTTTGGCTTAGGGGGCATTGGTCTTAACGTCGTGCAAGGCGCGCGCCTGGTGGGCGCCAATATGATTGTCGGCGTCGACCTCAATCCGGCACGCGAGACGCTGGCGCGAAAATTTGGCATGACGCACTTTGTCAATCCCAAGGATGTGGCCGGAGACCTCGTCGCGCACTTAGTGGAACTCACCGGCGGTGGCGCCGACTACAGCTTCGAATGTATCGGCAACGTGGATGTCATGCGCCAGGCGCTGGAATGCTGCCATCGTGGCTGGGGAGTCTCAGTAATCATCGGTGTCGCCGGTGCCGGCCAAGAAATCAAGACCCGCCCGTTTCAATTGGTGACCGGGCGCAAATGGATGGGCACAGCATTTGGCGGCGCGCGTGGCCGCACCGATGTGCCGCGTATTGTCGATTGGTACATGGAGGGCAAGATCAACATCGACGATCTCATTACCCACACCATGCCGCTTGACGATATCAACAAGGGCTTCGATCTGATGCATGCGGGAGAGTCGATTCGCAGCGTGGTGCTTTTCTAAGCGATCACGTGGTATCAGGTTTTCCAACCGTCCCCAGGCATGATGCGCCGCATGAACTGATCGAATAGCGGCACCGTAAAGGCAGTATCGCCATGGTTGGGGCTCCAGATCATGCCCTTGGCGATCAATTTATTGCGTGTCGGCCCAAACGAAGTCACTTTGCGCTCCAGCACCTGGGCGATATCGCCAGAGCGATGCGGGCCTGAACCGAGTTCGGCCATTGCCCGAAGATATTTTTTCTCGATCGGGGTCAGTCGATCGAACCTAACGCGAAAAAAACTTTCATCCAAGGCGGCGATGGCGGCTTTGGAAGCAAGCTCGACATCGGCGCTAGAAATGGGCGACAGTGCCGCCACATCCCAGGCGTGTTTGCCCCATTCTTGCAAAAAATAGGGATAGCCAAGCGTCTCGCGCACGATTTGATCCAATGCCCTGGGTTCGATGCTCGCGCCTTGCGCGGTTATTGGTTTTTCAATCGCGGTCGCGGCAATTGGCGGTTCGAGCGCGCCAATTTCCGGAAAATCGAATAGGCGTTCGGCGTAGGACTTGGCCTGCCCCATGCGCCCCCTTAGCTGCGGAAGCCCTGCGCCTACCAGCACTACTGGCAGACTGCGCTGCGCGACGCGATGCAACGCGGTGATCAACGCCGCGAGTTGCGCCTCTTCCACATATTGCAATTCGTCGACGACCAGGGCGAGCGCGGTGCCACCTTTGCGTGCGGCCATGCCCACGGCTTCGAGCAGCGCCTGCAAATCGTGTTCAAGATCGCCATTATCAGCAAGCCCCGGTTCAGGATCAAAATCAATACCTACCTCGATATCCTGAAACTTGATCTTCAACGCCTTGGCAAAGCCAGCCAATGCCCTTAAAGCGCGTTGCGCCAGATGTTTCGCTTGTTCATTGTTCGATAAACGCAACAGTGCCTGGCGTAACTGCGGCGCCAATAGCGCCGGCAAAGATCGGTTCTCCGGCGCTTCGATGCGTACTGTCTGGATGTCGCGCGATTCGGCATCGTCGCGCATACGGTCAAGCAATACCGTTTTACCCACCCCGCGCAGCCCAACCATCAGGATACTTTTGCTCGGCAATCCGCGGCGCACACGTTCTATTGCGACGCGAACCATCTCGCGCAATTCATCGCGCCCTGCCAATTCAGGTGGTTGGGTACCGGCGCCCGGCGCGAATGGGTTGGTTATGCGATCCATGTTGGACAATTATACTGAAATTATCGAGTTTATCTAAAAACGATAATTTCGATAACTTTGATCAAATTAACCCTGCCAAACCCTGATTTTGCCCAACTAAAACTCACAGAAACTCAATAACCACGCGCATCTTCAGCTATTTTCTCGATTTGTAGATAAGCTGCTATCGAACCATTCGATCCAATGCTCGACCGGCAAATGAGAGGTTTCGGCCAGGTGCGTGAGACAGCCAATATTGGCGGAGAGGATGCGCACCGGACCGCCTGAGACGAGCGCGGCCAATTTATTGGCACGCAGGTTTTCGGACAATGCGGGTTGAAGAATCGAGTAGGTTCCCGCCGAGCCACAACACAGGTGCGCATCTGGAATCGGCGTCAAGTCAGCGCCTGCGGTGCGCAGGATGCGCTCGGTAACGCCGCGAATCTTCTGCCCATGCTGGAGACTGCAGGGTGGATGAAACGCTATTTTCTCGGATGCGGCGCCCAATGATGCGAACCAAAGCGGTTCGGCGCCTGAATTGTTGCGCTGCATTTCCGACTCCACGACTTCGGCGATATCGCGACACAATTCACTGACCCGCGCGGCTTTGGCGGCATAGCCTGGATCATGCGCGAGCAGATGCCCATATTCCTTCACCGTGACGCCGCAACCGCTGGCCGTCATGACTATTGCCTCGACGCCTGCCTCGATATGCGGCCACCACGCGTCGATTAAGGCGCGCATGTCATCCAGCCCATCGTCCTGGTAGTTCAGGTGATAGCGCAGCGCGCCACAACAGCCGGCGCCGGGCGCTTCGATTAACGAAATACCGGCCCGATCCAAAACACGCGCGGCGGCGGCGTTGATGCGCGGCGCAAGCGTACCCTGGACGCAGCCGGCCAATACCAGCATGCGGCGAGCGTGACGCGCGATGGGCCAATCTCCAGCCTTCGCAGGCGTTTGCGGCACTTTCATCGCAATCGCTTGAGGCAACAGCGGCTTGAGCAATCGCCCAAGCCCTAACAGCGGGGCGAACAACCAAGGGCGCGGCAACACGGCCGATAGAACGCGCCGCTTGAGCGATGCCCAAGGGTTGCGCGGCACACGCGCTTCGACCAGACCGCGTCCAATATCGGCCAAGCGACCATAACTCACCCCCGACGGACAAGTGGTCTCGCAGGCGCGGCAGGTGAGGCAGCGATCCAGATGCAATTGCGTTTTCTCCGTGGGCGCGACGCCTTCGAGTACTTGCTTGATAAGGTAAATACGACCACGCGGGCCATCGAGCTCATCGCCCAACAACTGATAAGTCGGACAAGTGGCATTGCAAAAACCGCAATGCACACATTTGCGCAGGATGGCATTGGCCTCTTGGCCCTCGGGCGTATCGCGAATCCAGTCGGCCAGTTCAGTCTGCATGGCTAAAAATCTCCATACATACGGCCGCGATTAAAAATGCCTTGAGGATCGAAGGTTTGTTTCAAGCGCCGATGTATTGCCAACAGCGGCGCGGAGAGCGGTTGAAATACCCCCTGCTCCTTATCCCCGCCACGAAATAGCGTGGCGTGTCCGCCTACTTTCGATGCTGCTTCCCGTATCAGGCGTGTTTCGGCGCTGCTTGCCAGCCAACGCAGCGCGCCATGCCATTCGATTAATTGTTCGCCCGGCAGAGATAACGGGGGAGCGTTCGATGGCACCGACAAGCGCCACAGTGGTTTGGGGTTATTGAAATACGCATCGCTGTGCTCGCGAATACCACGCCAGAAACGCTCCGCCTGAACCGGTTCCACACTCGATCCACCTAGCTTCTCGGACGCCGCAATCACCGCTGCTTCGGCACCGGAGAGTCGCACCGCCAAATCCCCATCGCTCCATGTGGTGGCCGATATCGGCAGCGAATGGCCTGCCCATTGATTCATGCTGGTAATCGCCTGAGCTTCGGGCATCTCTAAAACGAGTGTCGTTTCCACTTGAGGTAGCGGCAAGGTCTTAAGGGACACTTCAAGCAAAAGGCCAAGGGTGCCCATTGCACCGGCCATCAGCCGCGACACATCGTAGCCAGCGACATTTTTCATCACCTGACCGCCAAAGCTGAGCACCTCGCCTCGGCCATCCATCATCTTCACGCCCAGCACGAAATCACGCAGCGCGCCGGCACTGGCGCGTCGCGGGCCGGATAATCCCGCCGCAACCATGCCGCCCAGCGTTGCGTAGGGGCTAAAGTGCAGCGGCTCGAAGGCAAACATCTGGCCGTTGCGTGCAAG
>JBJXEY010000541.1:0-2790 GCA_046153355.1 Burkholderiales bacterium
TGGGCAAGATGGTGGCTGGTGGCCATCTGGGTGAAGTCATCCCTGGCGCACTGGCGCTCGCCGAGCATCGGCACATTGCGGGTAAGGAATTCTTAACCTCGATCATCGCCGGCTACGAGCTCTCGGCGCGCATGTTGCACGCCTGCAAAGAAATCCCTTTCGCCAATCGTGGCTGGAATACCGATTCGCGCGGCGCAGTAGTGATGCCAATTCTGGCTGGAAGGCTGATGGGTCTCAGCGAAGAACAAACGGTCAACGCAGTGGGCATATCGGCGTCCACAGGCATGATCCTTGGCATTCTGGATACCGACGAAGAAGCCAACACCCTGGCGAAAAATTTTCGCTTTCCCTCCGCCACACATCGCGCCTTGTTCTCGGCCTACCTAGCCGAGGAAGGCTTCACCGGCCCCGAGCGTGTAATTGAAGGGCAACGCGGTTTCATCGAAGCCGTGTTTCAAGGCGACTACCAGCCCGATACGCTCATAACCGGGGACGTACCACATTTTATTCTGGACAACCGCTACAAACCCTTCGCCGCCGAATCCACCGCGCATGGGCATTTGAGCGCCACCTTGCACCTGGTGAAGACGCATGACTTGAAGCCTGCCGATATTGAAGCAGTCACGGTGCGCGCCGGATCGCGCGGCATCGCACACACCGGTGACGCCGCGAAACGCCATCCCATGGACAAGGAAACCGCCGATCACAGCTCCTGGTATCTCACCGCCGTGGCCATCATGGATCGCGAAGTCAGCCCGCGCCAGTATTCGCGCGAGCGCTACACCGATCGCAAAGTCGAAGCCTTGATGTCGAAAATCACGCTGGAGGTCGCCACTGAGTTCGATAAGCTGCCGATGGCGGGCGAAACGGTGATCCGCACCCGCTCGGGCGCCACGCTCACGCACCGCGTACTGCACCCCAAAGGCACGCGCGACAATCGCATGTCCGATGAAGATATCAACGCCAAGTTTCGCGATATGGCCAAGGTTCACATGAGCGAGGTGCGAGTGGATGAACTGCTCGAGTGTCTTTGGAAGGCCGACAAAATCGATGACATGGCGGTTTTGGCACCCCTGCTCGCGTTCGGTTAAGCTATCCCTCGCAGTTCAATCAACCAAAGGAGTTCGCCTATGCCCGCGCTTACGCCTGGCACCGCAGCACCGGAGTTTTCACTGGCTTCGCAATTGGACAAACCCTTCGCCTTGTCGAGCTTCAAGGGCAAGAAGACGGTGGTGTCCTTTCTTCCCTTTGCCTTCACTGGGGGATGAAAGAACCAAGTCCAAGGGTTCCGTGAGAACCTCGAAGAGTTCAAGAAAATGGATGTGGAAATTTTGCAAATCAGCGCCGATACCGTCCCCAGCCTCAAAGCCTGGTCGGAGCAACTGGGGGGCATTCCCTTCCCGTTACTCTCCGATTATTGGCCGCATGGCGGCGTCGGCAAGGCATACGGGGTATTTAACGAAGAGCGTGGGTTTAGTTTGCGCTCGGTGTTTCTGGTGGACGCCGCCGGCATCATCCGCCATTCGCATGTGTATCCGGCGGGGACTATCCCCGAGAGCAAGGATCTGTTGGAACGCCTTAAAGCGATTTAGTGGGTCTTGAGGTTCTCAACTAAGATTTTGGCGAAAGAAAACGGCTGGCCGGCACGCATAAGTGGCCAGCCGTTTGCCATGGTGAATGGCTATAATTTGAGTAAATTCTATATCTAGATCGAATAAGCACGTGTTTCAACACAAGATTTCCATACCAGGATTAATATAATGATTCGAATCGGTTTTGCAATTCTTGCCCTTTTTCTTTCAACTGTAGTTGGCGCGCAGACTTATCCCTCCAAGGCGATCAACTTGGTCGTGCCGTTCTCCACCGGTGGCCCATCGGATGCGCACATGCGTCAATTTGCCGCTGCCTTGAACCGGCATTTTCAGCAACCCATCGTGATCGAAAACGTCCCAGGCGGGGGTGGGCATATTGGCCCGGCGCGCGTCTCCAAAGCCACGCCGGATGGCTACACCATCCTGCAACACAACACCGGCATCGCCACCGCGCCGGCCTTGTACAAGAACCTCGGTTACAACGTACTCACCGATTTCGATTACATCGGCTCGTTAGTGTTCGACCCAAGTCTATTGATGGCGCGCAGCGACTTCCCCACCAACACATTCGCCGAGTTCATCGCCTACGTAAAAGCCAACCAGGCGAAGATTTCGTTTGGCGAAGGCGGTGGCCCTTCGCAATTGTCGGCTCTGCTTTTTATGCAGCACACCGGCACCAAGATGACTTTGATTCCCTACAAAGGCACCGGCCCCGCAATGAACGACTTGCTGGGTAAAACCATCGATCTTTTATCGAATTCGGCCTCCATCGTCGGCCCGCAAATCCGCGCCGGCAAAGTGAAAGCAATCGGCATCACCGGCAAACAACGCGTCACCAACCTTGCCGATATCCCCACCTTGGATGAGCAGGGGTTGACGGGTTTTGACATGGTGGTGTTCACCGCGCTATTTGCACCGAAAAACCTTCCCAAGCCGGTAATGGATCGCCTGGTCGGCGGTTTGCAAGCGGTGATCAACGATGCGGAAATGAAAGCGCATGTGGGGCGCACCGGTGGCATTTTCGCCACCCGAGAGCAAGCAAGCCCGGCTGGGTTGCAGGCGCTGGTGAAGACGGAGGTTGAGAAGTGGGTACCGCTATTGAGGAATGCTGGGGTGCAGCCTGAGTAGGTTCATGGCGACTGCTAAATTCGCTCTTTTACCGACCTGCGTAAAGCCTTAATCATCGTCCAACCAGGTT
>JBJXEY010000020.1:0-21650 GCA_046153355.1 Burkholderiales bacterium
TCAATCATTGGGAGTGGTTTTTTTACAGCTGACTGCTTTAAAGGTTTTTGCAGAGCAGGTACTGATTGGTGCCAGTTTCCGCATATTACACGGTTGGCGCCACGGTCGCCGCTGCTTCATTCGGAGCGGCTTGTTTTTGCCCTCGAACTTGGCCGCGAATTGACGATCCATCATCGACCTGGGTATCTACCGAAATGGCAATTTTGTCGGGCAGGTTGCTGGTGCAAATAATGTTCGAGGTAAATCCCATTCCGGAGGTTTGCACGCCGACGAGACCATTGACCGAATTTGCAGGCGGCAGGAGCGAGCTCGCTGCAGTGGTATCGGTGGAACCGGGAACAAATCCGGACAAACGCAAGTGCATCCAGAACAAGGCCGTCTCACCAGTACCGGCTGCCGGGGCAGCAGTGGATACAAAATTGTAGGTATCGTCGGCTGGCGTGGTGCCGCCAACAAAGGTCCCGTTACCATTGCCGCCATGGGCAGTTGCCCCCCAACGAGCTTTGGTTTGGGTGGTGGACTCATCGCCGGGCAATGCACGATAACGATCCTGGTAAGAGTACATAGCTGCCGCCAAACCATTGAAATCGTTGATCAAGTTCTTGATCTTGGCTTGGGTAATCATTTCCTGGCCCTTTAAAATACCACCTAGTAGCAAGCCGATGATGACCAACACAATGGCAATTTCGACCAGGGTAAAGCCGGATTGCGCGGGATTCTGCACTGCACGTTTCGTAGCGTTGCTCATATAACCTCCTCAAATAGGGCCTAGCCATCATTTTGCGAGGTTCTAACGCAATTTGACTTTGTAGGTGAGGTAAGTCATAAGCAAGCACCGTGCCAGGGAATATGACAACTATGGGTAATAATTCCTCAATTCCAAGAGGATTCTTGTCGAAATTTAAACATATTTGACAATTTCCCGTCACTTTTGGGCTTTTAGTCGTTCCTCGATTTGTTTTAGACGTTGTTCCATGGTCCAAAGCTCGCCTCGGTGTTTGATGAGACCTTTTTCGATATATCCGCCAATCATGACGCGGGCAGTTTCTAATTCGTTCATGTCCTCAAGAATAAAGATCTCCATTTGCCGCGCCCACAGGGGGACGTCTTCCCCGGTGGCATATTGCTGGATGGCGGCGGCGTATTTCCTGGCTAAAGGAAGATCATGGAGACCATGTTTTGCTACAGCCGTGGCATGGGCGAGCCATGGCCAGCGCCGGCCTGGGTCTTTGAAAAACTCGTGATAGACGAATTCCAGCATTTGCCGCTTTTTCGCTTCGTTTGGTACATCCGCGTAAAGCCGGCTTGCAGCCATAAGTGGGTACTGACCTTTTGGGTCGATGCGGAGAATCTGCGCAAGCCACATCTGCAATCTTTTGTAGTCTAAGGCTTGATAAGGGGTTTGGTCGCCGGATTGAAAGTCAAATGCTTGTAGATATAGCATCAAGACTTTGGCAAGCGGCAGCGGGTCGCCAAGACTGGCAATAGCAAGCAATCCGCTACCCGGCGCCGGTGGCAGATCTGCCGCTCGGGGTATGGGTAGCGGGTGCGTTGAACGAATCGCGATTTGAGCAACCATTGCCAAAACCAAGGAGATAAGCACCACCTTGGGAACAAAGGAGATTGATCGCTCTAAAGGATTAGCCATAGGGGTCCGCCAGAAGGGGTTCGCAAAATTCCGGGAGTCAAAAATTGCGGCGATACAGGTCAACCATGGTCGCGGCGCCAATCAATATTAAGTAGGCAAGGGTTTGCGCCAGAAGTTGGGCAATTTCGCCGCCAGTAGGCGCTTGATCGAGCAACCATGATGTGAGGGTCATTCGATCAAGGCTAGGCATTAAAAGGGCAATGCCATCCAGAATCCATTTCAGTACATCATCGGTCCAGGAGGGCTCTGCCGCGATCGGTGCGGCAGCAATGACTTGCATGGCTGACACGGAGCGCGCCAAAAGATAGAAAGCGGCGGTTGCTGCGAACGCTGCGGTGACGTGGGTGAGGGAGATGGCGCAAAAAACGCCAATCGCGGCGACCACCATTAACTCGCCCGCGAACGACGCGCACCACAGGGCTACTTGAAGGATGGGTGCGAAAATCACCAAAGGTATGGAGAAGCCGACGGCCAGAAAGACAGCTACTGCGGCGTAACCGGCGATCTTTCCCAAATAATATTCCGCCCTTGATGCCGGTTGGGAGAGAAAAAGTTCGGTAATTTTGTCGTTGGATTCGCGTGTAAGGCTGGTGATGCAAAACGCCGCAATAAGGAATACGCCGGTCGCGCGCAACAGCGCGGCCATGATGGCGGTCTGAATCTGTTGGACTTCGATCATTGCCACCTGAGTTAGGAACTGAGCCACGCCAAACGCCACCCCCAGTGCGATAAGCGCAACCCAGATCAAACGGCTGCGTACGGCCTCAAGCAGAGTTATCTTTGCGATGATTAAGCTAAATAATGGCACGTGTTACCCCTGTTAGAAATTTACCGCCAGGCGGCAGAACCTCGCAAGCCTTGGATCATCCGCCGCAGTAATCCACCGATGTCTTTGCACATGGGGTACTTTGCAGCTCGTTATGCCATGACTACTTGTTCGCGCCGCCTGTAGGCATAATACTTCTCGCTGAACGGTCGTGAAAATCGTTGAGCCGCAATCGCTGAGTCACAAAAAAGCCAATCAAAAAGCCATTGCCATGTCAGATATTCGCTTGAACAAATTCTCGCAATTGTTCGTCACCCGATTTTGGCGTGTTTATTTCGTACTGATGCTTTTGCTTTTGCATTTCTCGGCAATGCGTGGTGCGGAAGACTTTTGGGCGCGCGCGCTGATGCTTGCGCACTTTGGCTTTTTTATTCTCTGGCAGCCCTTCATGCGGGGCGAGCAGCAACTCTCACTTACGCAAACGCTTGCAATATTGGGCGTTTCCGTCGGCATCCTGCTTTTCCTCAATTGGTGGCTTCTGGGGCTTTGGGTTAGCGTGTTAGCGGGCATTGTCGGGGGGAAAGTGTTTCTATTTCAGGCGCCTTGGCTGCGGCGCTTCTACCTGGTGGTTCTCGCGTATCTGGTGGCCTTGTTGCTGGTGTGGATCGTGCCCAATACGTTGCTCGCCGCGCGCTTACCCGCCGAATTGGGCACCTTCGCCGAATTCGGATTGCCTTTGCTCTTTCTGGCGATGCTGCTCATTCCCGCGGAGGCCGACTCGGCGGAAACTCTGCAGGTAGTGGACTTCTTTTACGCCACGTTGCTTTTCCTATTGTTGGTGGTGTTGGTGCTGGGCAGTTTCGCGTTTATGAGCCTGGGCAAGTTCGCTTATGGGGAGGCGTTGTCGGTGAGCTTGTTGGTTATCGCGGCGGTGCTATTGTCATTGAGCCTGGCATGGAATCCACGAGCGGGATTTGGCGGACTTTCGATGTATTTCTCCAGGTACTTGTTATCTATCGGCTTGCCCTTCGAACAATGGCTTTTTTTCCTCGCCGAATTATCGCGCGTGGAAACCAGGCCAGAACAACTCATGAAAGAAGCCAGTTCTGGCCTATCGCGACTTCCATGGGTTGCGGGTGGTGTGTGGCGCATTGGTGAGCAAAATGGGGAGTTTGGTTCCGTAACCAAACATACCGCCGAGTACGACAATAACGAATTGCATTTGACGGTGTATTCGAAACATCCATTGAGTCCGTCACTAATTTGGCATTTTCATTTGCTTGGCCAGCTTCTGGGCGAGTTTTATTCCGGCAAGGTGCGCGAACAAAAATTGCAACAACAAACCTATGTTCAAGCGGTGCACGAGACCGGCGCGCGCGTGACGCACGATGTGAAAAATCTTCTGCAATCGTTAAATGTGCTGTGTTCCGCAGTGCAGAGCAATACACATGCAACGCCAGAGGAGGTGGTGGGACTGCTTGGCCGCCAGCTTCCGGTGATTACCCAGCGTTTGCAGCAGACGCTGGATAAGCTGCAAAAACCGCAAACCGATCACGGGCGAATGGAAGCATCGGGGGTTTGGTGGGAAGGGTTCAAGAAAAATTACAAGGATCGTGGGGTTGAATTCTCTGCGGGGCGAATAAATGAATCTACCTTCGTGCCTAAAGATCTATTCGACGGCGCCGGCGACAATTTGCTGCAGAATGCATTGCGCAAACGCACGCTTGGCGAAAAAGTCTCGATTCGCGTTTCGTTCCGTTGCAACGAAACCATCGAACTAAGCATCGAAGACAGCGGCGAGCCGGTACCGGCGGATATCGTCCATGGCCTGATGAAAGGTCCGGTCAACTCTAGCAGCGGATTCGGCATCGGCCTATTTCAAACCGCGCGCTTGGCGGAAAACGCCGGGTATTCGTTGAAACTGGTGAAAAACGAAGTTGGCGCGGTTGGTTTCTTGCTTCGCCGGACAAGCGAAAAATAGTGGTAATCGGACCGCCAACGATGATCGAATCTAAGCCGGCTTGCGGTCGATCAAACGATAAACAGTCGTCTCGCCCTTGCCTTTGAGATGCATGCTTCGAGGCGCGTCAAAGTCGAAGTGCGCGCGTAGGCGCAAATAGGTGGTGGCATCTACATGAACCATGCCCGGCGTGCCCTCGGTGGTAATGCGGCTGGCAAGATTGACCGTATCGCCCCATAGATCGTAGATAAACTTTTTCTTGCCGACAACGCCCGCCACCACCGGGCCGGTACCGATACCCATGCGTATGGCCAAGCCCATTTTTCTAAGCTCCGGATCGGTTTCCAACAGGGCACGCATATCCAACGCCATGTTCGCGATAGCGCGGGTGTAGTCGACATCCTCGTCATCTAATCCGCCCGCCACCATGTATGCGTCACCGATGGTCTTGATCTTTTCCAGGCGATGCGTCTCGGCGAGTTGATCGAAAGCCGAAAAAATCGAATTGAGCATGGCGAAAATGCCGCTTGGCGCCATGCCGGCTGCGATGCTGGTGAAGTTCACGATATCGGCGAACATCACCGTCACATCGGCGAAGCCATCGGCGATGGTCTGGTTCTCCTGCTTTAAGCGCTCAGCTATCGGCGTGGGAAGAATATTGAGAAGCAATTTCTCTGACCTATCCTGCTCCACCTGCAGCAAACGATGCGTTTCGCTCAATTGATCTTCGTAGCGTTCCTTTTGAACGGCTGCGAAGCGCAGCACGAAAAAAGCCATGCTGGAAATGGCGATGAAATTCAGCGAAAAAAATACCGCACTGGTCCGAAGAGGCACATGCGGGGCGGTTTGCAGAGTGCTAGCCAATTGGTAATCGACTACGCCGCACATAATAATGATCGCGATGTGGCCTATGAACCAGGGAATCGAAGCGCGTGCGCCAAGCACCGGTACCGCGCAGATCGGCGCGAGAATTCCCCACAACACCACGCCGCTGGCAGAAATGAAATTGCCGATCGACAATTGCGCAACGAATGGGAAAAAGAGAAACAAGGACAGTTGCGCATAGCAAAAAAATGAAAAACTGCGCGTTGCGACGTAAATCAACAGCGTCGCTACCGACACGAACTGAAACCCCAATGGCAAAGTGGCTGATAGCTGAATGCCCATCAGCCAATAAACCGCCAACCAGAACATGGGCGCTGCGGTCATCAAACCCATGGCGAAGACCAGGATGGTCTTGCGGATTTTCAGATCGTCGCTATCGTTGGGTTCTATGCCGGCGTGACGAAGGCGTTGAACAAAAGATTCCGAAGCGGGTGTCATCAAAGAGGCAAAAAGACAGGAATCAAGATGTCATGGGCATGTGTTCGTGCGTGATTGTACGTGAGCTTCACGAGAATAACGCGACAATCGCTACCGGTTGGCTTCAGGGTAACTTCCCCGCCGCAATCATCTTGGATATCAGAAGATTGCTCGATATCCATACGACAATGTCATCGAATTCGCAAAATTGAGAGCCATTGACAGTGTCGCTGCACCCCGTTGAGCTACTGACACGATAACGATAGATAAAAGAAGTACTGCCCGCAGTGGCATTAGTTTCTTCATCGTCGTTGGTATCGGGAACGAAATTACTATCAAGGTCACCCGAGGCGTTCAGTTTTCCTCCGGTACCTCTCCAGGCGCCGTAGCCGTTTTTGCCATGGGAAATAATGACCAGTGGGAGGTTTTGCGCAACAGCCGTGGTGGCATGCGTATCCGAGCGTGTGTTCACCGTAAGGTTACCCAAGGAGCACAGCGCGAAGGAGGAGTTGGTCGGTGCGGGACTAAGGAAGCTATAGCCGCACGTTGCGGCCGAGGTGCCGGCTTGCGTGGGGCCGTTAGTTGTATTCAGGCTTACGTTGTCGGCAAAGCTTTGTACGACCCAATAGGAGAATCTATTTCCCCAGGCGTCCGCTTCAGGCACTCCTAGTGTTGCCCAAGGAACAACTCCGCTAGTCGAGTTGCAAGTGCCACTTATCGCTCCGCGATCTTCAATACCTGCGTTGGTGGCGCCAGTGGCAAGTGTGCCCAAGGCGGGGCAAGGCAAATAACCATTAGTTTGCGCGAAACCAGTAATCGATTCTTTAATCTGCTCCAAGATGCGTTGGGTTTCCGTGACGCTGCGAACTTCCAACTGTGTCGATAGTGGGATCATTGCTCCCGCGAGCAGTAGGCCAATCACCATCATTACAACGGCGAGCTCGACGAGCGAAAACCCCAAATTGTTTTTCATTTTGGCGCGACTGTTAAGGCGAAATAACAACGATGTGGTCATTGGAGTTGACGGTTGTGGCCGCTCCCGACGAAGACTTGTACTTGTGCGAAAAAATGCGGTCGGTGAGCGTTTGGTTTTCGTCTTCTAGGTAATCGCTCAATGCCGACGAGGGCCGCGATGAGCCAGTGAGCGCACGCCCAGCGAAAATTAGAATAGCACGTTGATTTTTTAGCGTCGACGCCGAGGCAAGTAGATTACTGCCTGTCAATGTTGTCCCTCTAGGATCAGTTGCGCTCGCGACCGATGCCGAGGAAAGATTGTTTATCGTCAAGCAGGTGGATCCTGCTACGCAGGATTCACCGCCGCCTGGAAGATAGCCAGGTGAGACCGCATAAAATGTTTGGCGAAACCATTCGTTTTTAATAAACCATCCTGCAGTGGTGTCGCCACTGTTTATCAACGAGCTGGTAACCACCACGGGAATCGCCACGTACAAAGTTCGTGTAAACGTTGCAGTTCGATACCGCGAATACGAATGTGTGCCTTGGTAGGTAACGGTTCCAAGACCGGTTGATGTGATGCTTCCGCTGATTGTCTCACCTGTCATGGTGCGGGTTGCTGAGCCCGTCGAGCTAGAGGCTCTGACATCCACGCTTGCCGCAGTAGGCAGGCTGGCAAAACTTACTCCGGCGTTGGTGCCGACCGTCGCCGAAACCGATATCTGTGGATTGAGCATGCAAAACGGTGTGGCGGCGCCGCAACTTGCGACGCTGTTTAGCGCCCGCACTGTCAATGCACATCCCAATTGCGCCGCAGTCGCGGTACACGATACGCTCTCCAAAGTGTTGGCCCCCAATCCACCGGTCTTGGATACTGACGCGGACGCGGCATTCCATGGGTAACTCACTGAGGCCGATAGGGGTAGTAGGCCGGCGATTTGCGTTGTGCTGCCTAAATATGAGCTTTGTGCGCGCGTGGTCGCAGTGCCACTTGTTCCGGGGTCCGGATTTGCGAAGGGGGTCGGAAACGGAAATGCGCTCCAGCCAAGGTTGCTCGAATCGACGTAAAAATATTGATCAATATAAGGTTTGATATCGCGCTGAATACGCGCAGCGACTGCGGGCTCTAGTACGGTCATGAGATCGGCTTGGGTGACCACCATAATCTTGTCGTTGAAGGTCTCTGAGGAGGCAGCCGTAACAAAGGTGTCGGTAGGTTCATTGACATTGATATCGCCCGCGTTGGAGATGCTGACGCCACTGACTGCTGCGGTATCCAACCAATTTGCATAGCTGTTGTTGCTTCTATCTTGGGTGGCCAGAGCTTCACCTGGGGCAATTATTATGGCGATAATTTTGCTCGCGGGCGAAATTCCAGAAACCGTCAGGGTGCCTTCGGTATCGCCGTTGATAACGGTAGTGCCACTGGCTTTTCGGAAGTTGTCTGAAAGCGCATACCAAAGTAACGAACCACTGCCATCACGCAAATCCGAGGAGCCGATGGTCTTCCAGGGAAATCTTCCAATACGCGTTAGCGCCGTCGCGCAACTCGTCGCAGCTACCCCGGTTTCGTCGCTTGCGGGACAGGGCAATGCACCGGGCTGATCGTTCTGCGGATTGCTGGAATCATCCGGCCCCCCCGCCTTTCCTGCAACGTAGGCGATTAACGCGGCCTTGGCTTCTTGAAGGGAGGCGAGCGAGCGCCGTTCCTGCTCGACGGCGACTTCGGATTGAGTCCGTTGCAAGCCACTGGCGATAAAGTAACTACCGATCAACGCCGCAAATGTCAGCATTAGAATCATTGCCATACCGCGCTGCTTATCCAGTGGTCTTTTCCACCGATTTACGACAATTTGCATAAATCAGCGCTTAGCAGGCGCGGCCCCACGCTTGATTGTTATCTCTCCACCGGATAATCCAGTATTGATCGAACCACTGTTTCTATCCAATGTCTGGCCAACAAGTATAGGTACGGCTACCTCGTCCTCGACGGGCCGAAGCGCGATGACTCTTGGGTCCAGCGGTTTGTAGGTATCGTTTTGCGCCGTGCCATTGACCCATGTGGTGGTCTTGCCGCTTGATCGAGAAAGGTGGCCATTGACGGTGAAAAGACTTTCGACGGTTACCGTGGCTTCCTGAATATTGAGCTCGCGCCGGCGGTCCAGTTCCTGACGCTGTTGCGGGCTAAAAAACAGGCGCCCCAGCGGCGAGGATTTGGAACTATCTTGGCCTAGCGCCAAAAATGGCGCGAACCAAGTCAACACCAGGATGGTTGTCAAGAGGCTGGCTCTAGCCGTTGGCGATTGGATGTCTTTTGCGGATTTCATTTTCAGGGTTGTTTTACCTGTTTCACTGCAACGAGGTCAATGTCGCAGGTCGAATTTATCCTGGGGACCGCTGCCAACGCCTGCGTTGGCCCTCTGTCTATCTTGTCCAGCGTGCAGCGCCTGACCGATACGTGGGACAGCGCTGCGGTTTCTAAATCCTTTAGAAATTTCAGCAAGTCTTCTTCGTGAAGCAATTGCATATCCAGCTTCATGCGGCTTGCGACTAGATCCATATTGCCGGCGGGTTTTATCCCTGGGTACCCGAGTGGCTTTTGCGAATCCATATTGTAGCGAATCTCGTAGAGCTTTCTGGCCGTCTTGATCTTGGCTATGGAATCAATGAGATCGAGGCGGTTTTCCTGGTCGAGCATGCCGCGCGAGACCATGCGCGCGTACCAGAGCATGTTTTCCTTGATTTCGCGCTCTTCCTCGGATACTTGGTCAACTTTTTTTTGCGCTTGTTCGGTCGATTTCTTCGCCGAATCGCGGGTCTTACGCGCATCGATCAGCCAGGATTCCGTCATGAAGAGAAAAGCGATGCCGGCGGCGATAGAAACGGTCGCGACGGCGAGTGGCAAGCGCAGGCGCTTTAGGTCTTCACGGGCAATTTTCACGATTCGACCCGTTTGTTGAGGACAATGGTGAATCGCGGTATTTCAGCTTCCCTTGCGGCGCCGATGTCTCCGGTGATATTTTTTTCTGCGGTGAGATCAAAAGGCAGTTGTGTGCTGACGACTTCCAGGCCGGGGCGTGCGCGCAGCGCGTCGGTAAATTGATTCACCAAACGCGTGATGTTGCGAAAGTCGGAGGCTTGCGCGGCGTTCACCACGCCGCTTAATTGAACCACTTCGTAGAGTGGATCCTGGTCGGGTTTTGCCGGGGCGGCGGCGTTGGCAGGCGCCGCTTCGGCCGCTTTGGCCGCGCTTGCCGATGCAGGTGAGCGGCCGGGATTCGCGCTTAACTGCCATTCGATTCTATCGATTTGGATTTGCGGCACCGTCGTCATTGCCGTGCTTATTTCGACCAGCATCTTTTCCATGGAGACGGTCTGGTGTTGCAGCACGATGTAGTTCTTGACCAGGGCCTTCAAATTCTCAGTTGTGGTCGGCGTCTTGGGAAAACGCGCTTGTAGCCGCGCGTATTGCTCGTTTAACTTTCGCTCCTGAGTTTGGTCGCTAGAGGCTTGAGTCTGGACGTTATAAAAATCGTACAACCGCAATCCTGCGATACAGGCGCAGACAAAAAAGAATGCCGCACTCGCGGTGTAGGCCGCATTGCGCGCGCGCCATATGTTGTAGAAACGACGCAACTCGTCGACCGCGAATTGTGCTGCGGGCTGCCATCCGGCCAATACATGCAGGTACAGGCGTTCCGCCAACAGTCCATCGGGGGCCGATTTCTGGCCCACGCGTTTGCAGGCATCCGTAAGTGTTACCAGGTGAAAAGTGAGTTGTGTGGTGCTGACGCACGCGGCTTCGAATTGCGCAAGCGCTTGATCGGGAACCACGACAATCACATCCAATGGTCCGCCTTCGCGAGGCAGCATGCGCATGTTGATAAGGTATTGCTGGAGGCGAACCGTTTCCACGGAGAGGGCGTTGGCGCGCTGGGCCATGTCATCCCCTTCGATTTGCCCCAAGCGCGAAAATCGAATTTGACCGTTGTCGATGAAGGTCTGCCGTATGCCAGCATGTTGCCTGCTGACGAGCAGAAACCGCTTTTGCGGAAAACCCATGCGGCTGGCCAATACGGGTGCCACCAGCGGCACGGAATACACGCCCGCCATGCGGGCTTCTTTTTGCTCTAACGCGATGATCCAGGGTTGCAGTTGCTGCGTGTTGGTGAATGAGGAGAACAAAATATTCTCTTCTTTTCGCGGCCCACTTTCGTACCCCAGCGAAAGGGTCAGAGCGAGCGTCAGGTCACGGTAACGTTGCGCGAGTTTGCGTTGCAACAACGTGCGTCTGTCGCCGCCGCGCACATAGGGAATCGTTTCTAGGTGGAAATCTTCCTCGACAATATCGACCAAGAGGTAATAAAGCGCCAGCGGCGCCTCCGCCACATACGCGTCGAATTCGGGTGGCGTTGTCTCGCCATTCTCGAACGCCCTATCTTGAACCAGCGCGCCGGCTTGCCAGGAATAGGCGCGAACCTGGCTCGCGGTGAAATACAGAATGCGTTTGGCGGGCATGTTGGTGGTGTACCTAAATCTTAATTTTGGTCATGATGTCGTAGATGGGACCAAGCACCGAGAGCATCACCCAGCCAAGAATAGCGCCCAATACCACGGTCATCGCCGGTTCGATCATCACCTGTACTTTGCCGATCGCCTCGCGTACTTCGCGATTATAAAAATAAGAAACGTTCAATAGCGCCTTGTCCAAGCCGCCAGTGGCCTCGCCAACGCGAATCATGCGTATCACCAAGGGTGGAAACAAGCCGACATTTTGAAACGCATTGGTGACGCTTTTCCCCTCGGCGATTTCCTGCCCGACAGCGCGAAGCCCCTCTTGTATCACCAGATTACCGGCAATTTCCTCGGAGCTGCGCATCGCATCCATGATGGTGATGCCCGCCGAATACATCAAGGCAAAAGTACTGGCAAATCGCGACAGGATGATTTTGCGCAAAATATTGCCAACTCCGGGAGCACGCAGCTTCAATCTATCGATTTGGTAACGAACCAGGGGGTTGCGCTCGGCCGCTACTCTTATGGCGAAAAACAAGGCGATCGGCGTACCAATCATCGCCCACCAATATTCGACGAAGATTCGCGACACGATTATCAGAGCCCGCGTGTGAATGGGCAAGGTTTGGCCCATGCCTTTGATGAACGAGACCATTTGCGGGACCAGGTAAATCATCAGAAAAAACGTCACCAGCAACACCACGCCGCCGACAAATGACGGCAACATAATGATTTTTTTGGTCTGGGCGGCAAGCTCATCTTCCCACTTGAGCGTGTCGGTGAGATTGAGCAATACCTCTGGGATGCGCCCTGTGGCTTCGCCTGCTTTGATGAGACTGGAGAAAACCGGGGAAAAAATATCCGGGTAATCGGAGAGGGCCGCAGACAACGATGCGCCGCCTTGAATGCTTTCCGCCAGGCCTGAGATGACCTCGCGAAACCGCGGGTTTTCGGAGCTGTCGCGAAGATCGGTGAGGCTCTCCAGCAACGGAATGCCCGCTTTGAGCAAATTTTCGAGATAGAAACAAAAATTGATTAAATCCTCGCGCTTGATCGAGCCTTTGCGCATTAACGCTGCGCCCCGGCGGCTGGGGCCGCCGCTGATCATGTCCAGGCCCATGCGTTTTAGGCGCATCTCCAGGTCGATCATATTGGTCGCCTGAATCTGGCCGACCGAGGATTTGCCCTCGGCGTCGATGGCCTTATAGGAGTGAAGGGGCATGTTTTGGGCCGGCCTAGGGGCTCGCGCCTACATGCGATCTGTAAGATCGACTACGCGCAGCACTTCATCCAGGGCGGTATTTCCATCCAGGGCGCGCCTGATGGCGTCATCGGCGAGTGTTTTAAAGCCTTTATCTATCGCCGCTTTGAGAAGTTCGCGAGTGGTTGCGCGGTGCGCGATTAATTCGTCGATCTCTGGATCGAATTTGAGGATTTCGATGATCGCCAAACGACCTTTGTAACCTTGGAAATCGCATTGATCGCAGCCCACGGAGCGGTGCAGAGTCGGCGCCTTTTGCGGATCGACGCCAAGTAGCTTACATTCCGCAGCGCTCGCTTCGTAGGGTTGTTTGCAATGCTTGCATAAGCGCCGCATCAAGCGCTGCGCGACGATACCGATGATGTTGCCCGAAAGCACGTCGGGGACAATGCCGATATCCAGAAGGCGCGGGATCGCGCCGATCGCCGAATTGGTATGTAAGGTGGAATAAACCTGGTGACCCGTCATAGCGGCGCGAAACGCCATGGTGGCAGTGTCTTCATCGCGAATCTCGCCAACCAAAATGATGTCCGGGTCCTGGCGCATCAGCGACCGTATGCCGTTGGCGAAATCCATTTTCGCCGCTTCGTTGACCGAAGTCTGGCGAATTAGGTTCATCGGGTATTCGACCGGATCTTCCAAGGTCATGATGTTCAATGCATCGCTATTGATGTGATTGAGCACCGAATAAAGGGTGGTGGTTTTGCCGCTGCCCGTCGGCCCCGTGACCAGAATAATTCCCTCGGGCCGCGCGATCATTTTTTTCAGCAACTCAAGCTGTGATTTTTCCAGCCCAAGGCCATCCAAGGGAACGATGCCTTTTTGCCGATCCAAAATTCGTAACACCACGTTTTCGCCATGCGAAGTGGCTTGTGAGGCGACGCGAAAATCCACCGATCGCCCAGTCAGGGTGAGAGAAATACGGCCATCTTGCGGCGCGCGGGTTTCCGCGATATTCATCTTCGCCATCACCTTGATGCGCACCGCCATGGCGGGCCAATAGGTTTTGTGCAGGCTGCGAATCTGGCGCAATACACCATCAATGCGATAGCGGATACGCAGAAAATTTTGTTCGGGTTCGAAGTGCACATCCGACGCTCCGCGTTCCACCGCGTCGGCCAATAACGCCGATACCAGGCGTACCACGGGCTGCGAGTAAGCATCCCCGGAGACCTGCATGCTTTGATAATCGACCTCGCCGGTTTCGATTTCATGCAGGATGCCATCGATGGAAAAGTCGTGGCCGTAGTATTGGTCTACCGCGCGCGCGATTTCGCTTTCACCGGCGAGACGGACATCAACGTCGAAGTTATCGCGCAACTGCGCCCGGACTTGATCGAGGGCGACGATATTATTGGTATCGGCGATGGCGATAATCAGACGTTTTCGATCACGATCAAGGGCCACCGGGAATAGATTCTGGCGCTTGGCGAAATCGCGCGGTACTAATTTTAAAGCGGCGGAATCCACCACGATTTGCGACAGATCCACACTTTGCAAGCCAAGTTTTTCCGATAGAGCGTCGCGAAGCGTCGCTTCCGAGACGAAACCCAACTGCACCAGCAAGCGGCCAACCGGCTGATTGTTCTTTAGCTGCTCTAATAGCGCGATGCGAAGCTGGTCCTCGGTCAGTATTCCTTGAGAAATAAGAATCTGGCCGATATGGCGTTTCGCCTGCGGGGCGACTGCTGGAGCGCCGGGCATGCGCGGGGAATTCACCGTTCGAGCTCCCGCGCGCGAGTTTCGGCCTGTTTTCTATCAAAGCCCACAACCCGGTTTCCGGCAAGACCTAAAGCCTTGCGGTAGTACTCCGCAGCGGGGCGCCGTTGCCGCAACTGATCCAGACTCACCGCGAGATTAAAAGCGAAATCCGCGTTGTCCGGCTCGGCGCTGTAAGCCTTGAAGTAGGCATCCTGCGCCTCGCTCCAACGCGACTGCGCTGCGTATTGATTTCCCAAAGTGAAATACAGATGTGTCGCATCCGGTTGGGAGGCGATCATATTCTTGATGCGGCTCTCCAATTGCACTGGATCGAGGTTGCCTTGTATGGCAATAAGCGCGCCATGTGCATGGGCGTCGCGGGGGTCGAGTTCAATCAATTTTAGATAGCGCAGTTCCGCAGTTTCGTAATCGCGCGTGCGTACATCAATTGCGGCAAGCCCTAACATGGCATCGCGATTATTCGCTTCGCGACCCAACACCTGCTGATATTCGGTACGGGCACGATCGAGCTCGCCACGTTGAAATGCCGCGTAAGCACTTTCCAAGACAGCGTTGGCTTGAAATGCGGGAGGCTTGACACGAATAGGCAGGCGCGCAGGCTGTGGCGAGGGCAGACCCGGCGATGCGCTTGGCGTTGGTGGGGTTGGGGAAGGTTTTTGTGTCGCCGGCGCGGGTTTTCCCGTTGAGACCGACGGTGGTACATCGCCCGCAGGTTTTGCAGGCACGGTAATCGCGTTTTTCGCCGGTGCGGCGCTTGCGGGCGTGCTGGCGATGGCGGCAGTATTTTTGACAGGTTCAGCTTTCGCTGGCGCGGGCACATCTTTGGCGGGCGCGGGCGCGGGTGCGGGTGCGGGGGCTTGAGAGGTTTCCACTTTATTGTCCGCAACTGGCACTTCGTTCGCGGTTGACGGCTCTCCTTTTTCGACCTCCTTCGGCGGAGGTGGCAAGGTCGATTTCGCTACCGGGGCGGATTTCGGCGCGTTTTGTATGGCGGTGGTATTAACCGAATAGCGCGGTTGCAGTTGCCACCAAAGGTAAACGCCGTACCCGACAGCACTAAGGCTAAGAACCGCAAGAGTTATGTAGAAGGGCCGTTTCGGGTTGTAATCGACCTCTTTCGCTTCGAATACCTGACGCGCGGCGGCTCGTTGAGGGGCAGCAGGGCTGGGAGCAGGCGGCTCGGCTTCCGGAGGCGGCGCAGTCGGTCGCGCGGGGGCGCGGGGTGCCGCTACGATGGGCGCTGCCTCTAATGGCGGGGGCGGGGGCGCCAGTGATTGAATCGGTTCTTCAGGAATTTGCTCCATTATCGGAGCGGGAAAATCGGCAAGGGGCTCGGTGGACAGCGAGGGTTCGTTCGGCTCCTCAAACCGGATTCCGCCGATATCAAATTCTTCTTCAGGGGGTGGTGTTCCTAACGCACCCTGTTTCGCGAGTTCGGCTTTTTTCAGCGCTTCCAGCAACAAACTCATTGGCGCGACTCGATCGGGAAGGTAGATGGATTGGGTTGGTTGAGGAAGTTTTCATCCGGCGCGAATACTCTATAAGAACGGTAATCGCCGTCAATACTGGGGTCTCGGATGACAACCGGCCGCAAAAACACCACCAGTTCCGTTTTGGTATTGGAGCGATTTCGTTGCCCAAATAGTTGTCCAAAACCTTCCGCGCCGCGAATACCGGGAATCCCGTCTTCCTGATCGCTCACCTGCTCTTGAATCAATCCGCCCATCACCGCAATTTGGCCGCTGTTGACACGAATCATGGATTCCATTTCGCGCCTGCGTATTTCCGGAATCAAATTCGGCACGCCACCAAGGTTTGGCGTTGGGTCTTGAACAAAACGCGCGATGCGCGTCAGAGTCGGGCGCAGATTCAAAAGGATGATGTCACTATCGCCAATTTGCGGGGTAACGTTCATTACGAATCCAACCGGCTCGGTTTGTTTCGACGCGGTAAAGGTAGCGATCACGTTACCTGCGGTACCCGAGGTCGATTGCTGACTGGAGATATTGAAGTAGACCACATCGTCCACGACTTTTATTAACGCAGTCTGATTGTTCAATACCGACATTTTCGGACTGGAGAGAACCCGAACATTGCCAAACGATTCCAGCAATTGAATAGTTGAGGCGAGATTGCCCAGGTTGAAATTGGGGGCTGCGAGGTTGCCAATGAATAGGCCTTGATTGGGCGTCGAGGCGAGCCCGCCTACGGGGGCCTGGGTGATGCTGATACCCCCTGGTCCGCGCCGCAATAGGGACCAGTTGATACCCTGTTGGAATTGGTTGCTCAGTTGCACCTCTACGATGGTTGCCTCGATTAGCACCTGACGTCTCGCGTTGACCAGTACGCGATCAAGGAATTCTTGAATTTTTTCGTGTTGACGCGACGTGGCGCGTATTACCAGTACTCCTGCTTCCGCATTGGCGATGACAGAGGCGGCCTCGCGATATTCCGTATTCGGTGTTCCGCTGGGAGGCCCCCCCACTGGTTGCCCGGCTTGCCCCCCGGCGGGCGCTTGCGCGGCACCCAATGCCGCCTGCGCACCGCCTCCCAATAGTGCGCCAGCGACGCCTCCGAGTAGTCCGGCAGGATTCGGTATCGATGGCGCGACGGCCGCAGTTGGCGCGGCAGGCGTTGCACTTGGCCCCGCTGCCGTCAAAACCACGCGGTCGGTTTCGCGCAAAATATCTTTTACATTATCGATCAACGTCCGCCAAAATCTGTTGTTGGACGAATTTTGTAAACTGGTCGATGAGGCGCCACCGCCGCCTCCGCCCCCACCGCCTCCGCCCCCACCGCCGCCTCCGCCCCCACCGCCGCCGCCAAGATTGCTGGAGACGTTCATCGAGCTGGTCATGGTTCGTTCGATGTTGACGTAGTCGATCTTATAGACGCGAAGGAAAGGTGAGTCTGGCATGACGATCAAGTTAGGCGCATCGAATTCCCAGCGCATGTCCACTTGCTTGGAGATGCGCGTCAATAGTTGTGGAAGGGTTTGATCGATGGCATTCATCGTCACGGTACCCGCGATGCCGTTGTGAATATCGACGTTCAGCTTGGCGTCGCGCGCTAAAGCAAATAGCAACTCATGGACCTTAACTCCATTGACCACAACGCTATAGGTCTCTGGCCTTTGAACTTGTTTTGGACGCGGCAAGCTTGGGGAAATGGCGACTGGCGAGGGTATTGCGCCTGACGTCGTTGATGCTTCGGGAACAACGTGTGTGTCCGATTGCTTCATGACCGGGGGGGCCGAGCACGCGGCGAGCATTGCTGTTCCAATTAGCAGGATTCTTGAAGTGCCCATGAAAACACCGACCTTTCCAGTAACGCGCACTATCTCCGCAATTAGTTGCGAGTTTAGATCAAAAGTATAATCTAATAAATTGATTTTGCGTGATAATTTATTCTGTCATTGGCTATTCTGGCTGCGCATCCGCTCTACGCTACGAAAATATGGATTCGATATTTTGAGGTCAGCTGGCAATGCGGCCATGGCGTCGCGTACTTCTTGGGTGTTTGAATAACGGCCCAAAGCAACGCGGTAATGCTGTAGACCATTGATTTTAACGCTATAAACGTACAAATCTTGGTCCGGAAGCAGCTTTTGCGCGCGTCCAAGAAAACTCTCCAATCGTGCAGTTTCGTTATCTGGGACGGTTATGAGTTGGATCGAATAATCCTTTCCTGGCGCATTGTTCAGCCACTCCTGCGTAATGGTGTAGCGCTGCTGTGCGCGCTTGCCCAAGGCTTTTGGTGTTGAGAATTCGGCGTGCCCACTTCCGCTCGGCGTATTCTCTTCATTCTCACCTTTTCTCGGTGCAGGCATCGATTTCATTGCACTTTCGGCAGATTGCGACGCTAGTTGAGACGTTCGTGCTTCAGTATCTTTCGTCGCTATGGTCTCTTGCCTAACGGCGGGGATCGCCGATTTTTGAGCGTCAGTCTCGGCGGTTGATTTCTGCGGGTCGTCACGCCTAGCGGACGAGGGCAATTCCGAGGCCTGAACTTGAGATTTGGATTCGAGGAATACTGAAGGTGCAACCAATGTTGCGTGTTGGGGCGCAGAGTTTGAAAAGGCTAACGCCATGGCGTATCCGATGGCGATTCCGCCGGCAATTCCGCCGCCAATTAACGCGACGCGGCCTAGGTTGGCGCGAGGTTTATAAAAATCCGAATCGGCCACGGCGCGTTTGGCTTCCCGATCACCCACGGAGTGGGTGTTTGCGGCGAACGCGGCGAGCAAGGATTTATCCGCGAGAATATTGATCCTTCTAGTCAATCCTTTCGATGCAGCGTCAATTCGGCGGATAGCCGCCGCCGAAAAAGGATTAGGCCCGCGATAGCCTGCGGCTCGCATCCGATAGTCAACATAGCTTCTGATATCGTTTCGTACCAATGGTTCAAGGCGAAAACCGTGGGTAATTCTTTCTTTAAGCTGGCGCATCTCCGACGTATTGAGCAATAGATCGAGTTCGGGCTGGCCGAAAAGCACGATTTGCAGCAATTTATGCCGGTTTGCCTCTAGGTTTGAAAGAAGGCGAATTTCCTCCAGGGTTTCGCGCGGCATGGCGTGTGCTTCATCGATCAGAACCACAACGCGGCGGCCAGCGGCATAACGCTCGATTAATGCCTCTTGAATGGTGCGAAGTACTCGTGTCCCACGTTCGCTGCCGGGGTCGAGTTTCAACTCATCGGATATGGAGAGCAAAATTTCGTCGCGTGAAAGCGACGGATTGGAGAGGTAAATTATCTCCACGTGACTGGGCAAGCGCTCCATGAGCACCCGACACAACATGGTTTTGCCGCTGCCAACTTCTCCTGACACCTTGACGATGCCTTCGTCGTGGGTGATGGCGTACAACAATGCATCCAGGGTCGCGCCTCGATTGGCGCCAGCGAAAAAAAAGTCAGTGTGAGGGGTTATCCGAAATGGAGCTTCACTGAGGCCAAAATGTTCGAGGTACATAGTGTTTATTGCTGCTTTTGCAGCGATTCCATGCGCGAATAAAGCGTGGTTCGATTTATTCCCAGCATTTTCGCCGCTTGACTGACATTGCCCCGAGTTAGCTTCATGGCAGCCTCGATGTAGCCCTGCTCCCATTGCTTGAGCATGTGATCGAGATTGAATTCCCGCTCGCGCTGCAGATGCCTTTGCGCTTCGTCCACCAACGTCTCGGGATCGCGTTCCAGAAGGGGCGCGTTCGCTTCGGTCAGTGGCGATTCCATGTCCAATTCAGGTTCCAAATCTTGCGCCGACAGCCTTTGCCCGGCGTACTTGGTCGCCAGACGGATGGCGATGTTTCGCAGCTCGCGAACATTGCCTGGAAAACGATAGGTGCGCCACAATCGCAGCGCCGATTCATCGAACGAAAACGCTTGCAGCTTGGCCTGAGCCGCATAAAATTTTTGGAAATGTTCAAGCAATAAACCCTTGTCTTCGTCCATTTCCCGAAGCGGCGGCACGCTCAGGGTAAAGACCGACAAGCGGTGGTACAGGTCGGCGCGAAAACGCCCGCCTTTTATCTCTTGACGAAGATCGCGATTGGTCGCGGCGATTACCCTTGCCTGGGAATGGCGTTGTTGGGTCTCGCCCACTCGCTGGTATTCGCCATTTTCCAGAACGCGAAGCAATTTTGCCTGTAGTTCCAGGGGGAGTTCGCCAATTTCATCGAGAAACAAGGTGCCATCGGCGGCATCTTCAAAATAGCCGGCCTTACTTTGCGTGGCCCCAGTAAATGCCCCTTTGGCATAACCGAAAAGAGTTGGTTCAACCAGCGTGGGAGCGATTGCCGCGCAATTGAGCGCAAACCACGGTTTGTTTTTGCGCCATGACAATCGGTGCAGCAAGTTGGCGACAAGTTCCTTCCCGGTGCCTGATTCGCCCTCGATTAACGCCGGGTAAGGCGAGTCCGCGTACTGGTTAATTTGGTTCTTTAGCTTTTGCAGTGGTGAACTATTGCCAATGAGAGGGTCGACCTCCGGCGTGTCGTCGCTTGACAATTCGGCGGCGCGAAATTGCAGCGCACGTAAAAGTATTGTTTTTAAACTTTCCGCGTCGCAAGGTTTAGCGACGAATTCAGTGGCCCCCAGCGCGCGGGCATGACGCGCATTTGCGGCGTCGTTCTGGCCCGACAACACCAGAATTTTCATTGCAGGGGAATGCGCGAGTAAATCGCCAATAAGCGCGAAACCTTCGTCCGGCCGGTGTGGGGCCGGTGGCAAGCCGAGATCCACCAACGCCAATTGCGGTGGGTGGTCTCGTTGGCGCAGCAAGCTGATCGCGTGGCGGCGTGAGTCGCTTACCAGGACCTCGAAATCCCTACTCAATGCAAAGGATAAAGTCTCGGTGATCAAAGGATCGTCATCGACCACTAACAGACTTGGTTTATCGGCCATGAGAATTCGCTTCAATGCATTTTAAAAACGCGCGTTCCAAAGATTGTTCGCCTTGGAGAAGCAACATTTGGCCAGGAGATCCGCTATACGCCACGGAACCGCGATGCAAGACCACCATATGGTCGCAGATTTCATCAATATCAGCGAGAGAATGAGAGGTAAATATCAAGGATTTCCCTTCATTCTTTAGTCTTTGCAACAGGCGTTTCACCCGCACGCGCGCGCTGGGGTCAAGCCCGCTCATTGGCTCGTCGAGAACGAACAGGTCTTTCCCTGAAAGAAAACATGCTGCCAGCCCTAGTTTCTGCGTCATGCCCTTGGAAAAGGTGCGTACCGGTTTGTCAAGACTGGCGCGTGCGAGATCCAATTCCTCGAAGATTGTCAACACCGCCTGCTCGTTCCAGGCGGTCCCCGAGATTTGCATTGTCGCTTGGACAAATTCCCGGCCTGTGAGATACCACGGTGGCGTAAAACGCTCGGGAAGGAAGGTCATGCAAGCCCTGGCTTGAGGGCGAGTGCTGGGCACCCCTTTGATCTCGATGGTGCCACCATCGAATGCACAGAAATCGAGCAAACATTTCAATAGCGTTGTCTTACCCGCGCCATTTTCGCCTGCCAAGCCAAATTGCTGACCAGGCGAGACTTCGAAATCCACTGCGTGCAGGATTGTCGTCTTGCCGAATTTCTTGCTGACTTTTTTGAAGCTAAGGATTGGCGCGACCATGGGCGCCCCACAAATTAGGTGGTCGATACTATAACAATGACCGGCCGAACTTTATTTCATTTTGTTGCATGGTGATTTCGGCAAGTGTTTGGGCTGAATCGGCTAGAATCGGTGTTTTGCCTTTCCCTTCAAGTTATTACCCCCGTGCCTGCCGAGAATCTGGTCGAAATCGAAAACGTCACATTTGCCTACGATCAGCGGACCATTTTGGATGGCATCAGCTTGAACGTTTTGCGCGGCAATGTAGTCGCCATCAT
The DNA here is from genome assembly GCA_046153355.1 of Burkholderiales bacterium. Lineage (GTDB taxonomy): Bacteria > Pseudomonadota > Gammaproteobacteria > Burkholderiales > SG8-39 > 2-02-FULL-62-17. Next base: position 21,509 of record JBJXEY010000020.1, read on the forward strand.
GGGAGGTAGCGGTTGCGGGAAAACCACTACTCTGCGCTTGATTGCCGGGGCGCTTCGGCCCAGTGCTGGCGATGTCAAGGTCGGTGACCAAATCGTAAATCGCCTATCGAATGACGCGCTCTACGCATTGCGCCGCAAAATG
>JBJXEY010000556.1:0-9380 GCA_046153355.1 Burkholderiales bacterium
ATCTCCATGGGCGGGGCCACAATGGGTTGCAAATGCCCGACCTGGCTTGCTGGCGTACGAAGGAAAATCTGCGGGTAGTCCGGCGAGGTGGTGAGGCCAGTCTCCTCGATATGACTTTTGTAGTTGAGCGCCAGGGCCCAGATGGCGTTGGACTCCGGGATCACCGGCAACAGGCTCACCTCATCGAAGGAAAAATCCGCCTGCTGGCCTTGCGCGGCCTTACGCAGGCGATCAATGCCATCGGGCATCGCCAACACATCGCGCAATTTGACCGGTAGCGTGGCATCGCGTTGTGAAACATCTACCAAGCGGGTGTCATCGACCATCACACCAATCGCATCGCTGCCGTTTTTTCGTCTGAAGGAGATTATTCGCATGGTTTTCTCATTTATGGACTTCGGTTGAATAAGGGAGCGCCGCGCGTTTTGGCGACAATGCGTCGACCGCTTTGCAAGTGTTATCGAGGCGAGGGCCGGCAGTGATAGTGAGTTTGAGTTGGGGTTTTTGCATTCTTGATTCTGTTACGAACGAGCAGCTATTAACTGAGTTTTACTCCAATGGAACTTCCTTGAGGTTGTGGCTTTTCGCGATCTGTTTCAGACGGTGGATCAACTGTTGACGCTCTTTCGGTTTGAAATGAGAAAAGAATCTTTCTTCATTACCCTCGGCGAGCCGATTCAATTTTGGAACAATATTTACCCCAGATCGGGTCAAGGTAATGGACTGGCCGCGCCGGTCTTCCCTCAAAGCGACGCGTTTGATCAGTTTTTTGTTAACCAGCCGCTCTACAAGCCGGGATATAGCCCCTCTGCTTCGCCCCATCGCGTCAGCCAGCGCGCTGGGAGAAGTCAAATTGCTCCCATAAAGGGTACGCAGCACCATCCATTCGGCCACGGTGACCCCAAGGCTCTCCAATTTCAGACTGAAGACATGCGAGGTATGTATCGAGATGAATCTCAACCAATAGCCGAGATGTTCGTCGGGAGAGGAAAGCAACTTTGCTGCGGCGGGTTTGGGCATCGGTCTCTCTTTGAGGAAAATAATGTCACCTTGACAACTATTGATGGCGCAACTACTTTTGTTTTCCAAGTCAGGGAAGCAAGTCCTGATGAGTGCTGGTTGTTCGATCGCGAACGGATCATTCGCACAAAAAGGTTCGTACCGAATTACTGCGCGAAAAGCAGCGCATCCAGTGAATATCGCCCAGGACCGGTAAGCAGGATCGCCAACGGAATCACCAGATACATGACGCCGATGTCCCAGGTGTGCACATCGGCCGCTGCAAAAGGCTCTTTCTTGCGGACAATGAGTTCCTGCGTCGCGACGACATAGAAGATTACCAATCCGAGGGATGCAGGGAAGGTGGCAAATCCAACTAGCAGGCACAGGCTACAAATGATTTGTACCCACGTGGCGAGATGCGCGAGCCAATGCGGGAGATGATGGCTGGCGGCAAAGAACGATACCTTGCCGATCTTATGTGCGCCGTGGACCAAAGATCCGATGCCAACAGCCAGGCGCAATAGCAGCAAAGCGGCATCCACTTGCGCGAGGTTCCAAGTCAATAATTTTTCCATCATCACTCCTTGGCGGCCTGGCCCGCCGGGTACCTGCCGGTAACAGCCGCCAGACCACTTCTAGACCGAGTCAAATACATAGGGGGCTAGCGCAGCGGCCCGGCGTTATGCACCACCTTCCCCCCCACCATGGTCATCAATGAGGTGAGTTTCCGGATGTCCTCATCCGGCACCTTTTTCGGATCAAGGTAGTCATTCGATAACACCACCAGATCCGCGAGTTTCCCCACCTCAATAGAACCGACGTGATTCTCCTCGCGGAAAAACCAGCCATTGTTCGCCGTCCACATGCGAAGCGATTCCTCGCGCGTCAGCGTCTGCCCGGGGTTGATCAAACGTCCGGCAGTATTCCTTCCCGTCACCATGTAATAGATCATCGGCCAGGGATTCATGGTGGCGATGCGCGCGCCGTCCGAGCCGCCGCCCGAGCGGATTCCGCTGTCCACGATCGCGCGAAACGGAGGCATCGTTCCCGGCTGGTTGTTGAAGTTGTAGTACTGCGTCGAATGCGGCATCAGGCCGATGCCCAGTGCCTTGGCGCGGTCAATGCTTTCCTGATCCATCTGGTAGAGGTGCATCAGCGACCAGCGCAGCGGCGCGATTGGCGTCTCCTTGTTGACACGCTCCCAGACATCCAGATGCGCTTTGATCTCGCGCAGGTTGATGACATGCTGCTGATAGGTCCAGCCGCGCTTGGCGGCCAGCTTCGCGGCGTTCTCGTAGAACTCGGGCAGCGGGCTCATGGTCTGGAATTTGCGATCCGCGAGCCACTCCCCAAAACCGATCACCTTAACCATGTCATTGCCGAAGTCGCGAAATGCATTGTCGAGGCGCCCGCGCAAAATCGGCAGGCTGGGTTCGGTCTCTATGATTGGCAGGAACAAACGGATGCGTAGCGGCACCTTGCCCTCGCGCACCAGGTCGAGAAACGGATCGAAACCGGTCGCCGGATCAAGATAGCCGCCTTCGGGAATGGTGCCGCCATGATCGGAGATCATGGTTAGACCAACACTGGTGGCGAAGGCCATCTGCCGTTGCGTCGCGCGCTTGATGGTGTCGTGGCTGTCGAACAGGGCGCTTACTGCCCGCCACGCGCGAACCGTGTGCTCGCCTTGTTCGATCTTGCCATCCGCTCCGATCGGCAAACCTTTTGATTCAAGGAATGCCTTGGCGCGCGAATTGACTGTGCCGGGCCCGGAGTTGGAAACCGACAGATACACAGGGTGGTTCGGCGCGGCGCTATCCAATTCGGTCAGATTGGGAAAGCGCTGCTGCTCGAATTGGTTCCAATGCACGCCGCCCAGCGCGGACATCCACTCGCCCTGCGCCACGGCGTTGGCACGCGCGCGAATCATGCCAAGCGCCACATCGATGGTGAAGGCTGATTCCAATTCGCGCAAATCCACGCCGGGGAGCAAGGCGGTGCGCAGAAAATGCATGTGATTGTCGATGATGCCCGGAATCATGGTGCGGCCATTGAGATTGGTCTGCACCGTTCTGCGGTCGGCCAGTTTGCGAATGCTCGCGGTATCGCCGACCGCGACGATACGGTCGCCGCGGATGGCCACCGCGCTTTTAATGGAAAAGTTCTTGTCCACCGTGACGATCTTGCCGTTGTAGAAAATCCGCTCAGGCGTCTGCGCCTGAGTCAACCCTGCAACGAACAGACCTAACGCCAATGTCAAACCCAAATAAATACCACGCATGATTTCTCCTCGATTTAACTTGTTGCTTGCCCTCAACAGCGGTGATCTGCGCCCAACCAACCCTGACGTGCTAAACGTATTCCGGTCCGCCAATCGGCAAGCCCAAACGGAACCGCCCGTCAGCCGCCATATTGGAATCCCAATGCAAGCGCAACTGCATCGCACCGGCATGAATAGCCACTCAAGTATTGGATCAGCATTTTGATGACTCCTTGACGACCCTACTACATTGCATAAATTACTCTACGCGCAGATTAATCGCCTTCGCGAGCTTTGCAAAAAACTCCAGATCGTCGCGTATTTTCACGGCAAACTGTTCAGGCGTATCTCCCACCGCCAGAAGGCCCTGGACAAGCAAAATCTCCGCAGTTTCCTTTTCGCGAAGCATGCTCACCAACTCGCTATTGAGGCGCTCGACCACCGCGCGCGGCGTCCCCGCAGTGGTGACCAGACCATAATACGCAACCAGATCGAAACTTGGCATAGCCCATTCGATCATGGTGGCGACATCCGGTGTGCCGGGAAAACGCGTTGCCGGGGTGATGCCCAGCGCCTTGCGCTTGCCCGCGCGAACCAGCGGCAGGCCACCGGCGACCGACCCCACGGACACGTCAACTTTGCAACTCATGGTATCGGGCACGCCTTGGGCAAACGCCTTGTAGGGAATGTGCGTGAGTTTGACATCGGCAAAGGTGTTCAGCATCTCGCCGGCCCATATATCGCGGGGTTGATAGACAAATTGCCATTGGTGGCAAGAAACAGCACATAGCCATCGGGCGATGCCCTGGCCGTCAATTCGCCGGCAAGATTGCCGTTCGCGCCGGCGCGATTCTCCGCGACAAAGGGTTGCGCCAGACGCTCGGTGAGTCGTTGCGCAATCATCCGTCCCAATAGGTCAGGCGTACATGTAGTCCTAATCAAAGGAAAAGGATTACTCCGGCCTGATCGCCGCGGCCTTGACGAACTCCTCGATGAATCCAATCTGCTCTTTGACCTCGGCGGCAAATTCGCGTGGGCTGCTGCCACCGGCTTGCACATCCAGCGCATCGAGCTTGGCGACGATCTCGCGGTCGAGAAAACTCTTTTGAATTTCGTCTGATAAGCGGTTGATCGCGGTCGACGGGGTACCGGCGGGCACCCAGAAACCCCAAAAAGTGCCAAGCAGTTGGTAACCGGAAATCTCTTCGAGGATTGAAGGGACTTCGGCGGCACGCGGGTTACGCTTCGCGGCGATGATGGCAAGCAATCTCACCTTGCCTGAATCCGCTGCGGCCTTGAGCGTTGTATAGGGCGCGATGATCGCCTGCGTTCGACCAGTTAGAAAATCCGCGATGCGTTGAGAATTGTTGCCGGACGCATAAGGAACATTGGTCATGTCGACCTTGCCCGAGAGCGTGACACCGAGGAACTGCAAATGCAACGACGACCCCACGCCATTACTCGAATAGGTGATTTTGCCGGGACTTTTGCGCGCGTACTCGACCAGCTCGCGCACCGACGATACCGGCAAGTCGGCGTGCGTCGCCATGAAATTGTTATCCGCACGCACCGCGACGCTAACCGGCGCGAGATCTTTCTGCACATCCACGGTCATATCTTTCAGCAGGTAGCGGCTGATCAGAATTGAACTGGAACTGAACAAAATCGAATGGCCGTCCGGCCCGCCCTTGATAGTGTCGGTCGCGGCCAGTTTGCCGCCCGCACCAACGCGCGTTTCCACCAGCACCGGCTGGCCGAACACTGCGCTGATTTTTTGCGCGGCGACGCGCACCGCGATGTCACCCGGATTCCCCGCCGCGGAATTGCTGGCGATACGAATGGGCTTGAAGGGAAAGCTCTGTGCCTGCGCCGCCGCGTTGCCAATCGACGCAATGACCGCCGTCACGCCCGCACACACGGCTAATGCGACGCTGACCCGATGTTGCCCCGAGGCTCGAGCGGGAAATGTGGCTCCAACCCGCATTTTTATTTTGCCGCCGCAAGTTCGGGAAACAGGCGCGCCTCGACGCGTTTTTGGTGCTCGCGGTATTCTTCTTTGAATATATTGGCGGCTTTTCCAACCAGATTTGGGCTTTCATTTTCGTCGAAAAGCCCGACATATAAGGCTTCGGCTTCGGGATTGTTTGGAAAACTGATGAGCGGCGGGGTGTGCGCCTCCAACAGGATGATGTCCTCGCCGGTGCGGTTCCAAGCCCAGTGAATCGCGTTGCGCGGCACGCGGTGGAAGTCGCCCTTCTTCAATAGAAAACCTTCTTCATCGACGAAGATCCACAGTTCACCCTCAAGACAGAAGTTCAACTGCTCCGCATCGTGGCTATGCGGGAAGGAGTGATAGCCGCCCTTCCTAATCGCATACATGAAACTGACTTCGTTGCCGTAGACCTTTTTGTTGAATAGATTATTTCCTTGTTCATACAGCGTCTTCTTGTTGACGGCCGATTGAACTTCGTCCCATTTTGCAAGCAATGACATTGTTCCCTCCCATTTTTCGAAATCGCGACCATCCTCGCGCACGCCGTTCCAAAAACGCTGCGCGTCGCCTATGCGCTACTGGCTATTGCGCAAGCTTGATATTTCGCTCCTTCACCAGCCTCACCCACCGCGCGGTGCTCTCGGCGATGTGTTTCGATAATTCCTCGGGGCTGCTGGCGCGCGGCTCCACGCCTAGTGCGGTGAGCTTGGCGGCAATATCGGGCATCTCCACCACGCGCCGGATGTCGGCGTTGATCTTGCCAATCACTTCGCGCGGCGTTTTCGCCGGCGCGAACACCGCGCTCCAGGTGCCGCCCTCGAAACCCGGCACGCCCGCTTCCGCCACGGTGGGGATATCCGGAATGACGCGCGAGCGTTGCGCCGGCGTTTGCGCCAGGGCACGAATTTTTCCGGCACGAAGCATCGCCTGCGCATTGCCCAGGTCGTAGAACGCAAGCTGCGTTTCACCCGCGGCGGTGCTGGCAATCGCCTCAATACCGCCCTTGTAATTGATCACAGCGTAGTCCACGCCGGCCAGCGACTTCATCAACTCGTGGGTCAAGACGGTAGAGGCCGAGGCACTGGAGGCGTTGTATTTGCCAGGACTAAGCTTTAGCAATGCGATTAATTCCGGCACGCTTTTCGCAGGCAATGCGGCATTCACCACCAGCACGAACGGGTTGACCGACCAGAATGAGATAGGCGCGAAGTCCGCCATCGCGTAGGGAAGATTCGGCAAGGTCGCCATATTGACCACAAACGGCGTATCGATGGAGAAAAACAGCGTGTAGCCATCGGGTGTTGCCTTGGCCACATAATCGGCGCCAATCGCCATGGATGCGCCCGGCTTGTAATCCATCACCACCGGCTGCTTCCAGATCTCGGCCAATTGATTACCGAGCAGCCGCGCGTGAATATCCAGCGCCGAACCTGGCGTGGAGGCCACCACCATGCGCACCGGTTTGTTGGGATAGCCCTGCGCATTTGCGCCAAGCGGGGTAAGGAGCGCCAATCCGGCCAATGCACAACCAATAAAAAAACGCATGATCACGCTCCCGAGTTCGGCGCGGGAATGGAACGCGCCCACTGCTTCAGGGGCTTTCCATCACGCAAGGCCATCAACTCGCGTCGCCAGATGCGACGCAACAGTTGAACCGCAACGTCGGCTGCCCCCAGCGTCTCATTGGGGCGATCGACTATCTCTCCCTGCCCCACCATGATGATGCGATCCTGGATGCGCGTGAGGTCGGCGCCATTGCCGCGATTGGGTATATCGCGAAAGCGCATGGTTCCGGCGAGCACCTCGCCGGCGATTTCCTCGAAGGGCCGCAATTTTGCCAACTCCTCGTTCTCGGTTTTGCGATGCAAAAGAAATATTGCCGCTTGCTCAATCGGCACGCGGGCGTGCGTCACGGTGAAGGTGTTGTGCGAATAATCGTCGGCCGGCACGCGCCAGCCAAGCATGTCGCGCCAGCCTGTCTCCTCGGGATAACCCGGCGGCTGCGCCCAACTGGTCATATTGGGCATGTGGTAGTAGGTTGCGCGCCGCGTCTTCGAGCGCTCGCCATATTGCACCAGGCCAAACTCGGTTTCTTCCGCGGAAATTCGTGGCACCTCCGCATTGATGGAACCCTGGTAGGGCGATTTTGCGTGCAGAAAACCGATGTGCACTTCGTCCATGGCATTTTCCAGATGCTGAAAATAATTGAACGGCCAGTCGTTGCCGTGCGTCACCACGACGCCGTCGGCCTCGAAATGCGGGTAGTGCGGCAAAGGCGGCGGCTCGCCTTCGCCCAGATAGGCAAATAACAAGCCTAAATATTCGCGGCACGGATAGGACTTGACTCTCACCCGCTCGGCGAACGAGCGTGGCTCGGAGGGCTGATCGACACATTGCCCGTTGCCATCGTATTTCCAGCCATGATAGGAGCAGCGTATGCCTTCGCCATCGACGCTGCCCGTAGATAGCCGCGTGCCGCGATGCGCGCAGCGATAGGCCACCACATAGGGCTTGCCGCTTACGCCGCGATACAAAGTGAGATCTTCACCCAAGACGCGAATCGGTTTGCTCCATGCGGCGAGAATGTCGCCCACCTGCGCCACCGGTTGCCAGAAGCGGCGCAGATACTGCCCGGCCAAGGTTTGTGCACCCGTGTGCCAGAAATCGTCGATCTCCTCGAGCGGCTTTGCGCCTCGCGCATCGAGAATGGGTTGTGCTAATGCCATGGTTATCTCCTCTATCAAGTACGACGCCATCCTCTGCAGGTGCCCAAGGATCGGCGGCAGTGCACGCTATGGCGCGAGCGGTGTCGCGTTGACCGATGGCGGTTCAATGCCGAAGGTATCGGCGGTCAGGGATGTCATCGAAAAATTGCCCACCGATGCGACGTGCTCGCGCGCAGGTTCTGCGCGGCCTCGAACAACTTCGGCAGGCGTATGTAGGCATAGAAAGGTCCGCCCACGATGCCGCTTGATTTCATGGCCTCGTCATGAACACGTGCCTGTTCGGCGTCCATGTCCGCGCGCTCGATGATTGTTATGCGTGCCATTCTCAGTCGTCGAAGGGTTTGATGTTCGCCGTCTTGATGATTCTGCCGAACAGGTCGGCGCTCTCAGCGATGAATGGGCGCAGTTGATCGGGCGGGAGCGTGATGATGTTCAGGTACAGCGCCGTGATCTTGCCCCTAATGTCGGGCGTGTCGAGCGCCCTGTTGATCTCGGTGTTGAGCCTCTCCACGATGGGCTGCGGGATTCCTGGCGGACCGAAATAGCCGAACCAGGAGAGCGGCGCCTTGAACGTCGGCAGCGCCTCGGCGACCGTCGGCAGGTCCGGCTCGCTCGGGAAGCGCTTCGATTCGAGCACGGCCAGCACCCTCGCCTTGCCCGCCTTGATCATCGGTAGCGCCGCCGCGAAATTGACCAGGCCGATGTCGACCTCACCGGCAGCCAGGGCGGTCACGACCGGCGCGTTGCCCTTGTAGGGGATGTGGAGCATGTCGATGCCGTTCTGCTTGAGCAGCTCGCCGATGAGGTAGTAATACGACTGCACGCCGGCTGTTCCATAGGTGAGCCTTCCGGGGTTGCGCTTGGAGAACTCGACCAACTGGGCGAGGTTCTTCGCCGGGTGCGACGGGTTGAGCAGGATGATGTTCCCCGATCCGATGGCGGTGGCGATTGGCGTGAAGTCCTTGTTGGGATCGAGCGCGGGCTTCCGGGTGAGGAACTTGCGTGCCGCCATATCGCTGCCCACGCTGTAGATGAGCGTGTAGCCGTCGGGTTCCGATCGGGAGACCTGCTCCTCGGCCATGGTGCCGCCGGCTCCGGGGCGGTTCTCGACTATGACCGGATGTCCCAAAGTCGTGCTCAAGTGCTGGCCCACCAGGCGGGCTGTGTAGTCGAGCCCACCTCCGGCCGCGTAACCGATGATTACCCGGATAGTCTTGGTCGGATACGACTGGGCATTGGCGGCCATCGGCAAGCCGACGGCCGCGATCACCAACGAGACTGCAATGCGATGCAGGTGTGTCATGTTCATCCCCTCAACAAAATTTGAGCTCAGTACAATTTTCGCCAAGTAAGTGAGGACGTTGCCGCCCTCACCCCTCACAGTCCCGGACGTGCCCAA
>JBJXEY010000557.1:0-6666 GCA_046153355.1 Burkholderiales bacterium
CCGCATATCGCCACGGGCAAATTAAAACTCTTAGCGTGGCTCGGATCGCGTCGCTTCCCTGTGGCGCCCAATGTCCCCATGGCGAGTGAGATCGTTGCCGGATTCGAACAACCACCATCGTGGTTTGGCATGTTCGGACCGGCAAAAATGCAGCGGCCCGTAGTTCAGCGCTTAAATAGCGAGATGGTCAAGGTGCTCACCGCAGCCGATACCCGACCCAAGCTCGAAGAGATGGGCAATTTCGTGATCGCCAATTCATCAGAGGAATTCGCGGCATTGATGCGTAAGGGCTCGGATTTATTTGGCAAGGTGATCACAAATGCCGGCATTAAAGCGGAAGAATAACCAGGCTAAACCGAATTATTCTTAAACTTTCTTTAAAATTTAAGCCATCTGCCGTACTTGATAGCCCAATTTCTATCTTAATCTAGTATTTTTATAAGCCACTCTCCAGCCGTTTCCTGCTCACATAGGTGGCATGAAACCCATTGGGTACGCGCTGCGGCAGCCCCACCCGCGCGATCGGTCCGCGGCCGAACTCCCGCCCGCGGCAATCGAAGATCTGGATTTCCGAGCGCACCTCGTTCGGGTTCCACACAAAGGTCACCAGATAGCCGTCGTCCTCGGCCTGCATGTCGTCGGCGCGCGCAAACATCGGCTCGTTGTAATAAAACGCCGGGCCTTCGCTCCAGGCCTGGTAGCCGCCAGTGGTGAGATCGTATTTTGCGAGACCCGTAAATCTCGGTTCCTCATCCCCGCCCTGGGGAAAAATGATGTGGTAGGACCAGCGGTTCTTGCGCCCCGCGTATTCGTTGTTGATCACCGGAAATTCGCTGTTCAACACATCGTCGATGACGCGCTCGTGCGTCTCGCCAGTTTTCAGATCGAAGCGCCACTCGTACAGGAGAAAATCGCGCTGGCGTTTGCGGATGGTGCCGATCAGTCGCTTCACGTCGGGCTGGCCAAAATCGTCCTTGTGCACGCGGTAGGGCGTGCCCACCATCACAATCTCGTCCCCCTCCTCCCAGGCGTTCGCCACATGCAACATGTACAGCGCGCTCGCCTCGAACCAGCGGATTTCGCTGGCCGCGCCGTAGCGGGGCACGATACCAAAGCGCGAGGGCATCTCCGGATGAAAGGTGAGCTTATGGCGACCTAACTTCAACGCCTCGGGGTCGGGGATCAGCGGGAAGTCGTGCAGGATGGTGTAGTGCTCGGTAACCGCCATGTCGTGCGGCAGGCGCGGGCCGGGCAGTTCCACCGGAATGTGGTGCTTCAACTTGCCATCCGGGCCGATGACGCCATAGCTCATGTACGGATGCTCTTTGCCGTAATCGAAAAAAAGCAACTCACCGGTGTGCTCGTCGGGGCGCGAATGCGCGGAAAGTTTTTTGATTGCGCCGTCAAAAGTCGCCGGACCAATGGTATCCAAGCTCATCAAATCGACGTGATAGGGCACGCCGGTGAGAGAGAACATGGTGAGGAGTTTGCCGGCGTGATATTTCACATCGGTATTGGAGTTATTTTTCTGCGGCTGATCGGGCCGGTCGGCGCGTGGCGGCTCCTTCAAGCCCTTCCACAGCGAGCGTCCTGCGGCCAGCTCTTCGGCCAGCCCTGCGGTGCGTATCCACTTGTTACGGTAGCTGACGCGACCACGGTCGAAATAGGCCGCGTGCAGCATGCCGTCACCATCGTAAACGTGGTAGCGCCAATCCGGCGCAAAGCGCGGATTCGGGCCATTGCGCACATACACACCATTCAAATCCTTGGGGACTTCGCCCTCGATCACCTCAAGCGAATCGAAATAGCTCTCTTTGGCAATCGGCGCGTTCGGGCCGTCAAGACCGGCAATCTCGTGATGCGGCAGATCGGATAGTTTCATCGTCGTCCCCCTCTAATCGGATTTGAATCCGGAGGCCTTGACCGCGCCTTCCCAGCGTTCAAAATCAATACGAATCATGCGCGTGAATTCCTCTGGCGTGCCGGGCAAGGGTTCAAGATCGCTCGCGCGCATTTTCTGCTGCACCTCCGGCACCCGCAGCGCGGCGCTGATTTCGCGATTCAATTTCTGCACGATTGCAACCGGCGTGCCGGCGGGCGCAACGAACCCCGACCAGATGTACACCTCCATCTTCGGGAAGCCTAGTTCCTTGAAGGTGGGCACATTGGGCAGGAGCGGCGAGCGTTGCGCGCCGGTGATGGCATAGGCCTTCATCTTGCCCGCATCGATGTGTTGTTTCACCGAAATCAACGGCAGAAACCCGGTCTGCACCTGTCCGCCCAGAAGAGCGAGAACCGCTGGCGGACTGCCGTTGTAGGGCACATGCGTCATATCAATGCCGGTGAGTTGATTGAGGATCACGCCAGCGAAATGCGAGGGGTTGCCCGCAGTGAATGAGGCGAAGTTGGTCTTCCCCGGATTGGCCTTGGCAAAGGCGACGAATTCAGCAAGCGAATTGGAAGGCACATTTCCAGCGGCCGCGAACGCCATCTGCGAGCCGATGATCTGCGCGATCGGCACGAAATCTTTCAACGGGTCGTAGGGCAATTTCGAGAAGGTATGCGGGTTGATGGTCATCAAGCCTGAGGTGCCAAGCAATATGGTGTAACCGTCAGGCGGCGATGCGGTCAATGCTTGCGCCGCGATGAAACCGGCGGCCCCCGCCTTGTAGTCATACACCCAGGGCTGCCCGGTGGTCTGCACGAAACGCTCGCCGATCATGCGCACCACCGTGTCGTTCACATTGCCAGCCGGAAACGGCGAGATCACCCGCACCGGCTTGGCGGGGTACTCCTGCGCTTGCGCGCCCGGTATCGCCGCGCCCATTGCGAATGCCACGAGCGAAACCGCAATCCATTGCTTGGTTTTCATGTTTTCTACCCCTTTCAAGAATCCAGCAAACGCCGTAACGCGACGCCAAGCGCCTCGGGTGCTTCCACCGGCGACAAATGGCCACATTGCTCCAAGACCACGAGTTCCGCGGCCGGCAAGCGCCGCGCCATCTGTTCGGATAACGCAAGCGGTGTAACGCGATCTTCACGCCCCACAACAACCAGTGCCGGCGCGGTGAAGGTTTCCAACAAGCCGTGGCGATCAGGCCGCGCCGAGGAGGCGCGCTGATGCGCCACATAACGCTCGCTGCCATAAGTGGCAGCCATGCGCTGGCGAAGCTCGATGATCGCCGTATCGCCGGCGCGCTGCGGATGAACCAGGAACGGCGCCATCTTCGCGTCGATGGCCTCGTAACGCCCGCTCTGCGCCAGCGCGATCAGTCGCTCGCGGTAGGCGCTCGCCTCGGGCGTATCGGCGCTCGCGCTGGTGGAGATCAGTGCCAGGCGTTCGATCCTTTGTGGCGCAGAGGCAAGCATCGCCAGCGCCACGTAGCCGCCGAGAGAAAAACCGGCAAGTGCGAAGCGTGGCGGCAGCTTATCCAGCAATGCCGTGGCGATGGCATCCATACTCTCGTGCACCGGCAACTCAGGCGCCAAGGTTTCGCGCCCCGTCTGAACCGCCGCCCAAACCTCGGGCGTGGTCGACAATCCGTGCAGAAGCACTAGCGGCGTCATGCTCAGCCGTGTAATGCCCGCACTGCGGCATATTGTTGTTTGAACTCACTGACCAGCTCAGCCACCGATTTCACCCGGTCAACGTTGCCGATGGCCTGGCCCGCCGACCAGATGCCTTTCCACGGCTGGCTGTTGCTATTCTGGCCACGGAACTCCATTTCCTTGCGGGGCACCAATGCATCCGGATCCAGGCCTGCGGCGACGATGGTGGGCTTCAACATGCTGGCGTTGGCGCCGGTGAACGCCTTGGTGACGATCAGATCTTCGGGCCCGCATTCGGTGAGCATCTTTTTGTACCCGGCCTCGGCCTGACTTTCTTCAGTGGCGATGAACATCGTGCCCATGTAGCAAAGATCTGCCCCCAGTACTTCGGCGGCGCGTATGCCCGCGCCATCGCACACGCCGCCCGCGTAAATGATGTAGCCATCCCACCATTTGCGCACCTGCGGCACGAACGAAAACGCGGCCATCGCGCCGGTATGACCGCCGGCGCCGGAGGAAACCAGCACTAGACCATCGACGCCGCAATCGGCCGCTTTTTTGGCCAATGTCATGCTGTTGACGTCGGCGAATACCAGGCCGCCGTAGCTGTGCACGATATCCACGGCGCGCGCGGGCGAACCCAGCGCGGTGATCACTACCGGCGCCTTGTATTTGACTAGCAGTTCCAGATCTTTTTCACAGCGCTCATTGGTGCGATGCGTGACCACGGTGGGCGCCCAGGCACCAACCGGCGCGCCATTGGCATCCATCTTCAATTTGTCATAGCCCGTGGAAATGATCTTCAACCACTCCTCCAGCGCCTCGCTGGTGCGGCAGTTGGGCGTGGGAAACGCGCCAATGATGCCCGCCCGGCAGGCAGCGAGCACCATGTCGGGCCCGGATATCAGAAACATGGGCGCCGCGATCAGCGGCAGCGAAAGCGAATGGGGAAAGGGTTTCTTGGCGTTCATTGTCTTTTCTTAGCATTCATTGTTTCTCATCCCGGCGTACAACAAAGCTCGCTACCGTCGCGCAACTGCCGCCAATATTCAGCGTTTGAAAAGTGTGCGCGCCTTCGACTTGATAATCGCCCGCAGTGCCCGTCACCTGGCGCGCGGCATCGAGCAGCATACGCGCGCCGGTGGCGCCAACAGGATGGCCACCGCCAATCAGACCGCCGCTAGGGTTGATGGGCGTGGCGCCACCCACGCCAATGCGTCCTTCTTCAATCGCTTTCCATGATTCGCCCGGCGCGGTGAGGCCCAGGTGATCGATGGCCATGTATTCGGTGGTGGTAAAACAGTCATGCACCTCCACGCCGTTCAGCGCCTCGGGTCCGGCAATGCCGGCACGCATCCAGGCGTCGGTCACCGCCCTGCGCAGATGCGGCAGCACGTAAGGCGCAGCGCGGCTTTGCGCGAGCTTTTCCTCAAGCAACAGGCTAGCAGTGCGGTGTCCCCAGCCCGCGATATAGGGCAAGTCATCGAGTTTGCCACCGCGTCTGGCGACCCAGCGCTGCGCGAAGTCGGGCGAGGCCAACACCAGCGCCGCGCCACCATCAGTGACCTGGCAGCAATCCTGGCGCCGTATCATCCCTTCTATCACCGGGTTGGCCTCGTCGTCGGTCGTAAAACTGCGATCACCGTAGTTCCATTGCCGAGTCTGCGCGTTGGAATTGCGTTTCGCGTTCTCCACGTTGATACGCGCGATTTCACCCAGATGCTCATATTTCAGGCCGTAGCGCGTTGCGTACTCCTGCCCAAGAAGGTTGAACATGTGCGGCCACATGTACTTCGCGCCAACACCCTCTTTTCCCACCCACGCCGCGGCGCCCTGAATCTGCGCCGCATCTGCACCCGGTACATTGCGTTCCTCTTCGGCGCCCAACACCAGTGCGCATTCATAGCGACCCGCCTCGATCTCCGCCATGGCAGCAAGTACCGCCATGCTCGCCGATGCACATGCTGCTTCGTGGCGCGAGGAAGGGATGCCTGAAAAATTGGGCAGCACCGAGGCCACCATCGCGCCCATATGCGCCTGGCCACGATGCAATTCACCAAACGCATTGCCGACGTGAATGGTTTCAATATCCGCAGCTGTAAGCGTGCACGCTTCTAGCGCGCCCAGCGCCGTGTCGCGCACGATGGCCGCGATGTCGCCGCCTGCGCGCGACCAGTTCTTCGCAAAATCGGTCTGGTAACCGCCAAGAATATAGGTGCGTTGCATGATGTGCTCCCCTCAGAGCTTGTAATCGTCCAGAAGCCGCTCGAACGCCAGCTTGGCGCGCTTGGCGTGCCGGTCGCTGCGTAGCAAGCGGCGCATGTGGTGATAGGCATGAACGATGCCAAGAAATTCGAAAGCGAATTGCGCGGGGTCGAGTGAATCGGCGAGATCGCCCGCATCGATTGCCTGACGCGCCAATCGCTCTATGGTGGTATGCATCGCGTTGTGGCCCTTGACCACTGCCTCGCGCATCGGGCCATCGGGCGCATCGTCGAACTCAAAGGCGCAACTAATAAGAATGTCGCCGCGCGGGTCGGCCTCGGATTGAATCCAATCCATCCAGCGCTCGAACAACCGGCGTACGCGCGCCACGCCGCGCGGTGCCGCGATGGCCGGCTTGAGCACGCGTTCGACGAACATTGTCGAGGCGAGATCCAGCGTCTGGATTTGCAGATCTTCCTTGGAATCGAAATGCGCGAACAAGCCGCTTTTGGATAACTTTGCCTGTTCCGCCAGGGTCCCAAAGGACAAGCCTTGAAAGCCGATACGACTGGCAAGCGCTAGCGCTTCGTGTAGCACTCGCTCGCGGGTGCGCAGTCGTTTAGTGCCGGGACGAATGCTGTCGGATCTCATCTGAACATTAGCCATCCGGCAATAATACGACCGATCGTGCTTTTTTGCAAAACTTTTCCCTCCGCCTTTTTCCACTCCCTTCTTGCGAATTTATGTCACTGCGAGCGTTTCCCTCGCCGCCTTGAGTTCGTCATAGCGAACTGCACGAATGCCCGCCATCCACCACGACCTCCGAGCCGGTCATATAGGCCCCAGCATCCGAGGCGAGCAGCAGCAAGGCGCCATCCAGATTCTCATACTCGCCAAAGCGCCGCGTCGAGA
>JBJXEY010000240.1:0-9929 GCA_046153355.1 Burkholderiales bacterium
AATCGGGCACCTGCAAAATGGGTAATGACTCGATGGCCGTAGTGGATGAACGCTTGCGCGTTCACGGCTTGGAAGGCTTGCGCGTGGTCGATGCCTCGATCATGCCCACCGTGCCCTGCGGCAACACGAATGTTCCGACTATGATGATCGCGGAGAAAGCCTCGGCAATGATTATCGAAGATCGAAAACAAACTACGCCACGGGACACCCTACATGCTTGAGCTCTATCACAACGACACCTCCACCTGCGCGCAAAAAGTGCGCACCACGCTGGCGGAGAAGACCCTTGAGTGGAAAAGCCATCACTTGGATCTGCGCGCTGGCGATCAACAGACCCCTGAGTATCTGAAACTCAATCCTCGCGGCGTGGTGCCCACCCTGGTGGACCGTGGTCGGGCCATCAGGGAGTCGAATGTCATCATGGAATATCTGGATGACGAATTTCCCCAGGTGCCACTGCGGCCCGCCGATTCGTTTGGCCGCGCGCAAATGCGGCTGTGGACCAAGCGGCTTGACGAGGGCCATCACGACATCGCCACCGCCACCTTGAGCATGGGCACGGCATTTCGCTTTCAGTATCTGGAGCGGGGTAAAGAGGCTTGTGATGCGCTGATCGACAAAATCCCCGACCCGGTGCGGCGCGAACGGCGCCGCGATGTGATCTACAACGGCATCGAATCGAAAGAGTTTCGCACCGCCGTGATCATGTGGGAGCGGTTGCTCACCGATATGGAGGAGACGCTCGGCACCGCGCCCTGGCTTGCGGGCGAAAGCTATAGCTTGGCGGACGCCGCATTCACGCCTTATCTCACGCGCTTGGATCATTTGAATCTCTTGGGGTGGCTCGATCACCGCCCCAGGACCGCAGACTGGTATGGTCGCCTGCGATTGCGCCCCAGCTACCCCATTGCATTTACTCGTTGGGAAAATGCGTCGTATATTGCGTTGATGCGCGACAAAGGCGAGGCGACTTGGCCGCGACTCAAGGAAATCATAGCGACCCTATGAATTTATGAACATTGTTTGACCCAAATCAAGGCAGGGCATGCCTTAGTGGCCAGTAGGGTTGTTATTATTGGCAACGTTAAATCTAGAAACCGATTTACGGAGAATCCTCGATATGAGCAAAAAAATGCGCCTGGCGGCGTACTTCAACCCCACCGGCCACCACGTGGCCTCCTGGCGTCACCCACGCGCGCAGGCCGACGCCAACGTGAATTTCGACCACTACATCGAAATCGCGCAAACCGCCGAGCGCGCCAAGTTTGATTTAATTTTCCTGGCGGACGGCTTAGCCACGCGCGATGTGCATATCGATGCGCAGTCGCGCTCGGTACAGTTTATTGCCCATTTCGAGCCGTTCACCCTGCTCTCGGCCTTGGCAAGTGTTACCAAACACATTGGTCTAGTGGGCACCGCCTCCACGACCTACAACGAGCCCTATCACATCGCACGCAAATTTGCCTCCTTGGATTGGATCAGCAAAGGCCGCGCCGGCTGGAATCTGGTGACCTCGGTACAACCCGCCGAAGCGCCTAACTTCGGCCGCCCAGGCGTGGATAAACACGAAGTGCGCTACGAGCGCGCGCATGAGGCGGCGCATATCGTCACCGGGCTGTGGGATAGCTGGGATGACGATGCGTTCGTGCGCAATGTTGAGTCGGGCTTGTACTTCGAGCCCGAGGGTAAACATGTACTCGACTACAAAGGCAAATACTTCAATGTGCGCGGGCCGCTCAACGTGCCGCGCCCGCCGCAAGGCTGGCCGGTGGTGGTACAGGCCGGCGCCTCGGATGAAGGCCGCGAACTCGCCGCCGAATACGCCGAAGCCATCTTTAGCCCGCATCTGACCATCGAGTTATCGAAGAAGTACTACGACGATGTCAAAGGACGCATGGCGAAATACGGGCGCTCACCCGACCATTTGAAAATTCTGCCGGGTTTATCGGTGGTGGTCGGCAAGACCGACGCCGAGGCCGAAGCCGACTTCAACTACTTGCAATCGCTCATCCACCCGATGGTGGGCCGCGAAATTCTCGCCACCATGCTAGGCGGAATGGATCTCTCGCCCTACGATATGGATGACTACCTGCCCGACCCGCTACCCATGACCAACGCCAGCCGCGGCCACTTCGAGAGCATCGTCGCCATGGCCAAGCGCGAGAAACTTACCATCCGTGAGCTGGGCCTACGTGTAGCCGGCGCACGCGGCAAGAACACTATTCACGGCGGGCCGAAGAAAGTCGCCGATTACATGGAAGAGTGGTTCAAAGCCGGCGCCTGTGATGGTTTTTGCGTCATGCCGCCCTACATCCCCGGCTCGCACGATGATTTTTGCAACCTGGTGGTGCCGGAGTTGCAAAGGCGTGGGTTGTTTCGTACCGAGTACGAGGGGAAAACGCTGCGGGAAAATCTCGGGCTTCCGAGGCCGGTGAGCCGGTATAAACGCGGCTGATTCGCGGGCCTATGATGGACCGCGATCGAGGCTCGCCCGATTAGACAGGGCCTAGTTCCGCTTTGACGCCAATGACCGCCAAGTGATGCAGTGGATATTGATCTCGTTCCATGAGCACCGGCACGCATCCGCCTCTTTTGATCAACTCGATAAGGCGCGTGTCGGATAGCGAAGAGTAGTGAAATTCGTGGCCGTGCATCGGCCCCACGACCTTGCCGTCGATGCCGCCAGCCGAAAACAACAGCACTCCACCTTCGCTTAGGTAGCTGCACAACTTCCCGATCACGAGGGCATGCGAACCGTGCGGCAAGTGGAAGATGCTATCCCAGGCAAGGATTAGATCGAACCGCAGCGTGGATTCCCACTCGGTAATGTCATCGTGAACGAATTCGACCGAAGGATGCCGCGATTTGGCGATGTCGAGCATCCCGGTCGAGACGTCGATTCCCGTAACTGCGAACCCGGCAGCCAGCAATTTCTCCATCATTTGACCGCCAGAGCCACAACCGACGTCGAGCGCTCTGCGCCTTGCACGACACAACGCAATCGCTCGTTCAACGAACCTGACCACGTGCGATGAGGTGCGGCGGTTTTCGTCCCAGAGTGGTGCGATAGCATCGTATTGGTGGCCGGTTTCGAACGGTTGCATTACGGTGCTGCCTATACAAAATGGCCAAGCCTGAATGATTGGCGTTTCATGCATTGCGCCTCAAATACCTGAAGAAACAATTCGCCACTCCAGAAGATGGCCGAAGGTATTCGTTTGCTTCGAGTTGGCCCATGCTACCATGTGTACCAATTGCACAAAAGGTACACAACATGCGCACAAACATCGAAATTGACGACAAGCTCATGAAGGATGCCCTGAAGGCTACCGGGAGCAAGACCAAGCGCGAGGCTGTCGAGCTTGGGCTGAGGACTCTGGTGCAATTGCGTGCCCAGGAGAAGGCCAAGGAACTCAAAGGCAAGATCACGTGGCAAGGCAATCTCGACATCATGAGGTTGGATAGGTGATCTTGGTCGATTCGAGTGTTTGGATCGACTATTTTCGCGCTGCCGACACGCCGCAGGTCGCGCTGCTCGATTCGTATCTGGGCCAAAGCCAGCTTGCGGTGGGAGATTTAATCGCGGCCGAAGTGTTGCAGGGCGTGCATGATGCCCGCGAATTCAAGCTCGTCAAGCAAACTCTGGATGCGTTTGTGCGCGTCGATCTGGTTGGATACGACATGGCGGTCAAGGCCGCGGAGAACTACCGATTGCTCAAACAGCGCGGCATAACGATTCGCAAGACCATCGATACGCTGATTGCCACCTATTGCATCGAGCATGGCTTAACGCTGCTACACGCTGATCGCGACTTCGAACCGTTTGCGCGGCACCTTGGTCTGAAGGTGGCGTTTTTACGGGCATAGTCTGTACCAAACGTTAAAAGCCGGTGGCCCACCTGGGGTATCGTGGTTTACGTGCCGTCGCACGGGGCGGCACAGGTTGAACGCGTTGGGGCGAACCGAAAAAACGAAACGGGCCGTGGGTAAATCTAGCAAGCTATACGCGGAAATTGAGTTGCACAAGGAATTGATCCAGGTTCCTAGGGGCGAGAATCAGTGAGGTGTTCCCCTGCGTCCCTTTTCGGCAAAATATCTATAGAACCCAAGACACTCTTCAAGCACATCCTTGTTAGAAAGTTGCGACTCTTTTCCGGTGGGCAACGCTGCTTTCCAATTGGGAAACTTGAGGCCGTTTTGCCTTAGATGATGCAGCCGGCTTTCCGCGTCGAGAAAGACAAGATATGCGGCCTCTGTACACAAAAACGAGGTAATGCTCGAATTGTTGGTGTTTGTTTTGTACTCGGCGAATTTCGCGTTAAGCGAAGAGAAGTAGCCAAACTCGAACCTGCTTGCCGGTATCGGGCGTGGCGCCAATGCCTTTTTAGCTGGATCATTCGACTCGGTAAGCCTGAACATGATGTTTCCAATCTTGTACTGGCCCGGGTCCTCCTGCAAATAGACAACTTCCTTTGCATTTCCTAAAGTCATTATTCCGGAGCACTGAGCACAAGACTCCAGAGAGGTATAGATCGTGACGCCTTGAAGTCGCTGACCGTAGCTACTGGATTCTTCGGAGCGATTGCCTGCATTCCATGAATCGTTTATTTGATTCAAAGAAAAGACGCGATTCAATAGCCGGGCCTCGGCATGCTGCGTGGAGCTGTTAAAGACTTCGTTGTGGTTGAAGTCAAAGTCTATGACAAGGCCATCTCTGTCAACCGCGAATGCCGCAATGTTGTGACCGAGATAATCGCCCTTTAGGCTTTTGCCTCGTTGTATCGGTTTTGCCGTCGTGGATAGCAGTGGATTCGGACCGTAGTCTTTGATTGGCGATGGCTTAAGGGCGTCATCAATGCCCCGTTTATTGGCATTCCAATTGAAGGCGACCATGCTCATTAGGAGAAGCGAGTAGATTTCGTGCCGCTCCTTCTCCTCGTCAGGGATGGCGCGTGGCGATTCAGCGACAAGATCAGAAACCGGTTTGTTTAGATATTCATCGAGTTTCGTCATTGCAGTTCCTCCTGGTTCTCCAGTTAATGGCGTTTAGTCATACTTCAAATTCGCGATCTTCGTGAGTTCCGCCGCCACCTTGCGTTTTTCCTGAATGGTTGCCGCGAGGTCCTCCGGCGTGCCGCCGGTGGCGATCATGGCTTGCGCGCCCATCACCTTCGAGACGAAGCCTGAGTCGTTAAGCAGGCGATTCGCTTCCGTGTTCCAGCGCCGCACTGCCTCGTTATTCGTTCCGGGTGGCGCGACCAACGCAAGCCAGTTGCGGAAATCCAGTTCGAACCCCTGCGAGGCGAGTGTCGGGGTGTCGCCCGCGAATGAGGAGCGGCGCTTGCCAACCACCACCGCCAGTGGTGTCACTTTGCCCGCCTTGACGTGGGCTGCCACCGAGGAGGGCGCGATATTGGTGACATCCACCTCGCCCGAGGCGATCGCCAGCGTCAATTCCGCCGGGCCTTTGTAGGGAATGTGATTGAAGCGTATTCCAGTCTTGGTCTGAAACCACTCCATGTACAAATGCATGGTGGAGCCAGCGCCCGCCGACCCCCAAGCCACCTGACCGGGCCGCGCGCGGGCGTGATCCAAAAACTCCTTCACGTTTTTTACCGGTAGCGCGGACTTGGTATACATCCCCACCTCGATTTCCGCGAGGTGAATGATGGGCGCGAAGGCGACCGGGTCGTAGGGCAGCTTGTTGTAAGCGAACGAATTCAAAGTGAGAATGTTTCCGTCGGTCATACAAATGGTGTAGCCCTCGGTGCCGCCCTTGCCGCATTCCACCATGCCTATCGCGCCATGCGCGCCAGGGCGGTTCTCCGCCACCACCGGCTGGCCCCATGCCGCCGCGACGCCTTGGCCGACGGCACGGCCCATCACATCGGTGAGAGAACCCGCAGGAATCGGGATCACCATGCGAATCGGTTTGACCGGATATGACTGTGCAAAAAGGGAAGTGGCGGTGGCAAACATTGCCACTGCGAGGCTTGCACGAAAATTCATGTAAGAGCTCCTGTGAAAATGGTGTTGGGGCGGCGTCACGTCCGACGAAACGTCCATGCGCCTGACAAGACAAAACGATTCTGGCGATTAGAAATTGACAAGCTTCGCATCAGGGCGCGACGCATGCGCATGCAGATCGTTCATGCCGCCAAATGAAGCGTTTTTAACCAACATGTTTTCCTTGATACCGCGAACCTCGGCGCAGGGTTTACAGACGATCACTTTGGCATTGGGGTTGGCGAAAATCTCCTCGAACCGCGAAGGTGGACCAAACGGAATCATTTTCTGATGCGCGCCCTCGAGCGCAATGGTTACGGCATCATGGAACAGCATGATCATCACCGTATCGCCCGCCTGCAGCGCGGAGGCCGCGAAAACGAATGGCAACGCGCCCCGCGTGATATCGGTTGGGCCCCAGGTTGTGGAAATTGCGTAATGCATGTGATCTCCTTAAGGTTTTTGAAATTGCTTATTGGAAACACAAATCCGGCTTGATCGGTTTTCTATCAACTAACGGGTAGCCCATTGGCGCTGCTCACGAAGTGACCATCAGACTGGATATATCACGGTGTTCGTCCGGGGCGCAGCACTACATGGCCTCGTGCAAGTCCTGCGTCGCGGCCGCCTCTTTTCGCAGCTTGCCAAACCCGCGGTGACCAAGTTCCTTTTCCATGCCCTTACCCAGCTTATTAGGCTTGCAAAGGAAACACCCGGCCCGTCTTTGCTTGGGGCGTTTACGCTTGTGGTTCATGTGACCGTTCCTTTCGATGCCATATAACGTAGAGCTAACGTGCGCCGCCGCCGCCGCAATTGTTGAGCGAGATGCTGAACGGCGTCGCGGTTGAGCGCCATGTTAGCGGGCATCGCCATTCCGTGACTGCACAAGATTTGCCATATCGTCTTGGCCGTGGCCGCGCAACCCTTCGGTCACAGATTTTATATCTCGAGATGAGCGGTTTTGACTCACCTTCCATTTGCCTTTGAGTTCGGTGATGATGATCTCGATACCAACGATTGACTCAATCAACTTTTCTGTGAAGTCGTGCGGTGCGTCCGCTACCGCCCACTGATGTGTAAACGCCTTCTCGTTGTGAACTGTCAAGCTTTCAAGCTGAGAGCGAAGCCATTGTGCGTCGTCTATGACGCTTAATTTGCCACGCGCTTGAACGCTCACGTAGTTCCAAGTTGGGACAACCTTTCCGGCGTCTGCTTTAGACGCGTACCACGACGGAGTAATGTAACTTTCCGGGCCGTGAAAAACTGCAAGAACATCGGCATCTCTTGGATGTTCATGCCAAAGAGGATTGGCGCGTGCGACATGCCCATGCAATAAACCATATGGAGATGGTTGATCGAAGACAATCAACGGAATGTGATTGGCCTCGATACCTTTGGAATTAAGCGTAACGAGCGTTGCCAAAGGATGCGCACGAATCAGCCCGTGCATGGCATCGGTGCTTGGCTCATCAAAATGCTTGGGGATGTACATGCTTTGCCCGCTAACGTTACCGTTCACCCAGTCGAGGGGCGCCGCAAGGCGCCGCTCCCGAGGATCGGGTGCAACGGTTTGTTAGCGCGCGTGTCATTCCGACTGCTCAATTGTTTGGCACCGGTTGCGCTGACTCTACCCACGCGTAGCCCAGCCACCCGGCGCGCGTGCGCATGATCCAATGCTGTCCTTTTTTCAGGTTCTTGTGCACCCCGGGTGAGACCTCGATCGCCACACTGCCGCCACCGGCACGCCACGGCGCGAGAATGACGTGCGGAACCCTCTTGTGGTATTCGCGACCTGCGACCTGGGTGTGCAGCTCGCGGTGAGCGCTCTCATCGAGATGCTGGTTTGCAAGCATGGCCGCGCCCATGCCCCCGAGACAGAGCCCGGGCAGCGCAGCGAAGATGATGAAGGCAAGCTCCCCGCGCACGAGAGGGCGGTCGCGTAGGAGGTACCTCGCGATTGCCACGAGGGCGAGGCATGCCGCTGCAACGGCGGGCCAGACATCCATCATCGCAGCCGCGCCATCGGCAAATGGCTGGGTCGCACTGTTTGCGTTCGCAAACAGGATGAATCCGGCGAACAGCAGGGTAAGCGTGACCCCCATGATCCAAACCGAGCCTGACTCCGGTGCAGCCCATGTCGCCACCGCACGGGTGCCAGGTCTCGCGCGAAGCACGGCGAGCTGTTCGACGGCAGCGCGCAATGAGCCCAGATCCTGCACGCCTGCCTTGAGGCTGCGGATGGCGCTCAAGTTTGCGCCTCGGCCGCTGACGGTGTCGAAACCAAGAAGAAACAGCGCACGCACCGCGTCGCGGGCCCTGGCGTCGGGAAACACAGGCTCAAGGAGATCGCGTCCGGACAGATCCCGGCTCCCCTCGCGCGAGACGACGAAGCTGCCACCAGGCACCCTGGGGACGGTGATCACGGTCAGCGCCGGCGTAGTGTTGGCACCCGGACTCGCCGTCAGGACGAACGGCGTCCCCTGAAGCGTTCCTTTCACCACCGGTCCGCCGTGCGCCCGTGATGTCTCCACCTCGAATCCGGCAAGCACGTATTCGGCCTCGATCTCCGGATTCCGCGTGGCGCGTGCGCGGCTGCGCATAGTCCAGATGACGAGCAGCGTGGGGCCGATCACCACAATCCCGATGATCAAAACAAACTTGACGATTGCCCAGTTAATGTCCACGACACTTTTTCCGGCGCGCTAGACAGAATGGCTATACATAAATAACCGGCGGCCCGCCTCCTGGGTATCGTGGATTGGATGCTCGTGCACACAGAGCCACACGTTGAACGCGTTGGTATCAACCACATAAAGGAGGCGGGCCATGGGTAAGTCTAGCAAGCTATACGTTGGAATGGATGTGCACAAGGAATCGATCAATGTCGCGGTGGGTGATGAGTCCGGGGCCGAGGTTCGCCACCACGGCAAGGTGGGCGGGGACATGGAGGCCGACGAGGCGATCAGAGATTTGGTGCGCACCCGCGAGGACGCGGTGCGCACGCGGTGGAGAATCCTCGATGACATTATTGAATCGAATCTGGGGCAACGCAGGTTGACCCCAGGCTAGGCGCCTCAGACCCTAGACCGAGGCAGCTCCGTGACGAACCACAGTCTTGCGGCTAACCAACGCCCGAATATCAGCGTGATCGACCGTCGTCTTTGCAGTGCCCGCCGCGTCCCTTATCGGGTCCGTTGAGAGAAAAATGCTTGGCAGGAAAAAGCAGGGGACGACTACGCCTCTTGACAACATTTAGCCATATCAACGTCATGCTTACCGGCGCGCGCGTGACGCCGATTGCGATAAAGATGGCCGCTTTCGCGCATCCGGTACCACTACAAGTTGAGTCACATGCGAAGACCAGGGTCGAATTTTCACCAACTTCGGTCCAATTGCGCGCTCGGCAACTTCAGTGTCATATGCGGCCTGCGCGCGAAGCCAATAACCGTTGGACAAACCGAAAAACCGGCAGAGCCGCAAATCAGTGTCAGCGGTTACGCTGCGTTTTCCCGCGACAATATCTCCGACTCTCTGGGCCGGAACACTGATTTCCTTCGCCAGACGATATTGACTAATGCCCATGGGCTTAAGAAATTCTTCCAAGAGTAGTTCGCCGGGTGTGACAGGTTCGAGTTTGCGCATAGGGGTCTCTCTTCAGTGGTAATCCACTATTTCCACGTCTTCAATGCCTGCGTCAGTCCAGCGGAAGCAAATACGCCACTGATCATTGACACGAATGCTGTGTTGCCCTTTTCGGCCGCCCGCAAGCGCTTCAAAGTGATTGCCAGGGGGCACCCGTAAATCGTCTAATTGACCAGCAATTTGAAGCTGGCGGAGTTTTCGCTGCGCCACCGTGGCGATGTTTACAAATCTCTTGACGCGCTCGCCTTTAGATAACGATTCCGTTTCTGCGCAGGCAAACG
>JBJXEY010000558.1:0-7572 GCA_046153355.1 Burkholderiales bacterium
AATCGTTCGCCCGTAGGGTGGGGCTGGTTTGCCTTGCTTCCTACATTGAGCGTGGGGGCTGCGGGTAGAATGCGCGCTTTCCCATGAAAACAGCGCAGTGGAGGATCGATGGCGGCGACGTTTAGCAATGAAATCATTGAAATCAATGGCTGCAAGGTCACGCTTAAACGCGGCGGCAAGGGCCCGACGCTGTTATATCTGCACGGCGCGGGCGGCGCGGGCATGGTGGATCCTTTTTTGCAGGAACTGGCCAACGAATACAGCGTGTTGATTCCCGAGCACCCCGGGTTTGGCGGCTCAGATGAGCCAGCGTGGCTCGATAACATTCACGACATGGCCTACTTTTATCTCGATTTTCTGGAGAAGCTGGATATTCGCGGCGCGCATGTCGCCGGCGCCTCTCTGGGCGGGTGGCTGGCGCTGGAGATTGCGATTCGCGACGCCTCGCGCTTGCGTGCCCTCACGCTGATGGGGCCTTCGGGGATTCATGTGAAGGGTTTGAAGAAGGGCGATTTGTTTATGTGGTCGCCCGAGCAGCGAATACGAAACCTGTTTCACGACCAAGCGATTGCCGAGCGCCTGTTGGCAATGACGCCCACCTCCGAGATGCAGGATGTTCTGTTGAAAAATGGCTACACCACCGCGCGCCTGGCATGGGAGCCGCGTCTGTACGACCCGCATCTTTATAAATGGCTGCATCGCATCAAGCTGCCGACGCAAATTATCTGGGGCGAACAGGACAAAATTTTGCCCGCGGGCTACGCGCCCGAACTCGCCAAATTGATTCCCGGGTCCACCTATCACGTTGTCGCCAATTGCGGTCATTTGCCGCAGGCGGAGAAGCCGCAGGAGTTCCTGCGTCTGTTCCGCGAATTTGCCGCCACGCTGCCTGCTTGAGGTGCCGTTATGAATATTCTCTTGTTCCATCTGATGCCCTACGCGGATCTGGACCTGGAAGCAACCAAAGACTACGACACACCCTGGGTAACGCTGCCCAATAGTTTTTACGACCCGAAAAAAGGGCACCTGCTGTACAACCGCTATCTGGATGAGCTGGAATACGGCGAGGTTCTGGGCTTCGATGGTCTGTGCGTCAACGAACATCATCAAACCGCCTACGGCATCATGCCTTCGCCCGTGGTGACGGCATCCGCCCTCTCGCGCCGCACCAGCAAGGCGAAGATCGCGATTTTGGGCAGCGCGCTGCCATTGCGCTCCAACCCACTGACCGTGGCCGAAGAACATGCCATGATCGATAACATCACCGGCGGGCGTTTGATCTCCGGGTTCGTGCGCGGTATCGGAGCCGAGTACCACTCGTTTGGCGTCAACCCGACTTTTTCGCATGAACGCTTTCACGAAGCGCACGATCTTATTATTCGCGCCTGGAGCGAGCCGGGGCCGTTCGAATTTTTCGGCAAGCACTATCACATTCAATATGTGAACGTCTGGCCCAGGCCCTATCAGCAACCGCATCCAAAAATCTGGATACCTTCGCAGGGAAGCGGGGAGACCATCGAATTCGCATCGCACCCGTCGCGAAAATATACCTACCTGCAAACCTACAGCCCCTTCAAGGTGATGCAGCGTTATTTGCAGATGTATCGTGACAAGGCGCAGGGGTTTGGCTATACCGCGCAAGCGAGTCAATTGGGCTGGTTGATCCCCATCTACATTGGCGATACCGACGAAGGTGCGCTCGCCGAGGCGGAAAAACACTACCTCGCGTTTCGCGAGCGCTTTCTGCACATCCCCTTCGACATGCTGCTGCCGCCGGGTTACACCTCGCGCGAGTCCTACAAAGGCCTGATGGGTCGGCGCGCATCGATGGAGGCGAAGATCAGCGTCAAGGAGTGCAATGATCTGGGGCTGTTCGTGTGCGGCACGGCGAAGACGGTGAAGGAAAGGTTGATCGGTTATGTGAAAGAAGCGGGGTTGGGAAATATTCTCGCGCTATTACAATTTGGCACGCTGCCCGCCGATCTCACTAAACGCAATATGGAGCGCTTCGCTGAGAGCGTGATGCCCGATCTACGCGCCGCGGCGAAGGCAATGCACGGCGAAACCGTGCTTTAGAAAAACGAAAAAGGGGCCAGGCTCGATTTTTAAAAGGGGCCAGGCTCGATTTTTTTGTTCATGGTTGTGAATACTTCGAGGGAAATTCGAGCCTGGCCCCTTTTTTAAACTTGGTGCGGAATTTTATTCATGTCAGGTAATAGCTTCGGCACGCTTTATTGCGTGACTTCTTTCGGTGAATCGCATGGCCCGGCCATCGGCGGGGTGATCGACGGCTGCCCGCCGGGATTGGAGTTGTCGGAGGCGGACATCCAGAAGGAGTTGGATCGCCGCAAACCCGGCACCTCGCGCCATGTCACGCAGCGCCAGGAATCGGACACTATCGAAATTCTTTCCGGCATTTTCGAAGGCAGAACCACGGGGACTTCGATTGGCTTTGTGATTCGCAACGAAGACCAGCGTAGCAAAGATTATTCCGATATCGCGCAGACCTTTCGTCCCGGCCACGCCGATTACACCTACACACAGAAATATGGTTTTCGCGATTACCGCGGGGGAGGCCGTGCTTCGGCGCGCGAGACCGCAATCCGTGTGGCTGCTGGCGCTATTGCAAAAAAATGGCTGCACGAAAAATATGGCGTGGAAATCCGCGGCTATATCGCGCAGATCGGTATACATGTTTTGGCTTTTAAGGGCTGGGAACACGTAGGCAACAACGCCTTTTTCTGTGCCGATCCTGAGAAGATCCCCGCTCTTGAGGAATACATGGATAGCCTGCGGCGGGCGGGCGACTCCTGCGGGGCGCGCGTTACGGTAGTCGCCTCGGGCGTACCGGTCGGTTGGGGCGAACCGGTCTATGGGCGTCTGGACTCGGATATCGCCGGCGCCATGATGGGCATCAACGCGGTCAAGGGCGTGGAAATCGGCGCTGGATTTGGCTCTATCACACAGCGCGGCAGCGAACATGGCGATGAATTAACGCCCGAAGGTTTCGTCGGCAATAACGCAGGGGGTGTATTGGGTGGCATCTCCACGGGGCAGGATGTGGTGGTGAGCATCGCTCTGAAACCGACCTCATCAATCCGCGTCCCGCGCCGCTCCATCGACCTGGAGGGCAAACCGACTACGGTGGAGACCAAGGGCCGACACGACCCTTGCGTGGGCCTGCGCGCCACGCCTATCGCCGAAGCGATGCTTGCTTGTGTGTTGATGGATCATGCCTTGCGGCACCGCGCGCAAAACGCGGATGTGTCGACTTCTACGCCTAAGCTTCGCTAATTACCACGACAGTTATTGCTTGGGCATTGAGCCTAGGGGGGTTACTCCGGCTTTAACCCTATGGTCTTCGCCACCTCGGCGAATCCGTCGCGCATGCGTTTCATGAACACGCTCAACTCCTCGGGCGACATGGGCTCAGGCGGCGACACACCAATCGGAGTCATAAATTTTTCAACGAATTGAGCGTTCGCCATCATTTTGTTGACCTCAGTGTTGAGGCGCAGCACCACATCTTTAGGCGTGCCAACCGGCGCAAACTGCATGTACCAGGTA
Source organism: Burkholderiales bacterium (assembly GCA_046153355.1). Classification (GTDB taxonomy): domain Bacteria; phylum Pseudomonadota; class Gammaproteobacteria; order Burkholderiales; family SG8-39; genus 2-02-FULL-62-17. The sequence continues at coordinate 3,568 of JBJXEY010000558.1, forward strand.
GATAAGGGCAGATCGATGCCCGCCTCGCGCAAGGTAGGCGCCGTGGACCAGATGGGCAGGCGCTTGGAACCCATCACCGCAAGAACCTTAAGTTTCCCGGCTTTGACTTGTGCGAGCGATTGCCCAACTGAATAGAGATTGACCTGTACCTCTCCGGCAATCAGGGCTTGTTGCGATTGCGCCGAGGATTTGTAGGGCACGTGAAGAAATTCCGCGCCGCGCGTGCGTCTTAGGGACTCCATAAAATAAAAACTGCTGGTATTGGCGCCGAAGGAGGCCCAGTTGAGTTCGCCGGGTTTGGCGCGCGCGTAGGCAATCAACTCGTCCATGGTGGAAACGGGGACGGACGCGTGTACTTGAATTCCCGCATCGACGAAACCGGTGTGCGCCACGGGCGAGAAGTCTTTCAATGGTTCATAGGGCAGGTTGAGCCGCAAGGTCGGCATGTAGGCGATGTTGTTGGTGGCGCCGGTGCAAAGCGTATAGCCATCAGGCGTAGCTCTCGCGCAGGCTTCTAGCGCCAGTGTTCCTTGAGCCCCGGCACGGTTCTCTACCACGAAAGGTTGACCAAGATTGGTACCGAGGATTTGCGCGATGGCGCGGTTTTGCACGTCATTCGGGCCACCGGCGCCACCGCTTACCAATACGCGCACCGGCTTGTTGGGATAGGTCTGGGCATATCCAATAGGAACGCTTATCGCCAGTGCAAGAATCTCCACCATAGGCATCAATAGAATTTTCGTCATCATTTGTTCCGATACTCCAAAGGATGGGCAGCTAGGATATTCTCTCACCCCTTGCTCTGTGGCTTGCGAGTCAAAAGTGATGAAATCTTTGCCTCATGAATTGCGCCCCCCTTCGGTAGATGCCGTGCTCCGGCTCGACGAGATTGCGGCGATGGTGGAGGTGCACGGACGCCCGAAGGTTGTCGAGGCGATACGCGAGGTGTTGCAAGCGGCACGCGCGATGCACAGCGTCGATGTGCCGGCCGCTGCGCGAGCGATTGAGACAGCGAACATCGCGGATAGCGTGGCCGTCGCCTTATCGCATTCCGCCGCAGCCTCGCTGCGCCCGGTCTACAACTTGACGGGAGTACTGCTGCATACCAACCTGGGTCGCGCCTTGCTACCCGAGGTCGCGGCACGGGCGATGCAAGCAGCTGCGCTTCATGCGGTAAATATTGAATTCGATCTGGAAACTGGCAAACGCGGCGACCGCGATGATCATCTCGAATCATTGCTGCAAAAATTGACCGGCGCCGAAGATGCCACCGTGGTGAATAACAACGCCGCCGCAGTGCTGTTGGCGTTGAACACCCTGGGGAACAAACGCGAGGTGATTCTTTCTCGCGGTGAACTGATCGAAATAGGCGGTGAATTCCGCATGCCGGAAATCATGAAGCGCGCCGGATGCAAGCTGGTGGAGGTAGGCACCACCAACCGCACGCATCTCAAAGACTATGCCGAGGCGATTGGCCCGAAAACCGCGCTCATCATGAAGGTGCATCCCTCCAACTACGAAATTCGCGGCTTCACTAAAACCGTGGCTGAGGAGAGTCTTTCCGAGTTGGCGCATAAACATTCCCTCCCGTTTGTTTCCGATCTTGGCGCCGGCACGCTCTTGGATCTGCGCCACTGGGGCCTGCCGCATGAAATGACGCCGTCGGAATTGGTTAAAGCGGGCGTAGATCTAATCACCTTCAGTGGCGACAAGCTTTTGGGTGGACCACAGTGTGGCTTAATGGTCGGACGTCGCGATCTAATCGCCAGGATTCGTAAGAACCCACTCAAACGCGCGCTGCGCGTGGATAAACTTCGCATCGCGGCGCTGGAAGCGACTTTACGTTTGTACGAAGATCCGGATCGATTGGTCGAGCGCCTGCCAATCCTGCGTCAGATGACGCGTAAGCCCGAGGAAATTGAAGAACTTGCGCAACGTTTCCTTCCAGCCTTTGCGCAAGCGTTCGCCGGCGTTGCCAGCGTGACCATCGCGTCGTGTGAAAGCGAAGTGGGCAGCGGATCTTTGCCTTCGGACAGGTTGAAGAGTTACGCGTTGGCGATTACGCCGCTAGGCGACAAACGCAAAGCTAATGCAAAGGTCGAATCGTTTGCCGAGAGCTGCCGCGATTTACCAATGCCAATAATCGGCCGCGTACGCGATGGAAGTTTGTACCTGGATTTGCGGTGCCTGGAAGACGAGCAGGGTGTACTTGCGCAACTCAAGCAACTCAAAGCCCCGCGTTGATATCGACATCCGACGCGCCATCCTGATAGCATTCGTGGCGGAAGGGTCATGTCCCCGGTGGGGCACACGGACTTCAAATCCGCTGAGGGGGCGCTTCGCGTTCCCTGGGGTTCGACTCCCACCTCTTCCGCCAGAAAGTTCGACGAAACGATCGATTGGTCTACACTGTTTGTATCTACCGATGGGCGTGGTGGTCAAAATGACCGCTCCAATGGGCAATAGATGGAGGCTCACATGGCAGTATCGAAACCGCTGATTGTGAATGCAATCTGGGATTCGGAGGCGAATGTCTGGGTAGCTACCAGCACAGACGTGCCGGGGCTCGCCACGGAGGCCGAATCCTTGGATCTTCTGGTGCCGAAACTCAAGGTAATGATTCCCGAGCTTCTTAATCTCAACGGCTGTACGGAAGGCGAGGAAATTCCTTTCACCGTGCTTAGCGAGATCAATGAGATCGCGCACCGTGAAGCCGCGTAACTGAGGTGGCTGGCTATACCGGCCAACTCAAAAAGCTTCTCAATGCCTGTCTAAAGCAGGCGGGCATCGACGCGAAATTCTGAGCATTCAGGTTTGAGCGCAAACGCGCATCTTCAAGCATTGACCCCCATCGCCTCCAACTCTTCCTGCTGAAGCGCAAGCGGGTCCGGCGCGCCAAACTGCGTCAAGGGTTGGCCGGCGGCAAGCAATTCGAGTTCCCGCCGCCACAGTCGGCGCAGCATGCTCACCGCGACATCCGAGGTGCCCAATAACTCCCTTGATCGGTCCACGATCTTGCCTTGTCCACAAATTTGCACGCCATCCTGAATGCGGATGAGGTTCGGGTGCTTCGCCACATCGTCCCAGCTTTTTTGACCGGAAAGGATCGCCTCGACCTCCTCATGCACCGGCGTGGCATCGGGACGATCCCGTCTCTTGGTGTGGTAGACCATGATAAGAACATGAAGGTGGCTCTCGTCATCGATGGGCACATACCAGAACAGTGCTTTGAACCAGAACGGCTTGTCGTCGCGCGCGGTGCGCAGCGCGTGACCAAGAAAACATTGGTTGGGCATGATGAAGTGAATTTGATCGGTGTGGTCGCCGCGCTCCTGCAGTTGGGTAAGGCCAAATGAGGTCTCGCGTCCACCGGTCTTGGTGGGAACGAAGGGCCTCGCAACCGTGTTCACGAAGTGGCCTTGGTGGGAGAAATTCACATGCACGTCGTCCATGATGTTCTCCGCGCTTTGAAACCAGTTGCACGGCAACATCTCCACTGACGCGGAAACGGTCCAGTTCTCGCTGGCGCCATCTTCCAGACCAGGCAGCGGACGGAAGGCAGGGGCCTCGCCTTCACCGAAATAGGCGAAGATCAACCCGTGCGCCTCATGGGTGGGATAGGAGGCAAGTTTAGGCACACGGGCGAAAAATGGTTTCGCCTCGGCCGGCTGCTCGACGCATCGACCGGTCTCGTCGTAGCGCCAGCCGTGATAGCGACAGCGAATAGTTTCGCCTTCGACCCAGCCCGTTGAGAGAACAGTCAAGCGATGCGGGCATTCATTGGTGATGACGCGGGGTTTTCCGCTTTCGCCACGGTAGAGCGCCAGATTCTCGCTAAGGATACGGATCGGAACGATCTTTCCCTTTGCCAATTTGGCCGATTCGTAAATGGGTTGCCAGGTGCGGCGTAGGTAGCGCCCGGCCAGTGTGCCGGGGCCGGTGTGCACGAAATTTACAGGTTCGATGACGCGATTTGGTCCGGAATTTGAATTGATGGACGCTGCC
>JBJXEY010000559.1:0-17294 GCA_046153355.1 Burkholderiales bacterium
GTGCTGACCATCGCCAATTCCAACATGGCGCTGGCGGTGCGCGCCATCACCATTGAAAAAGGTGTCGATCCGCGCGAAGCCACCCTGATTGCGTTTGGCGGCGGCGGCCCGCTGCATGCGGCGGCGATTGCGCGCGATATCGGCATCCCGCGCGTGGTGGTGCCGACACTACCCTCGTGCTTCTCGGCGCTCGGCATGCTGTTAGCGGACCTCCGGCACGATCTGGTGCGCACCTTCGTGCGGCCCTTCCCGATGAAGGACTACGCCGAGATCAACCACGTCATTCGCGAATTAAGCGCGGAAGGGTCGCAAAGACTCAAGACGGCAGAGGTTGCGGAAGCGGATATCGATTGCAGCGTGCACCTCGATCTTCGCTACGCGGGACAACAATGGACACTCAGCACGCCGGTGGGTGGGAACACCGTGTCTGCCGACAACGCGCCCGCCATCCGCACCGCGTTCAATGCGCTGTACGAAACCCGCTTTGGGCATTCCTTCACCAACATCCCCTCGGAAGTGGTGAACGTGCGAGTTATTGTCATTGGCCGGCGTCCCAAGCCGGGCTTTCCGCCTTTGGGCATGCGAACCAGTGGCGCACCTGCCGTGACGCATCGCAGCGTCAACATGGGCGCGGGCCCCACCGATACACCGATCTATCGCCGCGAAGATCTATTGCGCGGCGACCGCATCACCGGCCCCGCCGTGATCGAAGAAGGCAGTGCCACCACGCTCATCGGGCCGGGGGATAGTGCGGAACTTTCCGAACACGGCTTCATCGTCATCCACATCAACAAGACAGGCGCGGCATGAACACGCCGTGTGAAACAGCACCATCTCGAACGCCGCGTGACACAACGCTATCTCGCAAGGAACCCTTCAGCCAACGCCCGCGCAAAGGAACACCATGAATACCATCCCGAAAAAAACGCAAATCCAAGCCGACCCCATCACCCTCGAAGTAGTGCGCAACGCCCTGGTCGCCATCGTCATGGAAATGACCGATAACCTCATCCGCACCGCCTACAGCCCGATCGCCGCCGAGATCAAGGATTTCTCCATTGGCCTCCTGGATGCCAACGGCGATTCCATCGCGCAGGCCCCCAATGGCGTGCCGATGTTCTGCGCCGATCTCAACGCCACCATCAAGCGCGGCCTGGAAATTTACGCCGAAGAGGGCTTCGAAGACGGCGACATTATTTTGTCGAACGACACTGAAACCAACGGCCAACACGTCAACAACATGGCCGCCTACTCGCCCATCATCGCCAATGGCGAAGTGGTGGCGTTTGCCGCCGTGCGCTCGCACTGGATCGATGTTGGCGGCCAGGCGGTGGGATCGATGCCCGGCAACTCGCGCGATATATTTTCCGAGGGCATACAGATCCCTTTCATGAAGGTGTATCGCGCCGGCAAGCCCGACGAATCGGTGCTGCGCCTGATCAAAGCCAACTCACGCTTCCCCGAACTGGTGATGGGCGACATGCGCGCGCAGATCTCGGCGTGTCGCCTGGGCGAACAACGCTTCCTCGACCTCATCAAACGTTATGGCAAAGATTCGGTCATGGCCTGCATCCACCGCATTTGGGAAGAAGCCGAAACCCTCACCCGCGCCGCCGTGGAAAAAATACCCGACGGCACCTATGAAGCCTCGTGCGTGCTCGACAACGACGGTCTCACGCTGGACAAACCCATCCCACTCAAAGTGAAAGTCATCGTCGCAGGCAGCGACATGACCATCGACTTCTCTGAAATGTCGCCGCCCGTGCAAGGCCCGTTCAACTCACGCGCCTCCGGGACGATCGCGCGCGTAGCCTTCAAATACCTCACCACGCCCCACGCCCCCATCACCGAAGGCGGCTTTCGAAATCTAAAGATCGTCTGCCCCGAGGGCACAATCTTGAGCGCCCCCTGCAACGCGCCCATGGCGTGGTTCAACATGGCCGTCGTCTCAACCATCGACCTGGTGCTTCGCGCCGTCCAACCCGCCATGCCCGAAGCCATCTGCGCCGGCAGCGCCGACAACATCGGCATGTCGCACATCTCCGGCATCGACCCGCGTACCGGCAAAGTGTTCCAAACCTTCGCCCCCTTCCTCGGCGGCTGGGGTGCCAGACCCAATGGCGACGGCCCCAGCGCTGTCGTGTCGCTGGTGCAAGGCGACGTGCGCTTCATGCCCATCGAAGTCCAAGAAACCGTCACACCGATACGCGTGTTGGAGTTTGCGTTACATAACGATTCTGGCGGCGCGGGGAAATATCGCGGCGGATTGGGGATAGTGCTGGGGCGCGAAGTACTCACCGATGCGGAATTTCACGGACGGTTCGAGCGAACTAAAGATGCGCCGTGGGGATTTGCTGGCGGACAACCTGGAGTGGTGACGCACAGCGTGTTTCGCCATGAAGGCGAACCGGATCGGCCGGCGCCGCTTAAGTGCGAGAGCGTGCCCATGAGGAAGGGGGATCGGGAGTTTTCTTATACGTCGGGGGGTGGGGGGATTGGTCTACCATGGGAACGCGGTCCGGAAACCGTGAAAAATGATGTCAAGAATGGATACGTATCAATGGAATCTGCGCAAAATAAATATGGAGTCATACTCGATAAAAACACATTCGAAATTGACGTGACTGCAACTCACGCGCGCCGTACGATTCTTAATAGCAGGCAGACGGCAATTTTGGATGTTCGCTAAGGCGGTTTGACAAAATGTTCGGTTGCTCGAAACCATATCTGCTGGACAACCATCGATAGATGCGCTTGCCATAAAAAAGTTCGCATGTAATAGCGTAAGAATTTTGTAGGGAGTCTCGATGATGGCCAATCAAAAAGTACAGATGATCAAAACGTCAATCCTCGATTTTGATCCGGCCAATCCGCGTTTTTATCGCCTAAATGATTCACATTCAGTCGATGCTGTTATCGAGGAAATGCTCGACGACGAAAGCGTTCAGGATCTTATGCTTTCGATCGGGCAAAAGGGATATTTTGAAGGTGAACCCTTGCTTGTCGTGAAGGGCGCTAGAGGTCACTTCACGGTCGTTGAGGGCAATCGGCGACTTGCCGCGGTTAAATTACTTAACCAAGAGATCCCACCGCCACCGAGACGTAAAACCAGTGTCGATGAAATTCGAGCGGAGGCATTAATCAAACCGCCGAAGGAATTGCCCTGCCTGATTTACACCACTCGTAGACAAGTTCTTCGATACCTTGGCTATCGACACATTACCGGAATAAAAGAGTGGGATTCGCTTTCGAAAGCGAAGTATTTGGATGAACTAAGAAACGAATTCTATCTGTCCATGGACGAGACAGAACAGCTTCGCTCGTTAGCGAAAGATATTGGGAGTAGAAGCGATTATGTCGGTCAATTGCTTACAGCCCTTTCACTTTATGTTCGCGCTGAGAGCAAGAAATTCTTTGACTTGCCAATTAGTGCGGATACGGTTGAATTTTCTTACATTACAACTGCACTTAGCTATAAAAGCATTTGTACTTGGCTCGGCCTAGATAGCAGAAATGACATCGAGATGCCAAATCTCAATGAACAGAATCTTAGGAAGGCCTTTGCCTGGATGTTTTCCAAAGACCAGCAAGGACGCACAATCCTTGGTGAGTCCCGCAACTTAAGCGAAATGGCAGCCGTAGTCGCAAGCACAGAAGCAGTTAAAGTATTGGAGAAGACAGGCCGGCTTGCAGAGGCGTATTTATTTACCGACGGACCGGAATCTGCGCTCAATCAAGCGCTTGACTTAGCGAACGAACGGTTGAGAGTGGTCTGGAACATGCTCCCCAGCACAAAACCTTTGACGCCAAACCACCTTGATCTAGCTGACCAGGTATTCACTGCGAGTAAAGACATTAGGGCATATTTGCGCGAAAAACTGGAGGATTGAGGCCATGCTGGAACGTCTCGATATGCCTCCCGATAAATCAGATTCCTTCTTCTGGTCGGATTTCGTTGAGTTACGTGCCCTTATCCACCCGGACCGGTGCTACTCAAGGGGAGATTTATTCTCCTTGGAGAAACGCTGCCGCGACTTTGGCATTTCATTCGACGCGGAAATTAAATGGCGAGAGATCCTTAATTTCACGGCGCAACGTACATTGGAATTTAGCGATAGTTATCCATACGAAATATCGAGTGATAAAGACACCATTAGCTTGAAATCTGAGGAAGATACCCACCAACGCACCTACCTTGGTCTATTGGTAGCGTCCTGTATGCGGCATGTTGTAGATCGACGTCGCGGCGAGGTTGCACGCGATTTTGAGGAGACCTGCTTTGTTGTTTTTAGCAATCTAATGCCTAAAGGCGCGGAAATACGCGCCACTTGGGCGAATGGAGGTGCAATAGCCCCATACAAAGGTCCTTTGTACAAAAAAATGCAGCAGGTGGCAGCCGACCTAAGATGTGCACCGAACTTTCAGGAAAGGGATTTCAAGACGACGGATACCGGCGACGGCGGGATTGATTTAATTTCGTGGCATCCGATGGCCGACAATAGGGAGGGCATCCCGATTTCCTTCGCACAATGCGGATGTTCAAAGGAGGACTGGCGATTTAAGCAGTCTGAGGCCTCGTTCGAGCGACACGGGCAGAAATTACCGGTTATGCATCCTTGGGCGACGTACTATTTTATGCCGCTAGATTTTCGTTGGGCAGATGGTGGATGGGCGTACAAAAGTGACCTTGGCAAGACTATTATTGTTGACCGCCTTCGCTTAATTCGACTGGCCACCGAATACGGTGTTCACGATCAGCTCCCACCGATGACTTTCGTAGATGAAATACGAAATCTCAGCTACTGCTAGTCCCATACGTTTGGAAGTGCGTTGGCGACCGCAAAAAATAATGGTGGTGGTACGGCGTTTCCAATTACTTCGAACTTTTTGACGAGTGACGCGTCGGGAAACTGGAATTTTGGGTGAAAACCCTGGAGTCTCGCGGCTTCGCGATAGGAAAGCCGTCTCGCCGGTCTAGTTGTTGCAAATCTCCAGTCGTTGTGCCCGAACTTGATGAGCTTTGGACTTGAAGGATGCAGCGGGACATGCCGGTAGTTGCTAACTATCGTTTTGCTCGGTTCATCCCACTCGCTTCGACGATCTCGAGACAAGTAGTACCAATGGAAATCATGCTCGTCAAATTCACCTTTTGGCCAATCGGGCAAATCTGCGATGACATCTTTTTGAGTAACGATTGGGTTTGGTCGACCTTCTCCATGCGTTGGTTCGGGAAATTCGAATTCGACACCTAAGTTCGAACGAATACCAACGATAAATATTCGTTTGCGATTTTGTGCGACCCCATAGTCTTTTGCATTTAATACAGCCCATTTCACCCTGTATCCGGCAGACCTAAATCTAGTCACTTGATTCGTGAGGAGGTGCGAATAATTTGTTCGCACCATTCCAGATACATTCTCGACAATAAACGCCTTGGGACGAATGGCCCTTAAGGCTCTGTCAAATTCTCTATATAGATAATTGATGTTCCGAGCTGGGTCGCGAACACCGCCCTGACTAAATCCTTGGCATGGGTAACATCCTGCCAATAGCTCAGCGGGCGGAAAATGCCGAATGTCTGCAACGTTACCAAGCAAAAACTCGGTGTCTGGCATATTTGCTTGGTAGACTAATTTTGCGTACGGCAATACATCGTTTGCAATTAACGTGACAAACCCCGCACGTTCTAGCCCAAGGTCAGATCCCCCACATCCGCTAAAAAGTGAAACTGCGTTCGGCACTGTTGCTATCCTTTTCCCCATTGCTACTTGCAAAATTTGACCGTTGTCAAAAAATTGCAATTTTCTTATGCGCTAACCTAATTTAAATTGTCGAGCTATTAATTGCGTAGCATTGGCATGAGTTATTTGATCCACATTCGAGTTGCCCTGCTGACTTCAATCTCGATGATGCCATGGTTAGTTTTCCGAATACCCTGCCCACGTAAATCGAAGCTGAACTTGAACACGCCGTGGAACAAGGCCTTTGTTTTGAATCCTACCTCCCGCGCGAGCTGTTCGAGCCCCCGTTTATGGAATGGCGTAGAAGTAAACGCATTGCGCATGGCGGACAATTCACCAATTCCCAACGCAACAAAGACCAACGCTCGCGCATTTCGCGAGTAGTCGTGGCGTAGTCCCCTTCGGCCTTATCCACCCATTCACGGGTGAGTTGCTTCATAGAGCACCTTGCCGTTCTTAACGATTTCGCCGAAAAAATAGTCGCTTGCGGCGAGACGTTTGCGCAATTGGCTGGGCGTGCGAACGATGACGTCCACTGGAAACTCGGGTTCGATGCGATTGAGGATCTCTACCGATTTGTGGACTCCCTTGCCTTTGAATGGCATCACGACGAGCAAGTCGACATCGGAATCCTTCGTTGCACGCCCGCGTGCGTGCGAGCCAAAGAGGATGATCCGGTTCGGGCGGAACTCTTCGGCGATGCGGCGGCTGAGTGCGCGGATTTTTGCTGACATGTCCATAGGAAGGAGATTATGCTTTCTAAGGCACGCTATGTCGATGATGTGGCCGCATCCGTTTTAACAACGGCCATCCGGGCATTGAACGATTGCTGGCGGTCAACGCGCCTTGGGATGGGTAGTCGGCAATGGCCAGATGTTCGCGACCACTCTCCTCTGCGAGCCTTGTCAGGCGACACTTGTGCGCTGGAGTGGATGCAACAACGATAATGGCAGTTTGGAACGTGGCATCACAGAGAATCTCGATTGGTTGACCGAAGAAGCGACTGGCTTCACCAAATTCATGACCCTATTTCCGGATAAGCAATGAGATTCGAACTCTACAAACAGGTTGCCTTGGCGGCGGACTTCCCTGAAGTCCGGCTACGCAGAGGCGATATCGCGACTATCGTTGAATATCACCCTGGGAAGGGCAGGCAGGAGCCGGGCTACAGTTTGGAAGTCTTCGACGCAGTTGGAAATACAGTTGCCGTGATCACGGCATGGGAGTCTCAATTGGCGTCGTTGAACTCGAACCAGTTGCTCCATGTGCGCCAAATCGAGGACTCTGTCCCATCGCAATAATCTGGCCGCATTCCTAAGCGCGTTTGCGCAAGATTTTCGCGGTCTATCGCTTCACATTTTGCCGCTGGCGATACCAGCGCACGATCTTGATGCCTTCGGCAGTCTCGCGATTCATGCAGCCGCTTTTTGCTTTCGGACATAGCGCTCGATGACTGCTCTGGCCTCAACCATGACTTGCCCGTGCGAGATGCCTTTTCCGGCTTCAATCTCCGCGATGCCTTTGCCGGTTTCCCGAACGTCCTGTTGCACATAGTCAAAGCCGTACTTGAATACGTCATTGAGTAAGTCCTGCGGTTGGCAACCTGCCTCGCGCGCAAGCCGCGCAAGGTGGCGCTTGTGGGCTGGCTTAAGTACATAGGCGATGGACATGCCGCCTCCTATTTCGTGTTTCATTCTCGATTCCAGCGAGCCAGTTCGGATACGGCCGGCGCTTGGCCGTAAAAGCCGGTTCTAGCGAGCCACCGTCGCCGTCAATTTCACTCCCAACGCCTTGCAAACGCGCTGGACTGTCTCCAGACGGGGCTGCGCGTTCGGCCGGAGCGCTTTATATAACGCCTCACGCTTGATGCCGCTTGCTTTCGCGATTTCCGTCATGCCGCGGGATTTGGCGATATAGCCCAATGCGGCGGCAAGTTCGCCGGGTTCGCCCTCTTCGAGGACTTGGCGCAGATATTCCGCCACATCCGCATCGCTCTTGATGTTTTCCGCCATATCAAATTCCGGCAATGTGCTTATCTTAGTTTTCTTGGTCATATGCTTCCTCCGTCAATGTGAATGCCAACGCTTTGGCCGCTGCGATGTCCTTGGTCTGGCTGCTTTTATCGCCGCCGCCCAGCATCACGATCAAAATTTTGCGGCGTTCAACGAAGTACATGCGCCAACCGGGGCCGAAAAACTCGCGCATTTCCTGTACGCCATCGCCAACTGGCGCCACATCGCCCAACAGTCCACGCGTCGCCTTTTCCAGTCGACGCAACAGACGAATCCTGGTTGGGCGATCTTTAAGACTATCGAACCATTCGTCGAATTCAGGGGTACGCTTTACGGTGAACATTTAAATGATTGTAATCGATCGAAGACACATTGCCCATGCGCAATTCCTGACCGCCAAGGTATCGTTTCGTGCCGACACGATGAAAGCCGAGCGGCGCTTGTGCGACGGAGTACCAGTTGTCTTGACGGTAAATATTCCCGGGGCCGGCCTGCAAGCGGGTAATGTGGGCGTGGTTGTTCATGTATACCCAACTGTTAAAAAGCGGGCGCGTCAAGATCGATCAGTAGAGCGGAGCGTTGGTTGTTTCGATTTCTTGGCCTACGGCTCTCCCGGTTCCAGGACTATTATTCCCGCTGATTGCGGAAGATTTCCCCCAACGAGCTATTCGCCGCCCAAGGAGCTAAAGATGACAACCTCAACGCCGATTCAAACCTGCGTGACCATTCTGGCCCTTATGGGTTGCGCGGCGAGTTTTGCCCAGTCCTACCCGGTCAAGCCGATCCGCCTGGTGGCGCCCTACCCGCCCGGGGGTATTGATGTCTATGCGCGCGCCCTGGTGCCCAAGGTGTCAGAATTTCTCGGCCAACCGGTGGTGATCGACAATCGTGCTGGCGCCAATGGTTTCATCGGCTCCCGCCACGTTGCCGATTCGCCACCCGATGGCTATACGTTGTTGTTCGTCACGGCGAGCACCCCGGTCATTGGCATCGTCCTCACCAAGGTGGCGCCCTACGACCCGGTCAAGGACTTCACGCCCATCATTAATCTGCTCGATGGGCAGTCGGTGGTGGTGGTGCCCGCCGGGTCGCCGGTGAATTCCCTCCGGGAATTAATTGATCTCGCGCGCAAGTACCCCGGAAAATTGTCGTTTAGCAGCTCGGGACTTGGCTCTTCGTTTCACTTGAATGGCGAGAGCATCAAGATGGCCACGGGCATCGACTTACTGCACGTGCCCTATAAAGGTTCGGCGCCAGCGCTGACCGACGTGGTCGCGGGACGTATCGACATCGGCCTGCCTTCGTATCAAAACGCCAAACCGCAAATCGATCAGGGGAAATTGAAGCTTCTTGCCGTGATCGACGCCAGGCGCAATCCGGCGCTCCCCGATATCACTGCCGTTGGCGAAATCATTCCCGGCTTCAAGAAGGCGCCGGGGTGGACCGCGATTTTCGGACCGGCGGGTATGCAAAGACCGGTTATCGAAAAACTCAACACCGCTTTCGCGCAGGCAGTGCGTGAACCCGAAATGCAAAAAACCATCGCCGCCAATGGCGCCACGTTACGCGCGAGCACCGCTGACGAGCTCGCTGCCCTGGTGAGAGACGACTTGGTGAATGTCGCTGCAATTGTCAAGGCAGCGAAAATCCCGGTGGAGTAGGCCCGTTGCGCCTTGCAGGGCGCCTCGCGCGTCGGTGCCGGGATGGTGGCCGCACCGGTCATAACGGCCTTATTTCCACCTTGCGAAACTTCACCGTCCCCGTAACGTGTTGTAGCGCGATGGGCCCACGGGCGTATTTGGCGCTTTGCGCGCTGGCAACGGGTTTGCCGTTGAGGGTCACGCTCAATTGCGTTCCGCGGGCGGTTATTTCGAACCGGTTCCATTGGCCGGCTGTTTTCAGCGGTGGCAGCACCTTGGCAAGATCGGTTATTGCCCCGGTGCCAGTACCGTCGGTTCGCGCGTCGGCGATCTGCACTTCATAGGCGGTTGCGGCGCCGACCTTGGCGGGGTCGGATGCGCGCAGGAACACGCCGCTGTTGGCGTCGGCGCTTGCCCAGAATTCCACCCTGAGATCGAAGTCGCCATAACTTTCCTTGGACACCAGGTAGCTCGGCGTCTTGCCGCCTTTGTCGGCCGTGACAGCGCCTTCGACAAGACTCCAGTTTGCTTCGCCAGTACGGCTCCAACCATCGAGGTTGGTGCCGTCGAAAAGGGTGATCCAGCCCTGGGATTGCGGCCCGCCCGCGCAAGCAGCAACAAGCATCGATAGACAAAGCAAGACGGTGTAAATGGATGAATGGCGTTTCATGTTGGAGGACTCCTTGATCGAGGGCGCAACAATACAAGGAATTGCAGTTGTTATCGCACGCGTGAACCGCCTTTGCGCGATCAAGGAATTCGCACAAGGCGGCGAGTCGAATCCGCATTGACTATCACCATCCGGAACAGTAGGATCGTGTATCTCATTTGTAGTACACGAGGCACCCGATGACCGTATCCCTGCGTATTCCGGACGAGGTAAAGCGGCGTGTCGAGAAACAGGCTGGCGCTGGCGATACGACCCCCCACGCGTTCATGCTAGAAGCGATCAAGGAGAAACTCGTTATTGAAGAGGCGAAAGCTTCTTTCCACGCCGAGGCCTATCGCAGGCTTGCCCGAATGAAGAAGTCGGGCAAGTCGATACCCGCCGGCGAGGTATTCGACTATCTTCGCGATCTGGCGCGAGGCGCGAAGGCGGCACGGCCTAAGGCTCGAAGAACCCCGTGATCGTATTTGGGGACGAGGCGCTCTCTGATCTCGAGAGAATTTTCGCTTTCAATGCGGAGCGTGACGCTGCAAGTGCTCCGCTTCACATTGCAAAGATTCAAAGCGCCGTATCGCTGCTGGAAGCGCATCCTAAAATAGGGCGGCCCATCGCCCGTGGTGCCGCCCTGCGTGAGCTTGTTATTTCCTACGGCAGCACCGGTTATATCGCACTGTACGAACATTCCACAGCGGAAGACCTGATTCGGGTGGTGGCGGTACGTCACCAGCGCGAAGCCGGATATAGAGATTCCTAATCAAATAACTGGGATAAGAGAATGGAACAGCAGATCGGTTTTACTTCGTCTGGCATCACGCTTCGCGGCACGTTGCACACACCCGCCGGCCCGGCAGTTGCGCGGCCGGGTATCGTTTTATGCCATGGCTTTGGCGGCAACAGCAACGGCGCCGGGCACCCTGAACTCGCACGGACGCTGGAGCGCGCAGGATACGTGGTGTTACGCTTTGACTTTCGCGGTTGCGGTGGAAGCGATGGCGAGCCTGGGCGGGTCATTTGCCTGGAGGAGGTCGAGGACGTGCGCGCGGCGATTGGTTTCCTGCAGTCGCAGGCTGGTATCGACAAATCACAGATCGGTCTGATCGGCGCGAGTCTGGGCGGCTCGGTGGTGTTGCATGCGGCGGCGGTGGACGAGCGCGTGAAGGTATGCGCCGCCAACGGGTCAATCGGTAATGGCGAGCGGCGCTTCCGTTACCAGTACCCGGACGATGCGGCTTGGGAAAAATTCCTCGCTCGACTGGATGAAGCCAAGCGCGTGCGCCGTGAAACCGGGCGCTCGATGATGATCAATCGCTTCGATATCGTGCAGATTCCGCAGTACCTGCGCGCCGGTATGCCGCCCGGGGCAAGCATGGATTTCCCCGCCGAGACGGCCATCAGCATGCTCGAGTTCTCACCCGAGACGGTAGTCCGGCAGATTGCGCCGCGCCCGCTACTGTTGATCCATCCGCGCAGCGACGACGTAGTGCCCTCTTCCGAATCCGAGCACCTTGCCAAGGCGGCGGGTGAGCCTTGCGAGCTGCATCTGATCGACATCAAGGATCATTTTGCGTCCGGTGACCCTACGCTACAGAAAATCACGCTGGATTGGCTCTCGCGCTATATGCCCGCACCGGCCGCCACATAAGTTTAGAGTGGATAGCAAATGACAATGACCAATAGCATTGCGGTTGCGGAGAGCAAAAACGTCGAACTGGTGTCTTACCACCCGACCGAGAAGCGCCCGCCTTTCAAATTCGGCATGCAGGTCCACGAAGGCCGTTGGTATCTGTACTGCACGCATCTGTGGCATTGCGGCTGGACCATCTTCGATGTGACCGATCCCTATCAACCCCAGTTGCTTAAGTGGATAGACGGGCCGCCAAACACTTGGACGATTCAAATCCAAGTGGCCGAAGGGAAGATGATCACAGGCCTTGAGAAGATCGCCGGTGGTCACGACGCGCGGGCGATAGCCTGGGGCCACGACCCCTCCAAGGGCTGGGAAGAAGGCATCATGATCTGGGATGTGGCAAACCCGGTCGAGCCCAAGTTGCTTGGCCAGTACAGGACCGGCGGCGTCGGCACCCACCGCAATTTCTACGACGGCGGACGCTACGTACACCTTTCCGCGAACCTGCCGGGATTCAAGGGCCATTGTTACGTGATCCTCGACATCGCCGATCCATCGCATCCCGTGGAAGTGTCGCGCTGGTGGTGGCCGGGGCAGAATCTCGCCGCGGGCGAGGGCGGCACGACATCCGCTTCGCTGCATGGGCCGCCCTATGTGGTGGGTGATCGCGTATGGCTTTCCTATGGCCGCGAAGGCGGCGTGCTGCTCGATATCTCGGATATTTCCCAACCGCGGTTGGTGAGCCGCTTTGCCATCGGTGATTTCGGCAGTGTGTTGGGCGTGCACACCTACCTGCCGATTCCCGAGCGTAACCTTGCGGTCTGTTCCACCGAAGCGATTTTCGAGGAGGGCCGCGACTCGGCCAATTTCATTACGCTGCTTGACGTGGCGGACGAAGCCAAACCGCGCGCGTTGTCGTTTTTTCCGGTGCCCGCGCCCGCCGACGGCGCGCCGTACAAGAGTTACTACGCCAGAGGCGGCAAGTTCGGCCCGCACAACGTGCACATGCCGCATCACCACCCTTGTTATGCGAAGCTGGGCAATTTGCTGCATGTCGCCTACTTCAATGCGGGGCTGCGTATTTATGACATTCGCGATCCGCACTACCCGGTGGAGGTCGGCTACTTTGTGCCGGTTGACCCGCCTGAGCGGCTGGGCAGCCCGGAACTGCCGAGAAAGCTGGTGACGCAGTACGAGGAAGTGGTGGTCGATGCGCGCGGTTTCATTTATGTCAGCGACAAGAACTACGGGCTGACTATCCTGCGATATACCGGTCCGGATCTGGATTGATCCGGCTGTCCTAAAATTTGGAGAGAAACCCCATGGTGAAATTTAGCGCTTTTGTTTTGTTGTTCATTGCCGCGTCGGCTGCGCAGGCGCAGACCGCATCGTCAACGCCAACCGGCAACTGGCCTGCCAAACCGATTCGCGTCATCTACCCGTTCGCCGCGGGCGGCGTCGGCGACAACTCGTTTCGTATCATCGCGCCAGCAATCGAGGCGAAACTGGGGCAGCGTTTCGTTATCGAAGCGCGCGCCGGTGCCGCGGGCAACATTGCCGCGCAAGAGGTGGCCCGCGCCGCGCCCGATGGCTACACACTCTTGATGCCATCCACCAGTGTGCTGGCGATCAACCCGCATTTATTCAAAAATCTGGGTTTCGATCCGCTCGGGTCGTTCGACATGATCAGCACCTACAGCGAATCGGCGCCCGTGACCTTCATCAATGCAAACATACAGGCGCGCACCCTGAAGGAATTCGTCGCCTACGCCAAGGCGAACCCTGGCAAGCTGAACTACGGCTCGCCCGGCGTTGGCTCGCCTTCGCACTTGGTGTCGGAGTTGCTCTCGCAACTGGCCAGCGCCAACATGACTCACATCGCTTACAAGGGCACGCCGCCGATGATGCAGGGCATCCTGGCGAACGATGTGCAAATGATCTCCACAACTTTGAGCGCGGCGATCGCGCATGTAAAGACCGGGAGGCTACGCGTGCTCGCCGCGGGGTCGCGTGAGCGTCTACCCGACGGCCCCGATGTGCCCACCGCCACGGAATCCGGTTTTCCCGAATTGACAGCAAGCAACTGGTGGGGCCTTGTGGCACCCAAGGGCACGCCCGCGCCGATCATCGAGCGCCTCGCGGCCGAAACGCGTGCCGCGCTTGCCGATCCGGCAACGCGTAATCGTATAGTCGAGATGAGCATGACGCCCTTGGGTTCGACGCCGGCACAATTCACCAGCCTCGTTAAGGAAGAGTTGGTGCGTTGGAAGACGGTGGTGGAGCGCGGCGGTATCAAAGGAGAATGAGATCCCAAGGCCGCCCTCACCAAGCCCGAATGACACGGACGGCAACCACCGAGTAAGCTCCAGGAACTCAGTTGAATAGGACTACGACCATGACTCAAACCAATACGATGTCTACACTCGCTGACGAACTCGAACATCGGCAGATCAAGGAACTGGGCGATCGCGTGGTGGGGAAATCCCGCTTGGCGGCCCTGGCTGATGGCGAGTACGACAAACCCAATAGTTTTGGTGCGGGCAAGAAGATGCTAATGGGTGAAGACCCGCGCCTACCCAAAATGCCCACGAAGCCGACGTTGCTCGATTTCTTCAAGTACCGTATGGCACCGGGCGGCGAGGCGCATCTTTTACAAAGCGCGAATCTGGCGCAGAAAAATGGGCTGCCCGAGAAGATGGTTCTCGCCTGCCTCTTACATGATTTCGCGGTGGCCAATTTCATTCGCTCCGACCACGGCTACTGGGGCGCGCAAATGCTCGAGCCCTACGTCGATGAAGAGGTCAGTTGGGCGATTCGTTATCACCAGGCGTTGCGCTTTTATCCGGATGAGTCAGTGGGCTATCCCTATCCGGATAATTATGTACGCATGTTTGGCGCCGATTACAAACCGGATGCCTACATCGAGGCAGATTATCAATACGCGCGCAATCACAAGTGGTACATGTCGGCGCGCATGATTTGCGTGAATGATCTTTATTCTTTCGACCCGAACGTGGTGGTTAAGCTCGAGCAGTTCGAGGACATCGTCGGGCGGCATTTCAAACAGCCTGCCGAAGGTTTGGGCAACGACCGGACCTCTGCATCTCACATGTGGCGGACCATGATTCGGCCGGCGAACGCGCTTTAATCAAATCCATTCGTGATTAAGGATTCGCCAATGTTATGTTCAACCAGGTTTATGCTGGTACTCACCGGCCTTGCGAGTGCGTTTATATCGATCAGTGTGGCAGCGCAGTCATATCCTGCCAAACCGGTGCAGATCATCAGTGCCGCCTCGTTGGGCAGTACGGGTGATGTGGCAATCCGGTTGATGACGCCGCGCATGTCGGCGGCGCTTGGGCAGCAGGTGGTGGTGGATACGCGCAGTGCCGCAGGCGGATCACTGGCCGCGCTGCCGGTGATGCGTGCCACGCCCGATGGCTACACCTTGCTCTACGCAACGCCCAACATCCTGGTGCAGGGGCGCTTCGTGAATAAGAACCAGACCTTCGATGTGCTAAAGGACTTTTCGCCGATTGGTCTCACCATTGGCTTTCCGTTGTTTCTCGTCGCCAATGGCGAAGTGCCGTTCAACACGGTGACGGAGCTGGTCGATTACGCCAAGAAAAATCCCGGCAAACTTGCCTACGGCAGCACCGGCCATTCATCGGCGCCGCACCTGCTAATGGAGTCATTCAAGATCGTGACCGGTATCGATATTTTGCATGTCCCCTACACGGCTGCCGGCGCGGCGACCACCGTGTTCAACGATCTGCTCTCGGGCCGCATACAGTTTTATACCTCGTCGTATACGCCGATCAGACCGCATCTGGCCGGGGGAAAGATCAAGGTGCTCGCGCTCATGGAGGATTTTCGATCGAAGAATCTTCCGCAGGTTCCCGCCGTTGTCGAATCGGTGCCCAACTATCAGGCAGTGCCCGCCATCTTCGGGCTACTTGGCCCCAATGGTTTGCCGCGACCGGTTGTCGATCGCCTGAATTCGGAGGCGCGCAAAGTGCTGGATGCGCCTGATATTTCCGCCAAGATGGTCGAGCTTGGTATGTACATCATTGGCAGCACGCCCGAGGGCATGCTGGAGAAGCTCAAACGTGAAACCGAAAGTGTCGGGAAGCTTTTCAATGCGCTGGGGTTGAAACCCGAATAGCGTTTGACTTTGCCACTTTGCCGGTCGATCTCCTCGACTTAAGCTGCCAGCCACGAACTTATTGCGACGCCCTATTTCAGTTTGAGCAGCTTGCGAGCATTGCCAGAGAGAATTTTTTGCATATCGCCGGCTCCCAGGGGAATGGTCGGTATCCAATCCGCGCCGGCCCTATTGGTGATGAACGGATAGTCGACTGAAAAGAGGATTCGATCCACGCCCATGGTCTGTACGCTACACAGCAACGCCGGGGTATAAAAATTGGCGCTGGTGGTGATCCAGAAATGCCGGGTAAAGCTCTCCAGAAACGAGAACGAGGCGGCACGGGCGCCGCGCGGCAGCAGGCCGTGGTCGATGCGCCACAACATGAAGGGTATTCCCTCGCCCATGTGGCCCACTATGATCCGGGTGCCGGGGTATTGGTCGAGCACACCCGAGAGCACCAGACGAATTGCCTGCGTCGCGCACTCGACCCCAAAACCCCAACCCGCTGTGGCAAACCCAGGAAACTCGCCCAGGTAATCTTTGTAGTAGGCATCGACGACCTTTTTTTTAGGCGCCGAAGGATGAATGTAGATCGGCACGTCGAGCTTTTCAGCACGTTCGAAAATCGGCCAGAAACGCTTGTCGTCGAGAAACAGGCCATTGGTCGGCCCGTGCACCATGGCGCCTACGAATCCGAGTTTGTCGACGCACCGCTCCAGTTCGTCGGCAGCAGCCTCCGGATCCGGGGTGGGAATCTGGGCGAATGCCGCAAAACGCGTTGGGTGTGCCTTGACGATTTGCGCGAGTCTGTCGTTGGCGCCGCGCGCCACACTCACCATTGTCTGCGCGTCGCCGCGCTGTGTCGAGGGCGATCCATGCGAGAGCACTTGAATATCGATGCCCGCCTCATCCATCTCGCGAACACGCAACGCCGAATAGTCGTAGAGCCGATCCAGGACGCGCGGCGCGAAACCCACACCGTCGCCGAAATGCGAGGCAGTTTCTTTATCCCAATAATGCTCTTCGAGGGTGATGATTTCTTGCTTGGCGGCCATCTGGTAAATCCTTAGGGCGATCGACACGCTATCGGCAAATGCGCTACATGTTGTTTACGTTTAGCTGTTCAGGATTTGGCGCCGGGATAAGCAATCCAGGGGATTGTCATCGCCATCGAGCAATGCCCCCAGGCGGTTCATGGCACCAACCGGTGTTGGCACCGAAAACGAGACAAGCTTCATGCGGTGGCGACCTTGTTGTAATGCGTGGATTTCTTTTTCTGCCAGGCTGCCAGCTCATCATGTGCCGCCTGCTCTTTGCTTTGCATATATTCGACGGTTTCTTTGCGCGCCGTGAATTCCATGCGATAACCATTCGGATCGAAGAAATAAATCGAATTGCCGATGAAGTGATCTGTGGGGCCAAGAACGTCGATACCATTTTCAACCAGGCGCGATTTCATG
>JBJXEY010000560.1:0-3343 GCA_046153355.1 Burkholderiales bacterium
ATGATCTATGGCCGCGCCGTGACGGCGCTGCTGCCCAAATTCGGCGGCCGCGCGATCTTCGCCGCCGACGTGACGCATCTCACCCTCGGCCAGGTCGAGGAATTGTGGGACGAAGTCGCCATCGCCATGTACCCGAACCGCCGCGCGATGGTGGAAATGTCGACCTCGAAGGAATGGCGCGCAATCGCTGTCCACCGCACAGCTGGCTTGAAAGGCCAGCTCAACATCGAAACGGTGCTCATGGATGGCGCGCCGCCCATCGGCTGATCTCGCTGCTTCAAGAAAGGCTGCCCGCATGCGTTGGAAATCTATTCTCATCATTGCGCTCGTGATTTTTGCCAGCGTAGCCGGCACCGCCTATCTCTTCCGCAAGCAATTGATCCTTTATTATGTCGCCACAATGGCGCGCGACGCCAAGATCGTGGCCCCGAACCGCGAGATCGCCTGGCAGCAAGGCCCAGCCGAAGCCGCAACGCCCGCAACCGAGCGCCCGCCCAACATCGTGGTCATCCTCGCCGATGATCTGGGCATCAACGATATCTCTTACTTCGGCGGCGGCGTGGCCGATGGCTTGGTGCCCACGCCCCATATCGATTCCATCGCCAAGCAAGGCGCTGCCTTCACAAAGGCCTATTCAGGCACGGCCGCCTGCGCGCCGTCACGCGCGGCGCTGATGACCGGTCGCTATGGCACGCGCACGGGTTTTGAGTTTACACCCACACCGGCCGGCATGTCCCGCATTCTGCCGTTGTTCTTCAATGACGGCACACGCCCGCGTGAGATGCTGATCTATGAAGCCGCACAAGGCGCACAGTTACCTTACGCACAGCAAGGTCTGCCCGCGACCGAACTCACCATCGCCGAAGCTCTGAAGGGCCAAGACTATCACACCATGCATATCGGCAAATGGCATCTGGGCAATACGAAAGAATTCCTGCCCAACGCGCAAGGCTTCGATGAAAGCGTGATGATGGAGAGCGGCCTCTATCTGCCGGAGGACGATCCCAATACCGTCAACGCGAAATTGCCGTTCGATCCGATCGATCAAGTCCTCTGGGCCCGCATGCAATATGCGACGTCATACAACGCGAGCGATTGGTTCGCGCCGAAAGGCTACCTGACCGACTTCTACACCGATGAAGCCGTCAAGGCGATCAAGGCAAACCGCAACCGTCCGTTCTTGCTCTATCTCGCGCATTGGGGTGTGCACACGCCACTGCAGGCTTCAAAGGCCGATTACGACGCGTTGAGTGAAATCAAGGATCACCGCATGCGCGTCTACGCGGCGATGCTGCGCGCACTCGACCGCAGCGTTGGCCGCGTGCTCGCCGAACTCAAAGCAAACGGCCTCGAAGAAAACACCATCGTCATCTTCTCAAGCGACAATGGCGGGCCCGGCTATATCGGCCTCAAAGACATCAACAAACCTTATCGCGGCTGGAAGCTCACCTTCTTTGAGGGCGGCATTCGCGTGCCGATGTTCATCAAATGGCCGGCAAAGATCGCACCGGGGACCGAGAGCCCCGCGATGGCCTCTCACCTCGACTTGTTGCCGACGGCACTCGCCGCGGCCGGCGCGCCATTGCCCGTAGATCGCACCATCGACGGCGTCAATCTGTTACCTCTGTTGGAAAAAGACGCGACGATACCTCCGCGAACAATCTTCTGGCGCGACGGCCACTATCAAGCCGTCCAGTCTGCAGGCTTCAAACTGCAGATCGCCGACCGGCCCAACAAAGTCTGGCTCTTCAATCTGAACGATGACCCGACGGAGCAGAAAAATCTGGCGAGCGAAATGCCGGAGAGGGTGGCCGAGCTCAAAGCCATGATCGACGCGCACAATAAGACGCAGCGCGAACCGCTGTTTCCAGCAGTCGGCGAAATGCCGATCATGATCGACAAGACGCTCGAAGAACCGGCCACCAAAGACGACGAATACATCTATTGGCCGGGGTGAGCGGGTGCCCGAAGCGTCGCCTTGTCTGGCGCGCTTTTCCCCGCTAAACCCGCGCCCATCATGGCGACATTCACTCAGATTCTGACAAAACTTGCAGCCGCAGCCTTCGAAGCCGAAGGGCTAGACCCCGCAAGCGGCACGGTCACAACCTCCGACCGTCCCGACCTCGCGCAGTTTCAATGTAACGGCGCGCTCGCGGCCGCGAAAGCCGCCAAAGCCAACCCGCGCGCGATCGCCGAAAAGATCGTCGCCCGCCTGAAAGCCGACCCGCGCATTGAAAAACTCGAGATCGCGGGCCCCGGCTTCATCAACATCACGCTGACGGATGCAGCCCTCGCCACCCAATTCAACACGGTCAAAGCCGACCCGCGCGCAGGCGTGCCCAAACGTGAGAACCCCAAAACCATCATCATCGATTACGGCGGCCCGAATATCGCAAAGACGATGCATGTGGGCCATCTGCGCTCGCTGATCATCGGCGACGCGCTCGCCCGCACGTTCCGCTTCATGGGCGACCATGTGATCGGCGACGTCCATTTCGGCGATTGGGGCCTGCAAATGGGTCAATTGATCACGGAGTTGAAACGCGAAAAACCGGACTTGCCTTATTTCGACGAAAACTTCAAAGGCCCGTATCCCAACGCCTCGCCCGTGACGATGGATGATCTGGAACTGCTTTACCCGCGCGCCTCCGCGGCGTGCAAAGCGTCCCCGGAACGCCTGGATGAAGCGCGCAAGGCAACGGCCGAGCTTCAATCGGGCCGCCCCGGCTACCGCGCGCTCTGGGAACATTTCCGCGGCGTTTCCTTCGAAGGCGTGCGCCGCGAATTCGGCGCGCTCGGCGTCGAGTTCGATTGGTGGAAGGGCGAAAGCGACGTCGACAAGCTCGTCGCCCCCATGGTCGCAGACCTGCAGAAACGAGGCCTCGCGGTGGAAAGCGAAGGCGCGCTCGTGGTGCACATCGCCGAACCCACGGACAAAAAAGAACTCCCGCCGCTGATCGTGCAAAAATCAGACGGCGCAGCACTCTATGAGACAACCGACCTCGCCACCATCATCGACCGGGTGAAAACAGCCAATCCGAACCTGATCCTGTATGTGGTGGGACAGCCCCAGCACGACCATTTCGAAAAAGTCTTCCGCGGCGCGAAGAAAGCCGCGCTCAACGGCCGCGCGGAGTTGGAGCATGTGGGCTTCGGCACGGTCAACGGACCGGACGGCAAACCCTTCCGCACGAGGAGCGGCGGCGTGGTCAAACTCTTTGACCTCATCGAACAGGCCAAGCTTGAAGCCCTCACGCGGCTCAACGAATTCAATCTGGCCCTGGATTACCCGGAAGCCGAGCGACAAGAAATCGCGCGCCAAGTGGGCCTCGCCGCCATCAAA
>JBJXEY010000243.1:0-3826 GCA_046153355.1 Burkholderiales bacterium
TGCCCTCGGAATAATTCGCCCAGTGCGAGGGTAGCCACTTGTCCAACAGGAAGTTCGCCGACAAGGGATGAAAATCGCGCTGTCCCATCGCGATCACACCTTTAGAAAACGGCGCCACCACGGTGCCAACAATTTCCGGCCGTGGTTTTTGATAGGGCTGCATGATGATGCCGGTGCCGACCTCCGGCCAATAGGTACGCGGGGTGGCAACCTTGAAGCGGTTGTCGGGAAGGTCGATGTTGTACGGTGGTTTACTCTTCCAGATCTCCAGAATCACGTTGATGGCTTCGGCAAAGATCTTGTCACGCGGCGAGTCGAGCAGGCCCAGGGCCTCGGCATCGAAGGGTGTGCCCACGCTGATGCCCAGCACCAGGCGGCCACGGGACATGTGATCGACCATCGCCGCATGTGCCGCTACCTGTACTGGATGGATATGCGATAGCGTGGTGGTCCCGGTACCCAGCTTGAGTTGCGTTGTTTCTGAGGCCACGCTCGCCAGGAACATCATGCTGTTGGTGACCGTCTCCGCCGCATCAGCCAAGTGTTCTCCCACGAAGGCGGAACTAAAGCCGAGTTTGTCGGCCAGAATGAAGGCTTCGCGGTCCTCCTGCAACGTAACGGCAAGGCTGCGGTCCAGCGGGTGAACCGGCATCATGAACATTCCAAGGCGCATGAAAATCTCCGAAATCTAATTGATGGATTTTGCCAGTTAAAAAGTCGCGCTGCACGCAATCGTCACGCCGATGGCCCATGATATTTCGTGCTGCGGCCATTCAACTTGAACGCATCGGGCAACGACGAGCGACCGAACCGAGATTGCATTATGGTTGCGCCCTCATCGAAACTCGATAATTTTCGCTGGAGATAAACAATGATTTTTCGTTCCTGCGGCGTGGCAATGACGATTCTCACATCATGCTTTATGGCGATGGGCGCCTCAGCCCAGAGTTACCCCTCCAAACCGATACGGATGTTCGAGGCCGGCGGGCCCGGTGGCCTCTCCGACATCATCGGCCGCGGCATCGCGCAAGGCATCGCGCCGGTGCTGGGGCAGCCCGTGGTGGTGGAGAACCGCGCCGGATCGAACGGCGTGTTGGGCACCGACGCCTGCGCCAAGGGCGCCCCCGATGGGCACACCACCTGCGTGCTGTCCAATAGTTATCTCTCCATGAACCCCTACCAGTACGCCAAGCTGCCCTACGATCCGGTGCGCGATTTCGCGCCTGCGATCAATGTAGGCTTCGTTGGTGGCTTGATCATCGCCCATCCCAGCCTGCCGGCCAACTCGGTGCGCGAGTTGGTGGAGATGGTGAAAGCCAAACCTGGCGCAATTAACTGGGCTACCTGGGGCAGCGGCAGCTTCGCGCACCTCACGGTGGCGCTGCTCGAATCGGGTACCGGCATTGTCTTTAACCAAGTGCCCTACAAGGCGCCAGCGGCAGCCGTGACAGCGGTGATGTCTGGCGAATCGCAGCTCACGCAAAATAATCCCCGTGTGATGTTGCCGCTTATCAAAGCGGGCAAGGTAAAACCCATCGGCGCGGTGGGCCCCAAGCGTTTTGCCATCCTGCCCGATGTGGCCACGTTCGCGGAACAAGGTTACGACCTGGATTTTCTGCGCGGCTCGTTTGGCGTGTTGTTTCCCTCGGCCACGCCGCGCCCTGTGGTCGATCGTTGGAATGCCGAGGTTAATAAGCTGATGGCCGATCCCGCGTTTTTAGAAAAATTCGTCACATCGCTGGGGCTAGATCCCGCCGGCGGCACGCCGGAAGACTATGCCGCGTTCCTTAAGGCTGATCGCAACACTGCGGCGCGTGTGGCGAAGGCGGCGAAGCTGGAGCCACAGTAGCCCTTGCCCTTAGGTGGCAAAGCATCATTGAAACTAAATACTCCGCGCCGCGCTGTCCGCGCGAATGATCGATATCGACGCCGTTGACCAAGAGGGCGAACCGAGCCTTCGCGTTGCAGTTGATAAGGCCAACTTCGGCATCTCGCCGACGTGGAAAAAATTGATCTTTGAATCCAGATATGTAATATTAATAACAAAAAATGTTATTAATATATCAAAGAATATTTCAAAGCCTTTGCATCCCTACCCATGTTAAAAGGAACTTCTATGTCAACCCAGAGCAGGATCAGCCATGTAATCGGCCGCCGGAATGCGTCGCGCGCGTTGATGTCGGTTGGTCTCGCCACTTTGGGGCTTGTCGCGCTTTCAAGCGCGCTGGCTCAATCGTTCCCGTCGCGCCCGGTCAAGGTCCTGTTGATGTTCCCTCCAGGCGGCGGCTCGGACTCTCAGGCGCGATGGATTGCCGATAAATTCCGGGATATCACCGGTCAACCTCTCATTGTAGAAAACAGGCCCGGCGCGGGAGGCATTATCGCGGCCAACGCGGTCAAGGCAGGCCCCGCGGATGGCTACACACTGGTGCACAGTAATGTGGCGATGATGTCGCTGACACCGGTGTTGAATCCGACGTCCTCGTTCGTCGAGGCTGATTTCGTTCCTGTTGCCAGCATCTCAGTCGCCTCTCCTCTTTTTGTCGCACGCGCGGATTTTCCCGTCAGCAACCTCAAGGAATTCGTCGCTCGGGCCAAGGCTAAACCGGGCGAACTCGCCTACGGGACCTGGGGGCCGGGTAGCCTGCCACACGTGGCGGGTGCCTGGCTGGAGAGCGAAACCAGCATCAAGCTCAACGCAGTCCATTACAAGGGAGAAGTGCCGCTACTGACCGAAATGCTCGGTGGTCAGATTTCGCTGGGCTGGACGTCGGTGTCCGCGGCGCAACCGCACATCAAGGACGGAAAGCTAAAGGTGATTGGCGTAGCCTCAGACAAGCGTTACCCGCAGTTTCCGCAGGCCCCCACTTTTGTCGAACAGGGTGCGTCCGACTTCGTCATTGTCAGCTGGACCGGTTTTCATGCGCCCAAGGGAACCCCGGCCGACATCGTGGCCAGGCTCAATGCGGTGATAAACGAGGCGCTGCGCGCGCCTCAAGTGCGCGATCGAATCCAGGATCAGGGGCAATTCGTGGTCACTCAGACAAGTGCGCAGTTCGCTGAATTCATCAAGCAGAACGCGGCACGGCTGCGGCCGATCCTGACCAAGATCGGCCCCTCGATCCGCGAGTAACGAGTCATTCGCCTCGTTACGCCATGAAATCCAGGAGTGCAAAGCAATAAGTAAGTCATCAGCATGCCTGCTGCACGGGTCAACTTTGAAAGTTTCAAATGACAGTCGCGACAACAGCTACCAAAGGCCACGTCGGCCGCACGCACGAAGAATCGCAGCCTTGGTTTGAGCCGCGGCCCGCTGCGAAGCCTGGTTCGCCCAACGTGCTCTATGTGGTGTTGGACGACGTCGGTTATTCGGACTTGGGATGCTACGGCTCGGAGATACGCACACCCCACATGGATGCATTGGCCGGGCGCGGTCTGCGCTACGCAAACTTCCACACCACCACACTATGTTCGTGCACCCGCGCCTGCCTTTTGACCGGGCGAAACCATCACGCGGTGGGCATGCGTTACCTGGCCAACTTCGATATGGGCTGGCCGAGTGGGCGTGGTGCTATCAGCCTCAAGGCTGCAACGATTGCCGAAATGCTGCGCGATCACGGCTACGGCACTTTCGCCGTAGGCAAATGGCACGTGGCGCCTACCGAAGAAGCCAGCGCGGCGGGCCCGTTCGACCAATGGCCATTGGGGCGAGGATTCGAGCGCTTCTACGGATTCATGAACGGTAGCGCGCATCATTACCACCCCCGAACTGATTGTGGACAACCACCCGATTGATCCACCAGGCAGTGAGAAGCCCGGGGACCAC
>JBJXEY010000561.1:0-5086 GCA_046153355.1 Burkholderiales bacterium
GGGTGTTATATCCACCTGACTTGCAGGTCCGCGCGAATGCGGAACGATGGATGGATTGGGCGACAGCTCAGGTTCAACCGGTTATCACGCCGGTATTTTGGAATCTGGTTCGGGTTGCCGCCGAAAAAAGAAATCTTGCTGCTATTACGGAAAACACCGTTGCCACCAATCGGACCATGGCGGTGTTGGAATGGGGGCTGGCGAAAACGCCGTATCTCGGTGGCCAAAATTTGGGCATGGGCGACATCGTCGTCGGAGCCTGGGTGCATCGCTGGTATGCCTTACCTATCGATAGACCCGAATTGCCGCAGGTGCGCGCCTACTACGATAGGTTGCTGGAACGCGCCGCGTACCGGGATCAGGTAGCACGGCCATTGTCGTAAATTTCTCCGCAGAATGCGGATTAATAGCGAGTTCGATGTGGTGTAACGATGAGCTTGCAAAGGCCTCTTTACGCAGCACTCTGGAGGCCAAAAAGCAATGTCTTTAGCCGCCCAATTCGACAATCGAATAGAGCGAAAAATCTTAATAAAAACAAGGCATTAAAAAATAATCTTGACAGGATATGGGGGGGGTGACGCATGCTATTTGCGTAGTCTTCGTCAAGTGGCAATCTCGACGAAAACGAATGTCTGCGAATCAACCCTTAGCGTGCGCCTTGAGTTGCCCGCAGACTATTCGTACCCACCTCGGCTTGGAATCGACCGTGATTGCAAACTTCGCAATCTCGACCGGTTACCAAGCCGATTTTTTTAGGGCTTCTTCTTAACCGCCTTCAATTTGACGGATTTCTTCTTGGCCGCTTTATTTGCGGGATTTCGTGGCAAAGACTACTTCTTCTTGGCTGGTTTTTTCTTGGCTTTTTTCTTCGTTGCCATGGCAATCTCCTTTAGGAGTTAATGGATACAACATACCCAACTCGCCTAAACAAGCGCGAGCTATTCAATCGTCGTGATGCACTACGACGAAATGAATTCTTTGCGCCGCAACTCCGATCAATGAGAAGCGACGAATAAATTATTGTAGGAGAGGTCTTGCTTAGAGGGACCGACGCTACCGATGCGGACTGCCGCGTCGTCAATTTGAAACTTTGCGTCGCACCGAAATAGTTCTTGGCGCTTTTATTCAGTGATGTTTGCAAAAAATTTTGCACACCGAAAAGATAATGGGCGCAATTAGACCACTATCAGTACACCAGATGCAAGAGGTTGATAAAACATTTTCATGGAATACGTTGTGTCGAGTTCAAGAAGGTGTGGCGCGCGCGGCATCTATTTGCATTTGCGTGGCGATCATCCAATCCAATCTGTTAGCAACGTCGATGGTCTTAGTGGTCGACACTTTTCGTTCACCGAGGTGATCATCTATTGGTCTACTTCGGTGGTTGAGATGGATTCACCTACTATTCTTTTTTCGCGAACATGGGACGGACTTCACTATGAATCCTTTACGTATGGCGATTGCGCTGGACACCATTAGTTCGTGGCGGTGGCGAGATCACCTAGTACTGTTAGTCCTTGTGTGGATTGCCGGCCCAGCGATGGGCCAGCCGCAAGAGCAAGAGCGTCCGAAAATTACCGAGGAAACACCGTTCGTTCGATCGCCCATCGTGGTGGTGGACACGATGCTTAAAATGGCTGGGGTTAGGGCAACCGACTTTCTAATAGACCTTGGCTCGGGCGATGGTCGCATTGTGATAACGGCGGCCAAGGAATACGGCGCGCGAGGGTTTGGTGTTGACTACGATCCGCGACTGGTTGCGTTCGCCACAGAAAACGCCCGCAAGGAGGGTGTGGAGGATCGAATCAAATTTATACAGCAGGATTTGTTTAAGACGGAATTGGGATCTGCGACGGTCATCACCATGTATTTGCTCGAGGAGTACAACCTTGCATTGCGCCCGCGGCTCTTTGCGTTGAAGCCCGGAACGCGTATCGTTTCTCATGACTGGCATATGGGCGATTGGGAGGCTGATGCCAAGGTGAAAATTCCGGTCCCGGACAAACCTGTGGGTCTGGAGAAGGCGAGTTGGATCTTTTTGTGGGTGGTCCCGGCGAAAGTCGCGGGCCAGTGGCGCACTCAAGTTCCCACTGATAATGGTTGGACCGATATGGAACTAAGGTTCGATCAACACTTTCAAAGGATTTCTGGACACGCCATGGTTGCGGGAAAAAAATTGCCCCTTGAACGCGCTAGCCTCACGGGCGACTTTGTCAGTTTCCGTATTCAGTTTGGCAGCCAGACTATTTTGTTCAACGGTCATGTGCAAAGCGGACGAATTCTTGGGCAAGTCATGCAGTCGGGTGGTCGCAATCTTCGCTGGCGGGCGTTACGTTCCTAGATTCAGGCCGCGCCGAAAATCAATTTACCCACACACTGCCTAAGCATGGTGGGTTGTTGCGCTGTACTGGATACGCGTCACCCGTGGATAAAGATCCTTATCCCATCCAAGCCGAGTGCGTCGTAACCCGTTAGTTTCCCCTGGTCCTCCTGGAAGGCTTTCTACCAGATTGGATTGCCCATGATGGTGCGTTTTCCTTCAGAAACGCTTCGACACCCGCTTTCGCTTCATTGGCACCCATAAGACTCGCGGTACGTTGGGCAAGGATCGAATTTTTTGCATTGGTGGTCGGGCTAAGCGCCAATTCGGCAATCACTTTTTTGGTCATGGATGCCGCCTTGGGCGCGGCCAATAAAAGTTGGCCCAGAATTTCGTTGATTCTCGCGTCCAATTCTTGAGGTGGCGCAAGTTCGTGTACCAAGCCAATTCGATAGGCATCCGCTGCGGTGAAACTTTCGCCAGATAGAAGATAGCGACGGGCGTATCTCGCGCCCATGGCGCGCACTAAATAGGGCAGCATCCCCGCGCTAATAAAGCCCAATCGAGTCTCGTCAATGGAAAACTCAGCGTCAATTGCCGCGACCGCGATATCGCATGCCGCAATAACCCCTAACGCGACTGATCGCGCCGCGCCATGCACCCGGGCAAGTGTGGGTTTGCCGATTTCGTCAAGCGTCCTAAACAATTGCATAGTGGCCAAAATATGCTTATCTAACGCCGCCTTGCTTGCCTTGGACATCTGATGCAATAAATGCGCGTCAATGCCGGTAGAAAATACCTCGCCTTCACCCGCCAAAACAATCGCTCGAATCGAGTTGTCCGCTTGAAGTTCGCGAAGCGTCGCTTCGAGACTGTTGACCATGGCGAAGTCCAACGCGTTTTGTGAGTCCGGACGGCTGAGCCAGATGACTGCCACTGCCGATGCCAGTGAAACCTTGATGGCTTGAGTGCGCATAACTAAATCTCCAATAACGATGAAGGCGGTATTGGATCGGACTTCAGGTCGCCAAGAAACTGAAGAACTTCTTGAGGACGATCGGCCGAAATCAACAAACGCCGATGTCGTGAGGCGAAAAAACCTTCGGCAACCGCGTGATCGAGTAGCGCGAGCAAGGGGTCGAAATAGTTGGCGACGTTGATTAAGGCGACCGGTTTGCCGTGAATGCCCAGTTGCGCCCAAGTAAGAACTTCGAACAGCTCTTCAAGCGTTCCAATGCCGCCCGGAAGTGCGACAAACCCATTGGCAAGCTCCGCCATCCTTGCCTTGCGCTCATGCATTGACGAGACCACCTCCAGGCGGGATATGTGGCGATGACCATGCTCACGATCAAGGAGATGTTTGGGAATAATTCCGATCACTTCGCCGCCGGCGGCCATGCAACTATCTGCAACCTTGCCCATTAGACCCAAGTTGCCGCCACCGTAGACCAATTGGATATTGTTTTGCGCAAGTAATGTGCCCAAATCCGACGCGGCTTGTAAATAAGCGGGCTGGGCGCCAGGGCTTGAACCGCAAAATACGCACAGTGACTTAACTATCAAAGCCAGAAACCGCCGAATACCGCGAGCAGCGCATTTTGATCGAGTCGTTGCCGTGAGGATAGATCGAAATAGATCTTTAGGGGAATCGCCATGAGCGCAACAATGCCTGTATGGATTGGCGGGAAGCCGGCTTATCTGGGAAAATCCGTCGATTAACGGTGCCCGAATTCTACCGCCGATTTTCGGGGCAACTCCAGAAGATCATGAACCCCGAATCCCTGCTTCAGTATCCTTTTCCCGATCTTCCATTGCCGGGCACCCGCTCACAGGTGGCGCCAGGGATATTTTGGCTACGCATGCCATTGCCGTTCGCGTTGGATCACATCAACTTGTGGCTGCTTGAAGATGGTGATGAATGGGTGATTATCGATTGCGGCATAGGTAACGACGCAACCCGCGTGTTATGGCGACAGATTTTCGACTCGTTGCGTCCTTTATCTAGGGTTTCCAGGGTTATCGCCACGCATCATCATCCAGATCACATAGGCAATGCCGGCTGGTTGACACGGCATTTCGCTGCGCCACTTTGGATGCCGCAAGGCGAATATCTTTCCGCTCATGCCTTGATCAATGGAACCGCCGGACACGCTCGCGAACAACTGGCAGCGATGTATCGTTCCAATGGGCTGGATGAATCCTTCGAAGCCGGAATTCTCAATGGCCGCGAACATTTCAAGCGCAGCGTTCCCGATTTTCCTTTGAGCTACCGTAGGATTAGCGAAGGAGATCAGATCCGTATAGGCACGAACTCATGGCACGTCATCATGGGTTATGGCCATGCTCCCGAACATGCGGCGCTTTACTGCGAAGCGCTTGGTGTGCTGATTTCTGGCGACATGGTTTTACCTAGGATATCCACCAATAGCAGTGTTCCAGCGCCGCAACCCGAGGCCGATCCACTGCGATTATTTTTAGAGTCCTTGTCGCGATATGCAGAGCTTCCGGCACAAACCCTGGTGTTGCCATCGCACGGACTGCCTTTTGTGGGGATGCGGGAGCGCATCGCGCAATTGCAGGAACACCATCGTTTAAGGTTGGACGAATTGCTGGAGGCTTGCGAATCGCCAAAATCGGCCGCAGACGTATTAGGCGTTCTGTTTCGGCGAAAACTGGATAATCATCAGATACTCTTCGCCATGGGCGAAGCGATGGCGCACTTGCATTATTTGCACGAACAAGGCGCGGTTCGTCGAGTCAAGTCCG
>JBJXEY010000244.1:0-25347 GCA_046153355.1 Burkholderiales bacterium
GCAATGATGAACAAGGTGTTTTTAGGGTCGATGTTGCACAGAACTTCATCGAGCTCCGCTGGATCGATATTGGCGACATAGTGAACCCGGGGCTTGCCAGTGACAGGTTTGGCTAACGCTTCACTAACCAAGCGCGGGCCGAGGTCCGACCCACCAATGCCAAGGTTGACGATATCGGTGATGGATTGGTTCGAGGTGCCGCGCAGTTCACCCGCGCGTGCGCGATGCACGAATGCGCCCATGCGCGCCTGACAGTCGCGAATTTGCCTGGCTCGCTCGTGCATCGGGGAAGGCGCGTTGCGCGTCTGCGCATTGAACGCGGCGGTATCGAATGCCGCCGCATCCAAATCCGCGCGCAATGCCATGTGTAAGACGGCTCGATTCTCCGAGGTATTAATTGCTTCGCCTGAGAACATGCGCTCCCGCCAAGTCTCCACCTCGGTTTGCCTTGCTAGCCCTAGAAGCAACGCAAGGGTTTGTGGTGTTGCGGCTTGTTTGGAAAAATCCAGATAAAGGCCGTCGAGCTCCAAGGAAAAATTGGTTTGGCGATGTGGATCGGCGGCGAACAAATCGAGGATACGAAGTTTGCCCAGTTTATTGGCATGTGCCGCCAACGCCTGCCATGCTGACGATTGCGATACCAGGCTCATCGTTTGATCGCGCTTGTGGCGCGCACGTAGAGCCGATAGCGCTCCCGGTCGCGCGGACGGCTGCCTTCCCATACGCGCCGCCATTGCGACGCCCATTCGCGATCCTCGTCATCGGGGTGGGTCTGCACCAACAGCAGACCACAGCGCGGCTGGCTCGATTTGGCGGTTGTATCCAATGGCATTCTTAAGGTCACGATTTCCGCATGGTAATCGAGCACCGCGCGTTGCGATTCTCCTAGGCTGTAGCTTTGAATACAGGGGTTGCCGGGTGGCGCATATTTAGCCACTGCCTGCGATAGAGTCCGCGCCACGCCCTGATAGCTCTTGCCGTAATCGATCCAGGATATCCATAGCGTCATCACCAGTCCCCAGACGAGGGTTGCGCCACTCGCCCAATAGAGCACGCAACGATAGGGCGAACGTTCGCTCCGGAATAAGACATATAACCAAGCCAAACTTAAAAACAAAGCGACCAAAAATGGCAACCACTCGAATATCAATACGTGACCAGGTTCGAGCTTGGCGAAATTGCGCGCGATCTGCGCCGGCGTGCCGGTGAGCATGGCGAACCACCCGAGCCACACTAACGCGCCAAAAAAGCTGAAACACAGCGCGCCAAACCACGCCAACGCCTGGGCCGCGCCACGCCGCAAACGCTCGACGCCGGCGCCGGCAAGCAAGGCGAGCGGCAACAACGTCGGCAGCGCGTGAATTTCGCGAATTTCTGCTTGCGTAAGCAGCACCAAAAGAGTGAACACCAGACCCAAAGCGGGCAACAGCAACGCCGGTGTGGTGATCAATACGCGCCGATCCCAAAGCATCCATAAGGCGACCGGCCACGCGGGCCAGGCGGCCCAGCTTAATGTTTTAAAATAAAAGGTGACGCCGGCAATGCTTGGCAGGCCATAAGCATTCCATTGGGCTAGAAGCCAATTGTTGCCTTGCGGACCGGCGAGAAACAACCAGATCCCCAGCGGAACGATGAACACCGCGAGCGCACGCGCGTTCGACAATGCAAAGGAGCGGGTTCGCCAGTGCGCCGATAGCGCGGCCAGCGCCATCGCAGTCAACACCGGCGCGAAGACACCGGAGAATCCCTTGCACATAAAGGCAATCAACATGCCCAGGCCTAGAGCAATTCCTCCTTTGCCCGGTTTGCGCGGCGCCAGGGCCAAGCCGTGCCAGGAGAGGGCGAGACCCGCCAACAAACCAAGCTCGGCCAAAGTTTCGTGCGCATGCACCACCAATCCCAGGCAACCCAACAGCACCAACATGGCGCCGTCGGCTTGCGCACGGCCGTGCAATTCACGCGCCGCGTCGCGCAGGAAGAACCAGGTGGCGAATACCGCAATGCCGCTAGCCAAGCGCGCGCCATCATCGATATCCAGGGCGAATGAAAATAGTTTCGCCAATAGCGCGGCGAACCAGTAATACAGTGGACCGTCCTCCAGATAGGCTTCGCCGGCCAAATGCGGTATCAGCCATTGGCCATGCGCGAGCATCTGGTGGACGATGCCTACGCCGATGGCATCCTCGGATTTCCATGGCGCATGGCCAAACAAGCCGGGCAGGGCGTATGCCAGCGCAAGCAAGCCGACAAACATGGTGCTTGGCGGCAATTTGAGCGTGGGCAGCGATGCCAGCTTCGGCGATGACGATGGCGATGGCGATGCAATGTTCACTCAGTAAGATTCCCGGTTGCGCGGTATTTATTCGACGATTTTTATTAATTGACCCGGCTTGGGTTCCCCGGCGGGGTATTGGTTGTTCAGTAAGCGCAGGTAACTTTCGGCGCTCCGGCCTAACGGGGAATTTTTCGCCAAGATGGCGAAGCGAGTTTCCTCTGCGGCTTTGCTGAGGCGAATGGTCAGAGGTTTAGCGATACTTTTTTCATTCTCGGTGATGGCGTGGAAGGTTCGCACGCCAGCCCTGATGGGTTCCAGAAATTTGCGATAACTCTGATCGTTGCGAAACGCCCCGCTGAATACGTAACTGGCCTCCTTAAAGAAAATGACGGCGGTGAAGCCGCCCGCATCGGAGGTCGAGGCCGCCTGTAAGCCGTTGATAGCAGAGATGTCGATATCGCGCGGATTGCGTTTGAGTAAGCGCCGCAACATATCGGCGGGCGCCTCGTTGCCGCGCTTGGCATTGGCAAATGTCAATCTCGCCTCGTCGCCAGGTGCTTGAATAACTAGGCGATCTGGTAGGTTGTTGAACTTCCAACCTTCGGGGGGGCGAAACGCGAATCCCAGCACGGGATGATAAAAAACGCCGCCACGCAAGAGTCCTTCATGGGCGTTGTCACCGAACACCATGCCTTCTTTTTTGCGCAGGAATCCTTCTCGGTCGTCGGCGCCGCCGCTTACCTGTAATTTCTTTGCCGCATTGACCACTTCGCGAAAACGATCATCGTTATCCGGGTGGCTAGCGAACAAACCGTGGTAGCGCCTGGGTTCGCGCCCTTCCTGTTTGGCGATTTCGGCATCGAAGAGTTCCTGATTCTTTAGCACCCCCACCACACGGATCATGGCTTGCGGGTCGTAACCGGTGCGCGCCAGATATTCAGCGCCCAGGCGATCGGCCTCCAATTCGTGGTCGCGTCCATAGCCTGAGAGCAGTGCGCTACCCAGCACATTGGTGATTTGTTGCACCCCTTGATTGCGTAACGTGGGGCTGAAAATAGAGGCAATGGTCAGCGCGATATCGGCGCCTTGTGCGGCGCTCATCTGGCGCACACTGTGACGCGCGGTGACATGGCCGATCTCGTGGCCCAATACCGCGGCCAGTTCCGCCTCGGAATTCAAGTAAGCAAGAATGCCGCGTGTGATGTAAATGTAGCCCCCAGGCAGGGCAAAGGCGTTGATATCGGGGCTATCAACTACCGTGAATCGGTAGGAGAGTCCGGGGCGATGGCTCGCTTTGGCGAGTTTCTGACCAATGGCCTCGACATAGGCTTGCAGGCCGTTGATGTCGTAGAGCGCATATTCCTTCAAGGTTTGTTGATTGGCCTGCGCGCCCAGGCGCATCTCCTGCGCCTCGCTCATGAGCACCAGATCGGGGCTGCCGCTCACCGGGTTGATGGCGCAACTGGCCAGGCAGGCGAATAACGCGATGGCTGCGAGGGCGCGAAGGGTCGCTGAAACTGGCATAGGTTATGTAGGCGGTCTTGGAGGTACGAAATTAACCGGGACCAATTTTACCGTTGCGAGGCGAGTTCCCCGCTCGATCGGCTTCGACAGGCACAAAAAAAGCAGCCGAAGCTGCTTTTTTGTGCCTTGAGCCTGGATCAAGCTGCTGCGGCTTTTTCCGCGGCCGCGGCCTTTTTCTGGCTGGGCGTGGCGTAGCGCTGACGGAAGCGTTCTACGCGGCCTGCTGTATCGAGAATCTTCTGCTTGCCGGTATAAAACGGATGGCACGCGGAGCACACTTCGACGCTGATCGGTTTGCCTACCGTGGAACGGGTGATAAAGGTGTTACCGCAAGAACATTTGACGGGAACATCTTTGTATTCGGGGTGACCTTGGGCTTTCATTTTCAACTCCTAGAAGTAGGCGCGGTTTCAAATCGGCGGGATTCGCCCAAAAGGGTCGCGCGAGGGGGGAGAATTATGCCAGAAAGGCGAGGGGAAACAAAGCCAAACTAGACTAGGTTCATTGCTTCCAAGGCGGGTTTTACCTCGCGCGCGAATAACTCCAATGAACGCATCTCGTTGGCATGGCCGAGCGACCCAAACGCCAGTTGCAGCACCAGGTAGTTAAATCCTGCTATGCGTGCCTGCGCCAAGAATTCGCGTTTTGCGGTCTCGGGGCTGCCAACAATTAAGGTGCCGGCTTTGCGCGCGGCGTCGAAATCGGCAGATATCGATATCGGCGGCATGGTGCCGCGCCGTACCCACAGGGCGCACAGCGAATCGAACCATAACTTGTAGGCGGGGCGGGCAATTTTCTCGGCTTCGGCGTCGCTGTCGGCAAGAAACATGGCGCGCATCGCGCCCATCATGGGTTGTTTGACGGGGCTCGAAGCTCGCAGCGGATCGTTGGCATGTTGTTGCCACGACTGGGCAAAACTTCCCAACAGTGAAGCGATGCGTTCGGTGGGTCCCAACGTCACGCCATGCATGCCGTAACGCGCCGGTCGTGTATGGCCCTCGGCTGAGCGCAATCCGTACCACAAAGGCGGACAGGGTTTTTGCATCGGCCGCCACACCATGGGCACATCGCGAAATGTGTAGTGCTTGCCTTGATGATCCAGGACATCGTTTGACAGCCCCTTAACCAGGATCTCAAGGGACTCTTCGAACACTTCATCCGAAGTGCCGTAGTCGATGCCCAGGGCATCGAATTCGTGCGGCGAGATGCCGCGTCCGACGCCAATATCCAGCCGCCCGTGTGAAAGGTGATCCAGAACGCAAAGCTCCTCCAGCAATCGCAGCGGGTTGTACAACGGTAGGAGAAAAAGCAGCGCGCCCAGGCGAATACGCGTGGTCTCGCGTGCCGCCGCCGAGAGAAATACGGTGGGTGAGGGCGTCGAGGACAAACGCGTCGCATGGTGTTCGGTCACGTGATAGCCATAGAACCCCGCTGCCTCGGCCGCTCGTAGTAACACCATGCGGTCATCGAATATTTTTGCCAGCGGCTCGTCGCGCCAGTCGATGTAATCGAAAATGCCAAATTTCATTGCCTCGGTTCCTCGTTTTCCTGATGGGAGATAATCGACACGCACGTTATCATTTTCATAGGGCAAAGGATGGTAGCGTAAAGGCCGCGGGTGCACCGTGGCCGGTGCAAACTCATCCATCTTCCTCTCGGAGAAAGTAATGAAAATTTCGTTATCGCTTCGCATCGGCGCGGCACTGTGCGCCACTTCATGCGTATCGCTTGCCTGGGCGCAGGCCTATCCCTCCAAACCGATACGCATGATTACCGAATTTGGCGCGGGCGCCGGTGGCGACATCATTCTTCGCGTGGTGACCTCCGCCATGGTCGAGACACTCGGCCAGCCCATCATCGTTGAAAATCGTGCCGGCGCCGGTGGTGTAGTTGCCGCCGAAGCCGTGGTGCGTGCCGCGCCCGACGGCTATACGCTGGGCACCTATTCGCCCAATGCGTTGGTGACACGCCGTGTGCTCGCCAAGGGCGGCTCGCCCATCGATGTATTGAAAGACCTCACGCCGATCACCGCGTTGGGTGATGCGGTGATGCTGGTGTTCGTACAGCCCAATGGCCCCATCAAGTCCTTAAAAGAACTGATCGACTACGCCAAAGCCAATCCTGGCAAATTGAGTTATGGCTCCTCGGGCTTTGGATCTATTCATCACCTCGCGCAAGAGCAGGTGGCGATGATCACTGGCGCCAACATGCTGCACATTCCCTATAAAACAGGGACCGAAGCAGTGGCGGCGTTGGTCTCCGGGCAGATCCCCGTCACCTACGCGATTCTCGGCTCGATCGGGCCGCACCTTCGCGCCGGCAAGGTGGTACCTCTGGCACGTGTGGGTTCGACGCGATTGGAGAGCATGCCGCAGGTACCGGCCCTAACCGAAATGGCGCCGGGCTTCGAGCCGCCGCCGGGATGGGAAGGCATGTTCGGGCCCGCTGGTCTGCCGCAGCCCATCTTGCGGCGCCTACATGGCGATGCCGTGAAGGCGCTTG
The DNA here is from genome assembly GCA_046153355.1 of Burkholderiales bacterium. Taxonomy (GTDB): domain Bacteria; phylum Pseudomonadota; class Gammaproteobacteria; order Burkholderiales; family SG8-39; genus 2-02-FULL-62-17. The sequence continues at coordinate 6,302 of JBJXEY010000244.1, forward strand.
CCTTTCCGCAAACCAAAACAAAGATTAACGATCTGGGCTTTGACATCATCGGCAACACGCCGGAAGAATTCACCGCGTTAATCAAAAGCCAGATCGAACTAGTGAGCCGCATCGCCAAGTCGGCCAAGATTCAACCGATCGAATGAGCATCGAATGAGCATCGGCTGGGCGTTGTTGGGCACGGGGCGACACGCGGTTAGAAACGTCCTGCCCGAGATGAAAAAAGCCGCGGGAACGCGGCTGGTGGCGGTGGTGAGCCGTGATCGTGCGCGGGCTGAGGCGTTTGCTAAAGAGCATGGTTTCGAACGCGGCTACGGGTCGCTTGCCGAGGCCTTGCGCGATCCCGATGTGCAGGCGCTGTATCACGCCACGCCCGATGGGTTGCATGCGCGCGATGCGATTGAAGGGGCCAAAGCAGGGCGTCATTCGCTGATAGAAAAACCCTTGGCACTCAATCTCGAGGAAGGTAAGGCAGTCGTCGCCGCCTGCCACGAACACAAAGTGAAATTGGCCGTGGTGTTCCAGCAGCGCCACGAGGCCGTGCATCTGGAAGCACGGCGCATGGTGGCTGCGGGCGAGATTGGCGAAGTGCTGATGGCCCGTGCGCATCTGGCCTTGCGCATACCGCAACCGCCCGCAGGCGCGCCTGTTCCCTTGACCTGGCGCAATGACCCCGCCATGCGCTCAGGCGGTGTGCTCATGAGCATTGGCGATCACGCGTTCGATACGCTTAGCTGGATAGTGGGACAAGAGATTGTAGAAATAGTCGCGATGAGCGACGCGACCGGCCCCGAGCTACCCAACGAAAAGATCGGCAGCATGCTGCTGAAGTTTGGCAATGGTGCGGTGGGCTATGCGTCGGCGAGTTTCAAAGTTCCCTACGCCCAGCGGCCGATCGAAATTCACGGCAGCAAGGGCTCCCTGATACTCAACAACACCTATGCCTACTTGACCGGCGCGAGCGGCGATCCGAGGCCGTCTTTGGAGTTTCGGAACGAAAGTGGCTGTACCGTTCGTTACTTCCCGGTCAGTGAATGCTTTCGCTTGGAGATTGAGCGATTCAATCGATGCATTGAGGGAACGGATTCGCCGATGACTAGCGGTGAGGAAGGATTGCGGGCGCAGATTGTGACCGAAGCCGGCTATCTGGCGTTGCGTCATTCTTGTATTCGAAAAATCCCGAAATGACCCCGCTTTCCCGTATCTGCCAAAATTGCGTAAAATGATCGCCATATGGCTTTTTTGGGAGATCGATCATGAGTGCTGCTCAAGGTATCCAATTACCTGGTTTTTCAATCGAGGCTTTGTTGGGTGGCGCAAAAGTGTTGAAGGTCAAGCAACGCAGCGCGTTGGATTGGGTTTCAATTATTCGGCAAGGCTTATCCGCGCAGGCGGTGGATTCTTTGGCCCGGAACCTGCGTGTTAGCCAATCCCAACTGGCTGAAGCTTTGGGAATACCCGAACGCACTTTGGCACGGCGAAAAAAGGAAGGCACTCTCAACAGTGAAGAAACGGCCAAGTTGGTGCGGCTTGCACGGGTCATCGCGAGAGCCACGGAAACATTCGAGAATCTCGATGCGGCCCTGGACTGGTTGAAGTCTGCCAATGCCTCGCTCGCCGGCGCGACCCCGCTTTCACTCCTAGATACGGAAATCGGCGCGGAAAATGTCATGGACACCCTGGGACGCATCGAGCACGGTGTCTTTGCCTAATGCTCACGGTTTGGCGGCTGCTCACCGCACGGTACTCGGCATCGGCGTTTACGGGTGAGGGTGCTCGTTTGTACGGCGGACGTTGGAATAAAAAGGGTGTGCCGTTGGTCTATACCGCCGATTGCCAAGCGCTTGCGCTATTGGAAATGTTGGCCCAGGACGAACCGCTGCATACCCGCTATGTGATGATCTGCGCGACCATTCCAAGTAATTTGAAAATACAACGGATAACGACCGCGAATCTTCCCGCCGATTGGCGTGAAATGGGCGCGCGTGAAGAATTACGAAACTTGGGCAGCGAGTGGGTGCGGCTCAAAACGAGCGCAGTGTTGGCGGTGCCAAGCGTCCTTATTCCAGATCAAACGAACTACTTACTGAATCCGCGGCATCCCGAATTTGCCAAAATTGAAATTGGCAAACCCAAGGAGTTTGTGACTGACTTGCGTTTGATTCGTCAATGAGCGAACGGATATTTCAGCAATCGGCGCTTTACTCGATTATTTTGTCTACGCTGATCAAGAGCGATGGCGGAATAGTAAGACCGAGCGTCTTCGCGGCCTTGCGGTTGATGAATAGCTCAAACGTGGTGGGCTGCTCCACGGGTAGATCTGCCGGCTTGGCCCCTTTAAATATTTTGTCGACGTAGGTTGCCGCCCGACGGAACATGTCGGTGAGGTTGGGGCCATAGCTGATCAATCCGCCGCTAGTCACATATTCGCTGAGGCCGGCAATGGCCGGCAAGCGATGTTTGGCGGCCAGTTCGGCAATCAAGCGCGATTGATTGTTGAGAAATGGGCCCCGTACCACGATCAAACCTTCCGCCCTCTGACGGACCATCTGGGCGAAGGCACCGTCGATCTCCTGGGAAACCTGTGCGTAATAGGGCAGGATCGTCACACCGATTTTTTTTCCCGCGGCCTGGATGCTATTCAGAATCGAGGTTATCACCGGTCCCTCGGAGGGGTTCATCAATACCGCCACGCGCGAGACCTTGGGCGCCATGCTGCGCAGCATTTCCAAATGCTTCGTGCTGAAATCCACGCCCATGATCGAAAGTCCGGTAATGTTGCCACCGGGGTGCGCCAAGCTTGCGACGAATTGATTGACGACCGGGTCCGTGTCGACGCAGAAGACAATGGGGATGGTGCCGGTCGCTTTCTGCGCCGCCCTGGTTGCTGGCGTACTTCCTGTGACGATCAGATCCAGTTTCAGCCGCATCAATCCGGCCATCTGAGCCAAAAGCCGTTCCGGGTCGCCGTCGGAATAGTGCTCCTCGGTAATCAGGTTTTTGCCCTCTATATAACCCAGCTCGCGCATGCCTATGGGAAACGCGCCTGTCCAGTGAGACTCGGGTGACTCGGGCCGGCGAGTGTGGTTTAGCCTGCCAATGCGCCAGACTCTGGTTTGCGTTTGGGCGAGCGAGCTGAGGGGATTGCCCGCAGCGCCCAGTGCAAAGAGTCTAATTATTGAGTCGCGTCTGTTCAACTGATTTCCGTCTTGCCTATATTTTTTCTAACCCGAGCCAATCGCCCGCGCCCATTGTTCGTCGCTCAGAGTATGCGCCTTCCCAAAACCCGCGATGAACCGTACCGATTGCGGGCTTATGGCGAACAGCGAGAAATCGGGGAGGTCGAACATTTGCGCGGCGCTTGGGAAACGAGCTAGGTAGAGGGCTTTGCCATTTGCGTAGTTGGCCCCTTCGGGATCAAGACGCATGGCATTGCCTTGCACGGTCACTCGTGGCAAGGCCTGGGCCTCGATCAGCTCGCCGCTTTCATCGACGGCGTTCTCGGCAGCAGTCACCATCAGGCTCACGCGCGAATGTTCCAGCATGTGCCGGGTGTGGGCGGAGAGGAGGCTGACGTGAATCAGGAATTCGGCGGCATCGCCATGGAGCACGTAGGGCACCATGGATACGAAGGGTTCATTCTTATGCACCGTACCCAGAGCCGCGACAGTGCGGTTGCGAACCAGGTTTCGCAGCATTCGATGCAGTTTGTCGTCCATGACTTTTGGGGGAAGTAGATGTCGATCGAAACGTCAACCAGCCTGACGCCAGCGACTGTGATCCATGGTAGCGTAACCGCTTGTCGGTATTGCAGTGGTCCGACCATTCCCTAGAATTCATCGATAGGAGAAGCTTTTATGATCGAACTTTATTCCACCCCCACCCCCAACGGCCAGAAGGTGATGATCATGTTGGAGGAATGCGGCCTGCAATGGACGCATATCGACGTGAACATCCGCACCGGGGATCAATTTTCCGCTGAACACTTAAAGCGCAGCCCAAATAACAAGATTCCCGCGATGACCGACACCGAAGGCCCGGGTGGTGCGCCTTACACCATGATGGAGTCGGGCGCGATTTTGATTTATCTGGCGGAGAAGACCGGAAAATTTTTGTCCAAAGATCCGTGCAAACGCTACGACACGCTGCAATGGTTAATTTTTCAGATGGCGCATGTGGGGCCGATGTTCGGGCAGGCCGGGCATTTCATCAATCAGGCCAAGGGGCCGGAGTTGCAATACGCGCGCGACCGCTATGTGAATGAATCCAAGCGCCTCTACAAGGTGCTCGACAATCGCCTGCGCGAATCGGCCTGGCTCGCGGGGGAGGAATACAGCATCGCCGACATGGCCACCTACCCCTGGTGCAAAGGGTATGCCGATCGCGGTGTGAGCAAGGCCGACCATCCGCATTTCATGCGCTGGTTCGAGGCAATGGAAGCCCGGCCCGCCGTGCAGCGCAATAACGCAATGACCGTCGAGATCCGCGAGCGTATGGGCAAGGCCGCCGAAGGCAAGCCACCGATCAATATCTACGACACCAAGGACAACGCGGAGCGGCTGGCGAATGCCTCGAAGGCTTAACCGAAGAGGCGTTCTACCGCAATGGAATAGGGGGAATTTGATGAAATTAAAAATAAAATCCTTGATGCTCGCCGTCACTGCTTCCATATTGATACCGAATATAGGATTGACACAATCTTATCCGACGAAGCCGGTGCGCTTGATCGTGCCCTACGCCGCCGGTGGCGCAGTAGATGCGATGGCGCGTGCCTTCGGCCAAAAGTATGGCGACATTTGGGGCCAGACGGTGATCGTGGAGAACCGTGCCGGCGCGGGCGGCAATATCGGCTCGGATGTGGTGGCGAAATCAGCGCCCGATGGCCACACGCTGCTCATCAACACCTCGGGCCAGGCGGTGGCGCCGGCGTTATATAAAAAGCTCAGTTATGACGCGGTGAAGGATCTCTCGCCGATCTCCGGTACCGTGGCCTCGGCGCTGATACTGGTTGCACCGTTGCAATCGAGCGCCACCTCGGTGAAGGAATTCATTGCTTTGGCGCGCGCGCAGCCGGGCAAGCTCAATTTCGGCTCCACCGGCATTGGTTCGGGTCCGCACCTCTCGCAGGAAATGTTCAAATCGATGGCGGGTATCGAGATCGTGCATATACCCTATAAAGGTGATGCGCCTTTGTTTCCCGCGCTATTCACCAATGAGGTACAGCTCGCGGTGGTGCCTTCGCAAACGGCATTGGCGCACATCAAGGCGGGCAAGCTGCGCGTGCTCGCTGTGACCAATGCGAAACGAAGCGCTGCATTGCCGGATGTACCCACTGTGGGCGAGTCCGGACTGCCTGGTTATGAATTCGGCGGCTGGACCGCGTTGTTCGCCTCCGGTGGCACGCCGCGCGAGGTGATCCGCAAGATTGCCGCAGACACCACAAAAATGCTCGCCGCGCCTGAAGTCACGGTGTTCTATCCGCGCTGGGGCGTGGAGCTATTCAATCTCAATACCGAAGAGATGACCGCTCGTTATCTCGCGGACATCGAAAAATTTACCAAGATTATTCGCGAGGCGAAGATCCCGCAGGTCGACTAAGCAAGCAAGTGCGCCCGCAGGTGACGCGATAGTGACGCCAGTGAGCGGTGCAGGGTCAGGGCAGGTGGCGAACTGGGCCTTTCGCGCCGGTTTTCAATCCGCCCGGATCGCGCCTTCACGTATCACCTTTCCCCAGCGCTCTATCTCACTTGGGTGTCTGCGTCGGTCTCGGGGATTCTGAGACAGCGCAAGACAACTTTCGTTGGCCGCTATTCTCACACGGGAAGCTTATATAGTAATGTTTGCGTTTCACGCGATGGAACCATGGAGACGACCCGATGACCGATACTGTTCTAGTACTGCGCAACGACGAAACACGCGGGCTGGTGCCGATGACCGAGGCCATCGCGCTGTTGAAGGAAGCGTACGCCGATCTGGGCCACAACCGTGCGCAGGTCCTCAATCGCCGCCGCCTGCATATGCCGCTGGACGATGAAAATCCCAATGCGGCGCCCACCTGGTTCCAATTGAATGTGATCGCCGGTGCGGTGCCTTGTCACGGCGTAGCAGCCCTGCGCTTGAACGCAAGGCACACCAGTTTTCCGTTCCTGGGAGGCGAGCGCCGCAAGACCTACCCGGGTGGGATTTCAGGCTTCGTGCTGGTCTGGGACATGAAGACGCGGCAATTGCTTGGCATCGTCCAGGAGGAGGCGATTTCTCCGCTGCGCGTTGGGGCGACCTCGGGGGTGGCGCTCGAATATCTATGCCGCAAGGATGCGGCGGTGGCCGGTCTCATTGGAGCCGGTCTGCAGGCGGTCGGGCAGATCACGGCGCTGCTGACGGTTCGCCCGGACATCAAGGAGGTGAAGGTATTTTCGGTGCGCCCGGATCGGCGCGATCGCATGGCGCGCTGGATTGCGAAGGAATTCGGCGTCAAGGCGTATGCGGTCGATTCGGCGGAACGCTGCGTGCGCGAATCGGACGTCATCTTCACGGCCACCACGGCCACCGATCCGATGGTCAAGGGCGAGTGGCTGGAGGACGGCGTGCACGTGTGCGGCATGATCGGCGCGCCGCGCTTCGATTCGCGCCGCGAACTCGATGACGAGGTGGGCCGCAAGGCCGACATCATCGTGGTGAATTCGCTGAGCCAGGTGAAGGAAGACTTGCAGCCGGAAATCTGGGATCCAATCCGCAAAGGCTACCTGACCTGGGAATTCATCAACGAGCTTTCGGACCTGTGCATCGGCAAATTTCCCGGGCGCATGGGCAACCATCAGATCACCTGGCACAGCAACAACGTGGGCATGGGCGTGCAGTTCGCGTCGATCTGCAAGCGCGCCATCGAAGTGGCGCGCGAGCGCGGCATCGGCACCGAACTGCCCGCCGATCTGTTCATGGCGGGTGAGTTTCCGGAGGAAGAGGAGTTCCGGCTGTGAAGATACTGCTTGCGTTTCTGGCCCTGTGCGCGGCCGCGCCGGTTGCGGCGCAGGACTGGCCCAACCGTCCCGTCGTGGTGGTCATGCCCTACCGGCCGGGCGGCGGCGGCGAGAGCATGGTGAGACTGGTCATGGCCCGGGTGGGACAGGACCTGGGGCAGCAGGTACTCATTGAAAACCGGCCTGGGGCCGGCGGCACCATCGGCGCCGCCTATGTCGCCAAGGCCAAGCCCGACGGCTATATCCTGCTCGCGAGCGGCCTGGGTTCGAGTGTGGTGGCGCCGGCCATGGAGGTCGTGCCATTCGATGCGATGAAGGATTTCACTCATATCGCGCTGTTCGGTGGCCCTCCACCGGTGCTCGCCGTGCACGCCGCGTTTCCGGCAAAGACGCTGCGGGAATACGTAACGATCGCGCGCGCAAGCAAGGAGGGCATCGCCTACGGTTCATCGGGGCACGGCACGCATGTGCATCTGCTGGGCGAACTGTTCAAGATCCGCGCCGGAGCGAACATGATTCATGTTCCCTATAACGGCGGCGGCCCCGCGGCCGCGGACCTCATGGCCGGTCACGTGCCCTCCGCGCTGGTGACACTGGGATCGACCTCGCAGCACATGCGCGCGGGCAAGGTAAGAGCGTTGGCCGTCGCCACAACGAAACGCGTTCCGGACATGCCGGATCTGCCGACGTTCGCCGAACTGGGGTTCAAGGAGATGACCGGTGCGACGTGGTTCAGCCTGTCGGGTCCAGCGGGATTGCCGCGGCACATCGCGATAAAACTGAATGCGGTGGTGCGCGCCGCCATGGTTCACCCGGAAGTACGCGGCAAACTGGCGGCCGAAGCCATCGAGCCGGGCGACCTCGATCCGGACACATTCACGGAGTTTTTCCGCACCGAGATCGCGCGTTGGACACCGATTGCGCGGGGACTGCCAAAGGAGTCGAATGCAGGCTCCCTGAATCCAGCGGGTCGTAGAGAATAACGCCAACGGCCATTGTCGAGGACCGGCTAAATAAGTACCTGGGCTGGGAGGTCGGCTTGCTTGAACAGATCGATCAGGATGTCGGTGTGCGTTTCAATACTCCATCGTAGTCGTTGGTGCGGCGCTACGCCTGCCACGCGCTTCGACAATATTCCTTTCAAGCGATCGAGCGCCGGAGACAAGCCGTTGGCAATTTCCCAGGGCGGATCAACCGCCCTGGGAGGGAAACAACAGCGATTTGATAACCACCGGCACCACTCCTGCCGGTTCGATGCGCGCGCCAATATCGACAAAATCGAAATCGCGCAGTTGCAGTCCATCAATCGATATCACTTCGACACCCGGCCGAATCTCGGTGTTAATGATGCGTCCCAGGGTTTTGGCGATGTCCCCGTCAATCATGAGGATCACCGGCCGGGTTGAGTCGCGATTTACCGGCAGGGCACGCACCACTGCATCGGCCACCGCGTACAGGCGAGCGTGGCTGGGGGTTCCCTGCCAGCGAAAGGCGAGAGCGAGTGGGGTGTCCTCCCCCTGCAGGTCGTGGCGGGTGAGGGCATCCTCGATGCATTGCGCTAATGCTCGCCTATCCAGGATCTCGCGCTCAAGCGCAAACGCGCAATAGACCACAGGAACGTTACGCAGCGGCAATCGCTGTGGTGCGCTGAGCAGAATGGTGTTGCCGCTCACCTGCACGGTGAATTGCGAAGCGCCCACGACGGTTGCGCGGATACCCAGACCCGGGTCCCAGATCTCGGCGTCGATGGCGCGTTGCGCGAGGGACCGCCTGAGCGATTCCGCGAGCGAGCGGCCCAGGTCGCCGAAGTCACCGGACTCGCGCTCGAACAAGTATTCCGCCACGCCGCCGGAGAATGTGATCGCCTCCGGCGTTGGGCTCAGGGCAAGATCCGGAATCAACATCAGTTGCGCGGCAATGCCGGTGGGCCGGTGCTGGCGCGCCAGCGACAGAATCAGCGCGCTCATCGCGTCGACGATTTTGTCGCGCGATTCCTGGCTGAGTTCCATGCCCAGCCGCAGCTCGATACCCAGCGAAGCCGCGAGATCGATGGCCGGCTTTTCAAGGCGCGTGATGCGGCGCTTCGCATCGCAGGCAATCAGTCGTCCGCCCACGGCGATTGCCGTGGTGGATACGATTTCTCCCGATCGAATCAACGCGAACTTGGTGGTGCCTCCACCGATGTCGATGTTGAGGACGGTTTTCTTTTTTTGCTTTGAAAGCGCCACCGACCCGGAACCCTGGGCGGCGAGAATGCACTCAAGATGATGGCCGGCTGAAGCGCAGACGAATTTGCCGGCATCGGCGGAAAACAGATCGGCGATGGCGCGCGCATTGCTGCGCTTCAATGCTTCGCCGGTAAGGATGACCGCGCCGGTATCGATTGTTTCGGCTTCGACGCCCGCCGCCGCGTAACCCTTGCGAACAAATTCGCCCAAAACCGCGGCATCGATGCTGTAGTCGTCCCGATAAGGCGTGAGCAGCACCGGCGACCGCCAGATTTCGTCGCGCGCCGCGACAATGAAACGGCTGGACAAATTGCTCGCCGCGCGCTGCAGGTGCACGCGCGAGATCATGAAATGGCTGGTGGTCGAACCGATGTCGATGCCCACGGTGGTCAGTTCCACGTTGTCAAGCCGCCAGATTGCCTCGCTTAGTTTCGCGGCTTCTTCGGGCGTGGCGTGAAAATGGTCGAAGTCGACGTCATGCATGGGATGTCCTTGCGGTAAATATTGGTAGTCCGCGATGATGCCATTTCCGGCGGCAAAAATGCGCCGCGGCATTTGACTCGCCCCTGCAAGCCTTGTTAAGGTGTCGAATATGAACAACGCTGTTGCATATTCTCGAACATACGCAACCTCCTTGCTGAAGGGCGTGCAGATGCTCAATCTGTTTTCCGCCCAGCGGCCGGAATGGCGTGTGGGCGAGATGAGCGTCGCCATCGGCGCGGCCAAGAGCACCATCTCGCGCATCGCGCACACGCTCGCCTCCGAGGGCTACCTGGTCAGGTCGCGGGAAAAAGACGGGTTCCGACTCGGTGTGCGATTGTGGGAACTAGGCAACCTGGCGATCCACGACAAATCGGAATTTGCGCAGCGTGCGCTTGCCTGCCTGGAGGATCTGGTGGCGGTACTGGGGCAAAGCGTGCAGGCGGCGATACTCGATGGCATCGACGTGGTGTACGTGCAGAAAGTGGATGCCTCGCATTCGCTGCGCACCTATATTCCCTTGGGCGCGCGTTTTCCAACTTATTGCACCGCCACTGGCAAGGCGCTGCTCGCGTTTCAGGCGCCGGCGGTGATCGACAGGGTGGTGCGTGCCGGTCTTAAGTCGTTCACCGACAAGACTCCGGCCACCGCCGCAGCGCTGCGGGCGGAACTGGAGGGTGTGCGCAAGCGCGGCTACGCCATGGCGCGCGGCGAGTGGCGCGACGACATCGGCGGTGTCGCCGCGCCGGTGTTCGACCGGACCGGCCAGGTCATTGGCGCCATCGGCGTCACCATGCCACTGACCCAGTTTTCACGCGATGCGCGTTCCCCTGCCGCGCTGGCGGTGACGCGGGCGGCCGAAGAGCTATCCGTGGCATTCGGGCATCAACTAAAAGCGCGGCGCATGTCGGCTGTACCGGGACCATAGACACGCGAGCGGAGAGATTTGCCAAACGCATTATTGATTAACTTTCAGGAGATAGAACCTATGTCGAGCGCTACTTTAGAACCGCTGGCGCAGCGCGCGCCGCGCGAGCTTGCAATTCTCTCGGCGCGTTGCGCCGCGGGCGAAGCGGAAATTGCCACTGCCTGTTTCAATTCGCCTAAAAGAACCCGCCAGACCGACGCCATTTGGCTGGAAAAACAGGCTGGCCGCGAATTGGAGAGCACCTTCACCATGTTCAAGGAGGTGATGGACGTGGTGGGCCGGGACATGGGGAGGTCGGGGCAATACTGGGTCGACAACATCAAGGAGGGCATCGATCTGCACTGGATGGAGGAGTTTCTCTTCAAAGTGAAGCAGGAACTCAATCACGGCAATTACTGCGTCGATATCCTTGAAAAAATTACCGGCAAACCGGCCAACGTCAAGGAGATCATCCGCAAGTTCAACCGCTGGAACCCCGATCCGAGCGTGCCCAACAACAGCGAGTGGTGCAAATTGGCCAAACTGTTTCAGGAGCAGGAGGCGCGCACCGAGCCCTGGGCGAAACTGATCACCTCGGAAGGATTGTTGGAGGGAGGCAGTTGCGGCATGTTCTATGCCGCTAGCCTGCTCAAAGGCAACGAAATTGATGATCTTATCGGTCGGGCATTCCACGTGGTGCTGATCGACGAACGCGGCCATGGGCCGGCCAACCTTTTCAGTGTCGAGAAATATGTCAAGACCGAGGAGGATCTCGCGGGCGCGATGGCGATGCTGCGCGAACGCGCCATGGGGCGCCTGCGCATGCGCAACGAGCAATTCGATTATCCGCTGCCTGAGCAGCGTCTTGGCGAAATTATGGGCGGCAAGGTCGATTTGGGCGTGGTGCGCGAAATCTGGGGCGAGGCGCCGTTTCGCTATGTCACAACAAAATAGAGTTTGAACGGTGACCCTCGGGGCGCCAGAATTCGCGGTTGCGACCGACGGCGCAATCGCGGCGGCGCCGCTCACTGGCGGATAACAAGGAACTGCGACATGAATGATTTTGCCGAAAAAACCGAAGCCGAAATCCGCAAGGTCATGGGAATCGACTGCTATCTCAACTGGCTGGAGCGCGAAGGCCTGCCGGTGTATGAGGGCTTCGCCGTGGATTTGTTCGCCGTGCCCACCAAACCCTGGCCGCGTTATGACTGTCGGGGCGCGGCGGTACATACCGCCGGTCGTGGCGATTTCGTCAATATGTTCCTGTTTGAAATCGCGCCCGGCGGCGCAACCTCGCCGCAACGCCATCTTTACGAAGAAGTGTTCTACGTGCTCTCCGGCCATGGGGTGATGGAGGTGGAAACCGGGCCGGGAGTGAAACACAGCTTCGAATGGGGGCCGCGCAGCCTTTTCGCCGTTCCCCTCAACAAGAGATACCGCTTATTCAACGGCGATGGCAAGCACTCTGCGCGCCTGGTATCGACCACCAACCTGCCCATCATGTTCAACCTTTTCCACAAGGAAAAGTTCATATTCGAAAACCAGGACGATTTCGACGAACGACTGGGCGAATCGCGTTATTTTTCAGGCGAGGGCACTTTCATTCCGGTGCGCCCGGGCAATCACATGTGGGAGACCAACTTCATTCCCGATGTGACCGGCATCGAACTGCGCGAAGTCCCTGGCCGCGGCGCCGGTGGCAAGAACCTGATGTTGATCCTCGCCGACGGCACCATGCATTCGCACATCGCCGACATGCCAGTGGGGACCTACAAAAAGGCGCATCGGCACGCGGCGGATTTTCACGTCATGTGCGTCAACGGCTCGGGATATTCACTTCTATGGTTTGAAGGCGACAAGGAATTCAAGCGGGTGGACTGGAAGGAGGGCACCGTGTTCGCGCCGCCTGATCAGATGTTCCATCAGCATTTCAACTCCTGCGCCGAGCCGGTGCGCTATATCGCCACGGCGCTGGGCAGCCTGCGCTACCCGTTTACCGAGAGCAAGCGCAAGACCTGGTTCGGCGGATATCAAACCAGCGTCAAGGACGGCGGCGACCAGATCGAATATGCCGATCAGGACCCGCGCATCCACCAGATGTATGTCGAGGATGCGCGCAGGGGCGGCTTCGAGGTGCATATGTCGGAATTCATCAAAACCGTATGAGCGTCGCACAATCGGTTGCCGCGACGCAAAATTTGCCCGAGAGCGGCCCGCTATCGGGATTGCGCGTGTTGGAACTGGGTTCGACGGTGGCGGCTCCCTTCTGCGGCCGGTTGCTGGCGGATTTCGGCGCCGAGGTCGTCAAAGTGGAGGCGCTGGAGGGCGACACGGTGCGCAGCATGGGACGTCATGTCGATGGCCATTCCCTGTACGCGGCGAGCATTTTTCGCAACAAGCGGATGCTCGCCCTTGACATGAATCAGGCGGCGGGGCGCGACATTGTTTTGTCGCTTGCGGAAAAGTCAGACGTATTGATCGAGAATTTCAAGCCCGGACGCATGGAGCGCTGGGGCTTGGGATACGAGGCCTTGTCGGCAAGAAATCAAGGCCTGGTGATGGTGCGGATCAGCGGTTACGGCCAGACCGGGCCTTACAGCGCTCGACCCGGCTACGGCGTTACCTGCGAAGCGGTCAGCGGGCTGCGCGAACTCACGGGTGATCCGGATCGACCGCCTTCGCGCGTCGCGGTGTCGCTCACCGATGAAGTGACGGCGATTTACGCCGCTTTTGGCGCCATGATGGCGCTATGGCAGCGTCAGACCACCGGACGCGGCCAGATTGTCGATGCCGCGCTTTACGAATCGGCATTCAGCCTCTTGGAACCGCACGTGCCGGCCTATGCGGCGCTGGGTGCGATTGCCAAGCGGGCTGGATCGAAACTGCCCGACAATGCGCCCAACAACCTTTATCCCTCTAGCGATGGCGGTTTTGTGCATCTCACGGCGATTACACGGACTTTGTTTGGCCGGCTGGCAACACTCATGGGCCAACCGGCGCTGGCGGAGGATGCGCGCTTTTCAACGCCTCGGGCGCGCGCGCAAAATCAGGAAGAACTCGATGGCGAAATCGCTGCGTGGAGCGCGACGCTGCCGCTGCGCGAATTAGAAAACAAATTGATCGCGGCCGGTATTCCCGCCGCGCGCATCTATAAGCTTGACGATATCTTCGAGGACCCACACTTTCGCGATCGACGCATGCTGGTGGAGTTGGACGACGCGCAACTGGGCAAGGTGGTGGTTCCAGGTATCGTGCCCAAACTGTCGGCGCATCGAGAAGTGTTGAAAAAAACTGGCGGGCGGGTTGGCGCCGATACCCGCGCCGTGTTGCGCGAGCTCTTAGACATGGACGACAAAGCGATAGCGCAACTGGTCAAAGAAAAAGTGGTGGTCGCGTGCGACTGAATGTGCGACGAGAAAAGAAGAGTTAAATGGTGCTGGATCGCAGTTGTTTTGAACGGAAAAAACGATGACTGAAAGAACCTTGGACGCGGACGTACTGTGTCGTTGGATAGGACGCAAAGAAAGCGTCGACGATGTCATCCGTCCCGGCCACGCCGCATTGCTGTCGGCGACGCTGGATCGAGATCAGGATTGGGCCAAACCCGGCGCGGACCTGCCGCCGCTTTGGCACTGGACCTATTTTCTCGGTGCGGCGCCAAGGCGCGATTTGGGTCGTGATGGCCATCCCAAGCTGGGTGGCTTTCTTCCTCCGGTGGCCCTGCCGCGGCGCATGTGGGCGGGCGGACGCCTTAAATTTTGCAGGCCGCTGCGGCTTGGCGAAGAGGCCAGGCGAACTTCCACGATTCGCAATGTCGAGATCAAGCATGGACGCTCCGGCGCATTGTGTTTCGTCACCATCGAGCATGCGATTTGCGTCGGCGGGGAGTTGCGCATCGAGGAGGAACAGGACGTGGTGTATCGCGAGGACCCTTCGCCGGGGTCGGCGAGCAGGGCAACGGCCGCGCCGCCAGATGCGCAGGTGAGCGAGACGCTTCAGCCCGACAGCACGCTGTTGTTTCGTTATTCGGCGCTGACCTTCAACGGACATCGTATTCACTATGACCGCGACTATGCAAAAGAGGTTGAAGGCTATGGCGGCCTGGTGGTGCACGGCCCGCTGATTGCCACATTGCTACTGGATCTGGCGGTGCGCCAATCGCCTGGAGCGTCCGTTGCTGGCTTTAGCTATCGTGGCGTGGCGCCGATTTTCGATACCCAGGCATTTTCGCTGAACCTGAAACCAGAGGGCGAGGGGCTGCATGTGTGGGCCGCCGCGGGGGGGCAGTTGTCGATGGATGCTACGGTGACCCTGGGTCAATCGGTTGCTGTTTAATGGCGTTTCATGGTTATCGTTGAGCGTGGGGGGGAAATGAAACGATTATTGGCAGGCGTGGGAAAACGGAGAATGGAGGGCCTATTCGTGTCGTTAGCGATAGCCTCGCTTGCGGGGAATGCCCAAGCGCAGACTTACCCCGCAAAGCCGGTACGAGTGATCGTGCCCTTCGAGGCCGGCGGGCGTGTCGATCTGGCGATGCGCATCATTGGCAAATACATGGCCGGTCGCTGGGGACAGGCGGTGATTGTGGAGAACCGCCCCGGCGCGGGCAGTAACACTGGCATGGCCGTGGTGGCCAGCTCACCGCCTGACGGCTATACGCTGGCGAGCGGCGCGAATCCCCTGTCGGCCAATGTAACGTTGTTTAAGAACATGCCATTCGACCCGGTGACCGCGTTTGCGCCGATCACGCTGTATTACATCGACGCCAACGCCCTGGTAGTGCATCCGAGCTTCGAGGTGAATTCGGTCGCAGAACTCATTGCACTACTCAAGGGCAAGCCCAAAGAATATACCTATGCCTCCTCGGGCAATGGTACCTCGCTGCACTTGTCGGCTGAATTGTTCAAATCCATGGCGGGCGTGGATGTGACCCATGTGCCATATCGCGGCGTTCCCCAGGCAATGGGCGATTTGATGGGCGGTCGCGTGACCATGATGTTTCTAGGTCTGTCGATCGCCACGCCCTTTATCACCGGCGGGAAACTCAAGGGCATCGCTACCACTGGCGAGAAACGCTATTCGCGCCTGCCTAATCTGCCCACGGTCGCCGAGGCGGGCCTGAAAGGATTCGAGGCCTCGTCGTGGGCCGGATTGCTGGCGCCTGCGGGCACGCCCAGGCCCGTGGTCAACGCGGTGCGCGATGTGGTCGTGGCGTCCCTGAATGATCGCGAAACGCGCGCCTCGCTTGAAAAATACGGATTTGAGCTGGTTGGTAACACGCCGGAACAGTTCGCCGAGATTATTAAAGAGGAGATCGTTAAATGGGGCGCAATCATTCGTGCTACCGGGGCAAAAGTGGATTGATGCCCGCGTCAGAAGCCTAGTGGAATATCGATAGCACCGGGAGAAATACTTTGCGCCAAATAACCCGATTCATGATGATCGCGGCGTCGCTGGCGACGCCCCATTCGCCGTTGTGGGCGCAGGCAGCGTATCCCTCGCAGCCGATACGGTTTATCGTCCCCTATTCGCCAGGCGGCCTGCCAGACGTGGTGATACGCCAGGTGGGCATTCGTCTGGGCGACAAGCTGGGCCAATCCGTGCTGGTGGACAATCGTACCGGCGCGGGCGGCATCAGCGCAGCGCAGGCGGTGTTATCCAGTCCTGCCGACGGCTACGCCTTCCTTTTCTCCGATGCGGCGATGATTTCCATCGCGCCGCTGATGATGAAGAACATGCCCTACGATCCGCAGAAGGATTTGCTGCCGGTCTCCTACACGGCGCGCGCGCCCAACTACGTTGCCGTGCATCCCTCTGTACCGGCCGCCACCATTCAAGAGTTCATCGCCCTGGCGCGTAGCAAACCCGGTACGTTGAGTTGCGGTTCCTCCGGAGTGGGTTCATTGCACCACCTCACTCTAGAATGGATGAAGAAATCGCTCGACATTGATGTGGTGCACGTCCCCTTCAAAGGTTCGGGGCAATCGGTGCCGGCGCTGTTGGGCGGCCAGGTGAACTGCCTGTTGGCATCGCTTGCGCCGATCTCCGGAGCAATGTCCGCGGGCAAGATTCGGGTGTTGGCCTTTGCCGGTGTGCGGCGCACATCGCTTGCACCTGAAATACCCGCCATCGGCGAGGCGATGAAGGGCTTCGATTCGGCTTTTGTGCTGGGTGTTCTGGCGCGCACTAATCTGCCCATGGCGCTGGCGAACCGGCTAAGCGGCGAAATCGCCGCCATCGTCAAAGAGCCCGATGTGGTGGCCAATCTGAAAAAGATAGGTGTGGAGGCCGTTGGCCAGGGCCCCAGGGAATACGCCGAGGCATTGCGCATCGATGCCGAGCAAATGGCCAACGTGGTAAGACTTGCCGCAATCACGCTGGAATGACACGCTCTGTCCCGCAATGACGATAACCAGCGGCGACCCGCGACACGCAACCAGAAAAACATCAAGGTCAGGACGGGCGCATGAATGAGAATGCTGGCACTGAGGTCAAGAACACCACCTGCTATATGTGCGCCTGCCGCTGCGGCATTCGCGTGCATCTGCGCGACGGCGAGGTGCGCTATATCGACGGCAATCCCGCGCACCCGCTCAACCAAGGGGTGATCTGCGCCAAGGGGGCCTCGGGGATCATGAAGCAGTATTCGCCGGCGCGGCTGACCCAGCCTCTGTTACGCAAAAAAGGCGCGGCGCGTGGCGACGGTGAGTTCGAATCGATCTCCTGGGAGGCGGCGCTTGAG
Organism: Burkholderiales bacterium; assembly: GCA_046153355.1. GTDB lineage: Bacteria > Pseudomonadota > Gammaproteobacteria > Burkholderiales > SG8-39 > 2-02-FULL-62-17. Next base: position 23,636 of record JBJXEY010000244.1, read on the forward strand.
ATGCTGTCATCGCGCCTGGCAAAAATCAGGTCCACCGATCCGAAAAAATTTGCCTTCTTCACCGGGCGCGATCAGATGCAGGCGCTGACCGGTTTGTTCGCGCGCCAGTTCGGCACACCTAACTACGCCGCGCATGGCGGATTTTGTTCGGTGAATATGGCCGCAGGCATGATCTACACCATCGGCGGTTCTTTCTGGGAATTCGGCGGGCCGGATCTGGATCGGGCGAAACTGTTCGTCATGATCGGTACCGCCGAGGATCATCATTCCAATCCGCTGAAGATCGCCATCTCGAAATTCAAACGCGCCGGCGGCCGATTCGTTTCCATCAATCCGATCCGCACCGGCTATTCGGCCATCGCCGACGAATGGGTGCCGATCAGGCCGGGCACCGATGGCGCCTTGTTGATGGCGCTGTGCCACGAGCTGGTTCGCCTTGAGTTGCATGACCATGAATTTGTCGCCCAGTACACCAACGGCGCGCATCTGATCGATGTCGATGAGCAAAGCAACGAGTTCGGGCTTTCGGTGTGCGACGCCGAGGATCCCTTGAACAATCCGTTTCGCCGCCATTCGCAATTGTGGTGGGATGCGAAATCGAATCGCGCGGTTCGCAATCACGCCGATGGCGCAAAGCCCGCGCTCGATGGCGAGTATCGATTGGAGAACGGCAAACGCGTGAAGCCGGCGTTTGCCCTGTTGCGCGAACGCCTGGATGCGTGCACTCCCGAGTGGGCCGAGGCGATCACCGGCGTTCCTGCGGTGACCATCCGGCGTCTTGCGCTCGAAATGGGTACGGTCGCGCGCGAGCAAAGCTTCGAACTGCCGATTGCGTGGACCGACAGTTGGGGCCGGCAACACCAAAGCGTCACTGGCCGGCCGGTGGCATTTCACGCCATGCGCGGGCTGGCGGCGCATTCCAACGGGTTTCAGACAGTACGCGCCTTGTCGGTGTTGATGAGCCTGCTTGGCACTATCGATCGGCCGGGCGGATTCCGCCACAAGGCGCCGTTTCCGCGCAGCACGCCGCCGGTGTACTCGCGCAATCCGAACAATGCCGAGGCGGTGCAACCGGAGATGCCGCTGCAGGGCGCGGCGCTGGGATTTCCCGCGGGGCCCGACGACCTGTTTGTTGACAAGGAGGGCGAGCCGGTTCGCCTGGACAAGGCGTTTTCCTGGGAGTATCCGCTCGCCATCCACGGCATGATGCATAACGTCATCACCAACGCCTGCCGGGGCGATCCGTATCGCATCGACACCTTGCTGATTTTCATGGCCAACATGGCGTGGAATTCGGCGATGAATCCGGGCGACACGCGCAGGCTTCTCAATGAGCGCGATGACAGCGGCGAATACAAAATTCCGTTTCTGGTGGTGTGCGATGCTTTCCAATCGGAGACCACCGCGTTTGCCGATCTGATTCTGCCCGACACAACTTATCTGGAACGCTTTGATGCCATGTCGATGCTGGACCGGCCGATTTCCGAATTTGACGGCCCCTGCGATTCGGTGCGCGTGCCGGTGCTGCCTCCCACCGGCCAGTGCCGGCCGTTTCAGGATGTCATTGTCGATTTGGGTTCGCGATTGAAGCTGCCGGTATTCATCACACCCGAGGGCGGACGCAAGTATGCCGACTACAAGGATTTCGTCGCTCGTTATGAGACCGAGCCCGGTTCGGGGCAGGGTTTTCTAATCGGTTGGCGCGGCAAACA
>JBJXEY010000046.1:0-34871 GCA_046153355.1 Burkholderiales bacterium
GAAGGGCGCGGGCGAGGCGGGTACTTGCGGTGCGCTGCCGACTGTGATGAATGCGGTGAACGATGCGCTGGCGCAGATTGGCGCCAAGCGCATCGAGATGCCGGCCACGCAGGAACGCGTTTGGCGGGCGTTGCGATCCGTCAACCTTTAATCAGGTTGCGCCCCCGACGCCTTGACAATCGGCGCCCATTTCTCGATTTCCGATTTGATATAGGCGTCGAACTGCTCGGGGGTATTGCCCACCGGTTCGACGCCAATTTCTTCCAGCTTGGCGCGAAACGCGGGGCGCTTTAGCACCGACACCACGTCGGCATTGAGCTTTCGCACCACATTGCGCGGTGTGCCGCTCGCGACAATCATGCCGCTAAAGCTGACAACCTCGAACCCAGGCACGGTTTCGGCGATGGTCGGCAAATCCGGATGGGTGCGCGCCCGCGCGGCACTGGCCACGGCGATTGCCTTGAGCTTGCCGCCTTTGATATAGGCAATTGCCGGGTGCAGCGGGCTAAACATCAGCGGCACGCGGCCCGCCATGATTTCCAGCAACGCCGGCGCGGAACCCTTGTAGGGGATGTGTTGCATATCGATGCCGGTATTTCGCATCAACAACTCCATGGCAAGGTGCATCGAAGTCCCCGCGCCGGGCGAGGCGTAATTCAAACCGCCGCTTTGGCGCTTGGCGGTGGCGATCACATCGGTGGTGGTGTGCGCGGGAAAGCCGTTGGAGGCAAGCAGCACGATGTGCGCGATGGTGCCAAGCGTTACCCCGGAAATATCCTTGACGGTATCGAAGGGCAGGTTCGAACGCAGACTCGGGTTGATCACCAGCGGCGTCGATACCAAGCCAATGATGTAGCCATCGGGGGCGGAGCGCGCCACATATTCGGTGGCCACGGCCATCGCCGCGCCGGGTTTGTATTCGAGCACCACCGGCTGTTTCCACATCTCCTGAAGGCTTTGTTGATAGAGGCGTGCCATCAGATCCGCGCCGCCACTGGGCCCATTGGGCAATACCAGGCGCACGGTTTTCATAGGAAACTCCTGGGCGAAGGCGTCTTTTCCGGTGGCGGCAAGTAAGGTGAACAATCCGAACAGGCCTATCGCCAGTTGTCGCGTAATCGATGTCATTTCACGATCCTTTCGAATGCACCGCGGTCGAGTGGTGAATAGGTTGTGCGGCAGTTCGGCGAGCCGTTTCATACACCCACCTGCCAGCCATGCAACCCTTCGGTCCAGGGTGTGCCTCTAGGCAACACGCCCAATCCCGAGTGGGCGCGATACGCCTGGGGGTTGCGTACACCGGGAGGCGGCGTGGCGTTTTCGCGCAATGCGCGCGCGGCATTGAGCAACAGGCGGCGCGCCGCGATGATGCCCGAGTCGGTGGTGCCCAGGCGCTCGCGGCTGCGATCGCTAATGCGCCCCATACTTTCCTGCACCGCTTGATCTTGGATGCTGACGCCGAGTATCCCAGTGAAATTTTCGGTCTTCTGTTTTTGCCGATCGATCAGGTAGTCGTTATCGCGGTTTTGCACCGACAGCCATTCGCTGCCGGGGCGATTGGGGTCGCCAGCGACATATTCCAAAGGGTCCGACGTGCCAAGGCCCTTGCCGAAAATGGTGTCCAGATGCGCCTTGGATAAGGGTTTGCTCGGATGCCATTCGATCGAATAACGCATCATGGTTTCATCGTCGATGGGCACCCAGGCATGACAGCGGCGGCTGGTATCGGGGCCAGCGGCGTGCGGCGGCATGGTGAAGCAGGGCAGAAAAAACAGGTTCAAGCGCCAGTAGTAATCGTTGTCGCCGGCATCGCGCCGCGCCGCGATGGCAAGCCCATAGTTGGTTTCCACCGCATCCAGACGCGGCCGCGTGTCTTGTAGGCCAAGCTTATTCATGTTGACGTTTTTTTGCGCCAAGCCCGGCGAGCGCCGCCGGTAATACTCGGGGTCGAAGGAGCGATGCAGAAATGGCGCGTGGCTCGAATCGATATCGCCCTCTAACGCCTGCATCCAGTTGTTTTCGCAGTAACGCTTGGTGGCAAACACGTGATCCGTGGGCACCACGGTGAATTCCAGTTCCGGCAAGGCTGGCGGCTCGCCGCTTCCCATATAGCTCCAGACAATGCCGCCGGCTTCGCTGCAGGGGTAGGCTACGTTTCGGACTTTGTTTTTGAAATTGCTCTCGGGTGGCTCGCTTGGCATATCCACGCAGCGGCCTTCGAGATCGAACTTCCAGCCGTGATACACGCAACGAAGACCATTCTCTTCGTTGCGCCCAAAGAACAACGATGCATTGCGATGCGGGCAGCGCACATCCATTAGCCCTACCTTGCCATCGCTATTGCGAAACGCCACCAAGTTCTCGCCCAGCAGTTTCACGCGTACCGGCGCGCAGTCGGGCTCGGGCAGTTCCGAGCTGAGCAAGGTGGGTAGCCAGTACTGGCGAAATAGCGCGCCCATTTCGGTGCCTGGACCAATGCGGGTCAATCGCTGGTTTTCTTCCGCTGTCAGCATGGCAAAGTTTCCTAGGGTTGGTTGCGTCTTTAGGGCAATTGCGCGTGTTATGCAGCGCCCAAGTTCAATTCTAGTTGGGCATTCCTTTTTTGAGCGTTGGATACAGCTCGCGCGCCGCGCCACCCAGGATCCAATCGATATCGGTGGCGTCAAGGTAAGACAAACTGGTTCGCATCACCTCGACGTTGGCTTGTAAGGTGCGCTGGCGCTGCGAGGGATAGAAGGATGACCACAACATGCGCCTCGCGCCAAAGTGCTCGAGCATTGCCATCATCAAATCGCGTGCAGGCGATAACGCCTGCGCCGCGGCCTCGACAAAATCCACCGGGAAGTTGACATAAACATTCGGATAGGCGGCCAGGGCGAATAGATCTCGCGCCGCTTGGGAGCCTGCGCCTTCATCGACCGGCACATGGCCCATGTAGTTGATGGTGAAGGGGATGCCGCCGAAGCGATCGAGGAAAAGGCGCGTCGCAGGCAGCGCTGGCGGTTTGGTGGTGTGGGCGTTGGAGGGCACACCCAGGCTGCGTACCCGCTCCCAGGCGGGGGTGAACTTTGCGTCGTTCACCCAGGTGCAGGTGCCGCGGCCGCCACCCCAGAAGCGCACGCCATGCATGCCGCGCTCCTCGATCCAATAGCTCACCTTGTCCGCGGCATCGGCTTCGAAAATATCGATATTTGCCACCCCGACAAAGTGATTGGGGTATTGCGCCACCGCATCGGCGCAGTAGCTATTGTCGAAACCATGAAAGCGCGATGCCATCAGATAAGCCTGTTGCAGCCCGGCGGCATTGGAGAGGCCAACAAACTTCGCCGGCGTCATGGTGTGTTCCTCGCTCCACTCGTCCTCGGTGCCAGCCAGTGGGTCCAGGGGGTAACGCTGCCGCTCTTGTGGCGGGGCGATGACGTGGATATTGCTGTCGACGATGATGGCCATGGCAGTGAAACCTAGAGATACGTTGAACCGTGTCGATGCCCAATGCGAGCGCAAAACCTTGTATGTCGCCTCGATTGGGTAATCGGTGTTTTTCCAACTAATCGGGTTTAATGCCCGCTTCTTTCACCAGTTTGGCGAAGCGCGCGGTGTCACTAACAATCAGCGCGGCGAGCGCTTCCGGCGTACTGCTCGAAGGCGTAACCCCCGCCGCATTCAGCGCCTGAATCACATCGGCTGCGGCCAGCGCTCTGACAAACGCATCGTTCAACCGGCGAATCGCGGCGTCGGGCGTTTTCTGCGGCGCCACTAGGCAGAACCAGAAATCGATCTCCACGCTCGGGTAACCGGCTTCGGCCATGGTGGGCACATCGGGCAATTCGCTGGAGCGTTTGGGCGAGGTGATGCCCAGGACCCGCAGCCGCCCGTCGCGAATAAACGGTTGCGCCGCGATGAGCGAGGTAAAAAACAAATCGCCGCGTTCGCCGGCCAAATCGGTCAATGCCTGCGGCACGCCCTTGTGCGCGATGTGTTCGAATTTGAGACCCGTGGCCAGGCGAATCATTTCCCCCGCCAGATGCGAGGCAGTGCCGATACCAGGCGACAAGTAAAACAGGCCACCCGGTTTCGATTTGGCCATTGCAACCAGTTCGGCAACGTTGCGCGCCGGGCTTTTGGCCGGCACGGTGAGAATCGTCGGGATCGAATACAGCAAGGATACCGGCCGAAAATCCGCGCTGGCGTCATAGGGCAAATTGGAAATCAGGCTCTTGTTGACCGCATGCGTCGAAGCGCTTCCCATGAACAATGTATAACCATCCGGCGCGGCATTTTTGACTTCCATGGCGCCGACCGCGCCGCCTCCGCCACCGCTGCGATTTTGAATCACCACCGGCTGTTTCAATTCATCCGCCGCTTTTTGTGCGACGCGCCGCATGCCCAGATCGGCAATGCCGCCGGGCAGGGCAGGCACAATAATGTTGACGGCTTTGCTAGGGAAGGTCTGCGCCTGGACATTGCCTGCGCAGCCGATCAGGACCAAGGCCAATGCGATCACCGACTGGCTCCGGCGAAAATTCATTGGCCGGGATGAATCGTTGCAAAGGCGCCCTTGGGGTTTTCGTTTCTGGGGTTTTAGGTTCCGATGTTCTGGTTTCCGAAGTTCTAGTTTCATTTTGAATGCTCCATCGAGAGTTTCTGGGGAATTTCAGTTTGCGCGATTGTGGGGGACTGCAATGCCATCTGCGCGCGCAAATGCCCGGTCGCCGTTTCGTCGATCATTTGAGTATCGGTTATGACCACGCCGTAGTCCGTGCGTGCGCCATCGACGCTGATATAACCATCGCACACATCGGCGAGAACTAAAGCTGGTTCGCGCTCTAGCGCCGCTCCGAATCCACCGCCGGATGCGGAGTGCGCATGCATGCGTTCGCCCGCGGCCATGGCAATGCCGCTGCCTTTCACCAACGAACGCCGTGTGCCCGAGAGCGACTCCAGTTCCACGAATCCCGCCTTGCCAGGGTCGCCGCCATACAAACCCCAGGGCGCGCAGGCGTAGCGCTCAAAGCCGATAAAGGCATTGCACGGTGCAAGCACCAGGTAGCTTTTGTCCACGCCCAGTCCGCCGCGATGGCGGCCAGGACCGGCGGAGTCTTTGCGCCAAGCGATCGACTCCACGCGCACCGGGTACAGCGCCTCGATGCTTTCCACTGGAACGCTTTTGTTGTCGGCATGCAGCATGGTTTTGTAGGGCCCGACGCCGTCGCCTTGTTGCGAGGCGCCCCAGCCGCCATTGGCGGTATCGGTGCAACTGAAGAAACGTTGGGTTTTCGGATTGATGCCGCTAAAGCCATGCACTCCCATGGCCGCATGATGTCCTGCCGCGACGCGATCCGGCATCACCGGGGCCATGGCCGCGATGATGGTGTCGATGACCGTGGGCAATGGCGTGGAGAAGCGGCCCATTGGCGCGTTGGCACGGGCAGAGAGGAACTTACCTTCGGGCAGAATCAGTTTCACCGGGGCGAAACTTCCCTCGTTGGCCGGGTCGTGGGGCGAGAACAGGTATTTGAAGGCAATACGCGCCGCGACCTCTCCGCCACCGTGAAAGCCAGAGTTGAACGGACCGCGCATTTGCGCGCCGATGCCGGTGTAATCCACCGTGAAATCGCCGCCCGATTTGTGTACCTTGATATTCACAGGAATGGTTTTGCCCAGGTCCACGCCATCGTCGTCGAGAAAACTGCTGGCGGCATAGGTGCCATCGGGTACCGCGCGCACCGCCTCTCGCGCGGCTGCCTCCGATTTTTTCCAAATCGAACCGATGGCCGCGAACACCGTTTCCTCGCCATGGCGTTTGATCAATTGCGAGAAAAGCTCGCGCCCTTTGACGCAGCCCGCGTGTTGCGCGGCAATGTCGCCCAGCAACATTTCCGGTTGGCGCGAGTTGTATTCGATGACGCGTAACAGTTCTTGCAGCGGCTCGCCGCGTTTATACAGTTTCACCGAGCGCAGTTGCAAACCCTCTTGCGCAAGTTCGGTCATGTCGTTGCCCATGCTCGATCCAGGGTAACGCCCGCCGATGTCGATCCAATGCACGATCACCGACATGAATCCCGCCAGGCGGCCGCTGGGGCCGAAAACCGGCGTGTACATCACCACATTGTTTAGGTGCTGCCCAAGCGTGGCTGCGTGATTGGAGACAATGACATCGCCGGGCTCGATGCCATCTTCACCATAGATTGCGAGACCATCTTGAACCGCAAGACCGATTTGATTGGTGAGAAATAGCGGTAGGCCGTGCGTTGCCAGCGATATGCTTCGCCCTTTGGCGTCGACCAAACCGACGGCGTAGTCCTTGTATTCGTAAATCAATGGGCTGTAGGCGGTGCGGGTAATGTCCGCCTCGATCAGATCGGGGATGGATTGCAGCATGGTACGAATGATTTCCAACCGCACCGGGCTAACACTGACATGCGCGTACTCATCTGGCAGGACCATCATTGAATATTGCCTCCGTCCGGAACATCCACGGTAATGCGGATTTCTCCAAGCGCGCCAATCTCGAACTTATCGCAGGGGCCAACGATGGTGGTGGAACCATACTCCTCGATCACTGCGGGTCCATCGGCGTGAAAGCCGGGCGAGAGGGCGCTGCGTTGGTAGACGCTTGTTTTTGTTTTCTGCCCAGACTCCGGGTGAAAGACCAATCGCTCGGTGACAGGTTCCTGTTTCACGTTGGCTCGCGGAAGCAGGCGGACGACTTCGGGCTTCGCGGTCGATGCGCATATCGCGCAATGTAATGACACGACTTCGGCCCCGGCCACCGTGCTTGCATGGCCGAAACGCTCGCGATAGATGGTGCGAAACGCCTGCATCAGGTCATCGGCCGAGATCGAATCGGCGATGGGCAGCCGCACGGTATGAAACTGACCGACAAAGCGCAGATCGGCAAAGCGCTCGAAGCGAATCGGGATGTCGCCAAAATCGGCGCCAATCGATGTTGCCAACTCGTTTTTCAGTTCGTCGAACACTCGCGTCATGGCTTCAATGGCTTTGTCGTCCAGACGCCGCAATAAGGTACGGCTGATATCGCGGCGAATATCCGCGAGCAACATACCGATTGCCGAAAAATTGCCGGGTTCGGGTGGCACGATCACCATTGGAATGGCAAGTTCGCGCGCCAATTGCACGCCATGCAGGGGCCCGCCGCCGCCATAGACAAAAAGTGCGAAATCGCGAGGGTCTTGACCACGCTGTACGGTGATGCGTTTGATGGCTTCGCTCATTTTTACGGTGGCGATGTCGAGTATTCCACCAGCCAGTTCCGCAAGGCCAGTTTCGCCTTGGTAACCCAATCGCAGTGCCAGGCGCTCAAATGCCTGGGTTGTGGCATTGATGTCCAATTGCATTTCGCCGCCTTGGAAGCGTTGGGCATTGAGACGGCCCAACAGCAGATTGGCATCGGTCACGGTGGGTTCGCTGCCGCCGCGTGCGTAACACACCGGCCCAGGCAGCGAACCCGCGCTGCGCGGTCCGATGCTCAAGCGATTCTGTGCGTCCACCCAGGCAATCGAGCCGCCGCCCGCGCCAACTTCGACGATATCCAGCACCGGCGCCCTGATCGGCGTGCCCTTGCCGTATCCGCCTGCGTAGTAAGTAGATTCAATATCGAATTGGCCGTTACGCACCAGCGCGCATTTGGCCGTGGTGCCGCCCATATCAAAAGCGATAAGGTTCTTGATGCCCAACGCAGCGCCGTAGATGCCGGCGCCAATACAACCGCCTACCGGGCCGGATTCGACCAGCTCGACGGGTGCGCGGCCTGCCTGTGCTGCCGAGAGCACGCCACCATTGGAGCCCATCAATAACAATTGCCCGGTGAATCCTTCGGCACCGAGCTTTTCGCCAAGACGCGATACGTAACGGCCAATCTTCGGGCCTGCATAGGCATTAGCGGTTGCCGTGGAGGTGCGCTCGTATTCGTACCACTCTCGGGTGAGTTCCGTGGCGGCAGTAATAAATACCTTTGGCAAGAGTTGCCGCAACCAATCGGCCACCAAACGTTCGTGGCGCGGATCGACGTAGGCATTGAGAAACGAGATGGCAATGCCTTCGACCTTTTGACGCGTTAGTTCCGCGGCGAGCGTTTCGACTTCGTCGCGATCCGGTGCCTGCAAGGTTTCGCCATCGGCGCTCATACGTTCGCCGATTTCATAACGCAGGGTGCGCGGTACCAGCGGCGGGTCGCGTCTGAAAAATAGATTGAAGGTTTCGGTGCGGTTGCCACGCCCGATATCCAGCACATCGCGAAAGCCCCGCGTGGTTACCAGGGCAATTCTTGGGCCGGAGCGCTCCAGGAGCGTATTGATGACAAGCGTGGTGCCATGTTTAAAAATAACGGCGGCGGAAAGTTGGGTCCGCGTTTTTGCCACGCAATTGAGCATGCCTTCGATGGGGTCATGGTGAGTGGTTAGACTTTTCGTGCACCGCACCTCGCCCGAATCCGCGTCGAAACTGACCAGATCCGTGAAGGTTCCACCGGTATCCACCGCGACGAAAATGCTCATTGAAGCTGCAATGGCCGGAAGAATGAAGGAGCGGAATTCTAACGCATGCCTCATTGGGGCCGGGCCGTTGCGTTACGTCGCCCATTGACTCCCATCCTTCTCAACGCTCGCGGATTTCACCATGCTATAGTCGATTGATACTTCGATCCCTATCCGGTGTTGCATTGATGGGGCAGTGTTCCGGTCGGCGCGGTTCTCTCGCTGGGCCTATATAACATTCAACTTTTTTCGGGATAAACCATGGCAAGCAGCAATGTGTTCGATGTACGTTTCGGCGTCGGTCAACGTGTGGTGCGCAAGGAAGATGCGCGCCTGCTCTCGGGCGGCGGGCGGTATACCGACGATGTGAACCTTCCGGGTCAAGCCTATGCGTGCCTCGCGCGTGCCTACATGGCGCATGGCGAGATCAAAAATATCGATACGAGCGCCGCGCAGAAGGCGCCAGGCGTGCTCGGTGTCTATACGGCCAAGGATCTGGATGCCGAAGGCATTGCCGGCATCCCGAATATCTTTCCCTTGAAAGGCCGCGACGGTACGCCGCTCAAGGTGCCGTTTGTGTTTGGCCTGGCGCGCGATCGCGTGCGGCACGTAGGGCAGGCGATCGCCGTGGTGGTGGCGAAAACATTCACCCAGGCAAAAGACGCCACCGAATTGATCGTGGCGGATATCGAAACGCTCCCCGCGCAAACCGACATGACCACGGCGGCCGATGCCTCGCCACTATTTGGCGATGTGCCAAGCAACGTGGTGCTCGATTGGTTTCAGGGCAACGACGAGGCCACCAAGGAGGCTTTCGCCAAAGCCACCCACGTCACGACGATGCGTTTGGACAATAACCGCCTGGTGGTGGCAGCAATGGAGCCGCGCGCGGTGGTCACTTCTTGGGATAAGAGCGAAGAAAAGTTTACGGTTTATTCGCCAAGCCAAGGCGCGTTTGGTCTTCGCGGCGCGTTGTGCGCGGTGTTCAAGATGCAGCCGCAGAAGATGCGCGTGATCTCAGGTGACGTGGGCGGATCGTTCGGCATGAAAGGCCAGCCCTACGATGGCACGGTGGCTTCGATGTTCGCTTCGAGAAAACTCGGTATTCCCGTGAAGTGGTGCGCTGACCGTGCCGAGAGTTTTCTCTCCGATCATCAGGGCAGGGCGAGCCTCATCGACGCGGAACTAGCGCTGGATAAAGACGGGCATTTTCTTGCAATTCGCTTGAAAGGCTGGGGGGATGTGGGCGCGCAGGTCACCATGATGGGCCCGGTGTCGCCCACTGCGGTGCTCTCATCCAATCTGCCCAGTGTGTATAAGTTTGGCGCGATGTCGGTGTCGGTGAAAGCGGTGCTCACCAATTCGGTGCCCACCGGGCCTTATCGTGGCGCGGGGCGTCCCGAATCGAAATACATCGTCGAGCGCTTGATCGATCAGGCAGCGCGCGAAACCGGTATTGATCGCGTTGAACTTCGGCGTCGCAATCTGGTGCAGCCTGGCGATATGCCTTTTAAAACTGTCAATGGACCGGTACTCGATTCGGGCGATTTTCCCGGTTGTTTAGAAGATGCGATTAAGCGCGCCGATTGGCAGGGGTTTGCCGCGCGCAAAGCTGAGGCGGCCCAGCGCGGAAAATTGCGTGGCATTGCCGTGAGCACCTATCTCGAACACACCGCCGGTCCTGGCAAGGAGTTGGCCGATGTGCGATTCAATGATGATGGCAGTGTCACACTGATTACCGCCGGCAAGGATTTCGGTATGGGGCACGCTACGCCGTTCGCGCAGATCCTCGCCGAGCAACTGGGTTTGCCGTTCGATCGAATACGCTTGGATCAATCCGATAGCGATCAACTCTCCGGCCCCGGTGGCTCGGGTGGCTCGCGTTCGGCGGTGGCTTCGTCGGGTGCGATTCTCAATGTGTCGAAAAAAATCATCGAACACGGCACGCAACTTGCCGCGCAGGTGCTGGAAGCCGCGGCCGGCGATATCGAATTCAAACAGGGAAATTTTTGTGTCGCGGGCACTGACCGGCAGGTCAACATCATGGATCTGGCGGCGCGTGCCAAAACATTAAAAGGCGCGGATGGCGCACCCGCGAAGTTGGATTCCTGGGTGAGTCATGACACCTCGCCCGCCACTTACCCCAATGGCGCGCACGTGGGGGAGGTGGAGGTTGATCCAGAAACCGGCGTGGTGGAGATCGTCAACTACGTGATCGTGGATGACTTTGGCACCATGATCAATCCCATGATTGTCGAGGGTCAGGTGCAAGGCGGCATCGCGCAGGGCATTGGCCAGGCACTGATGGAGCGCACCGTTTATGACGATCAAGGTCAGTTGATCACCGGCTCGTTTATGGATTACTGCCTGCCGCGCGCCGATAACCTGCCATCGTTTAATTTCAATTCGCGCCCAGTTCCGGCTAAAACCAATCCATTGGGTGTTAAAGGCTGCGGCGAAGCGGGCTGCGCGGGTGGGCTGCCTACCATCGTTAATGCAGTGCTGGATGCTTTATCGGTGCGCGGCGTGACGCATATCGATACGCCGCTGACGCCGGCCCGCATATGGGAGGCGTTGCGCTAAGGGGCAGGCGCTGCGCTGCCGCTATTTGCTCACCGCGACGCTATCAAACGCATGCGCATACAAAAGCCGCATGGTGAAGTCTTTGTTTTTGTCGGCGATCGCGGGAAACCGGTTCCAGATAGAGGCGGCTTTTTGCTTGCTGCCCTCCATCAAATGCCCCGCCATTGCGGTAATGATGAGGTAGCGCAACTGGGCGTTTGAATGAGCGAGGCTGGGGTCGAGTAACTTCTCCGCGAGCAACGCCATTTGTGCGGAATCGCGCCGCGCCACGGCGCGAAACAGTTCCAACCACGCCGCTTGGCCTGCGGTGAGCCGCAGTTGGCACGGTGGCGAGGCGATCTTATTCCACATGGCGGTGGCGTCCACTACCGGTAAGAGTGGCGTCATGGTGCGCGCGAGCTGCAACAATGAATGGAACCACACGCCGATACGTTCCGGGTCGCGGCAGTCGGTGGGCTGCAATTTGGCGATCTCCAGATCTTTTTGCAGGCTGCTGGGGATCTCCTGGGGGCGTTCGCTGGTGCGGCCAAAAATAAAGTCGCGTGAGTAGCGGGCGTCGCGCAAGGTGTCGATTTTCTCGAAGTAATCCCCGCCGCGCAGCGACGGTCCGACGATCCAGTCGGCGCTACGGCCCTCCAGCATGGCGACCAGCGGCAGGTCGGCCCCGCCTAACTCGGTAATTTCGCCCGCATACTTTTGCAGGTAGCGATATTTCGACGCATGCAAGTCAAGATAGGGCGCGTAGTCGGAGTTGGCTGGAACCGCGAAGGTATCGAAAAACGGCGCGAGTACCTTTTTTCCGCCGATGCGGCGCATTTGTAAATCGCCCAAGGTGTAGATCTGCACGCGGCGCAATTCGTCGGCCACGCCTTGCACGCTGGTCATATCGAACAATGGTTTGGATAAGGTTTCGCTATCGCCGGCCACGATCAGCAAATCGCCATTGGTGGCGGCATAGATGGCGTAGTCGGGAAATTCGCTGCCCAGCGACGCGAGTACCGAAGCCACCAGGCTCGCATCGATTTCGTACAACTGAAACCACTGCACCAGGATGCCGCCGGGTTTCAAGTAACGTTTGGCAAGCCGATAAAACTCGAGGGTAAAAAGACTTGATACGCCACTCACCCAAGGGTTGGAGGGCTCCGAGACAATAATGTCGTAGCGGCGGTTGTGGGTGGAGAAATAGGTTTTTGCGTCATCGAACACGATATTGCTGCGTGGGTCAGCAAAGGCGTTGGCGTTGATCGGCGCGAATTGTCGCGAGGCCTTGGCCATCAGCGGCTCGATCTCGATGGTATCCACCGATTGCAAGGAAGCGTTCGCCAGCATGGTGTGTGTGGTGAGGCCGGTGCCGATACCGATGACCGCGACGTTTTTGGCATCGGGCTTGACCGCCATGGGTATCACGGCGGTGAGCACCATGGTGACTTCATCGGAAATGCGCGGCAGGTTCGGGTCCATGGCGATCGCGCCATCGGATTTGCCATTGGTGCGCAGGCTCCTGCCTTCGGGAAAATCCATCAGGCTGACCGTTGTGGTCTTGCCATCTTGATGGGAAATGAGCTGCCCGTCGCGCGTGTCGAAGATTTCGCCGCGGCGGAATACACCCGAAGCCATCTTGTAGTTATCCAGAGGAAACGCGGCCAGCACCACGGCGAAAGCCAATCCCGCCGTCGCGGCCGCACCGATGCGAAACGATGGCCGGCCACCGACGCGCCATAGCAGCACCAAACCCAAAGTCACATCCAGTGCCGCGCCCACCGTGATGAGGCCCTTTAATCCCAATAAAGGTAGTCCCACGTGCGCGGCAAAAACTACGCCAATAATCGAGCCCAGGGTATTGGCCGCGTATACCGCGCCGATGCTTTTCTCGCCATGTCCCAGACGCAGGAGGCTATAGGTGATGAGTGGCAAAGTCATGCCGGCACAAAAGGTGGCGGGGAACATCACCGCCAGGGCGATACCGTGGCTGGACATCAAGAACATCGCATGCCCGGTATCGGTTTTCGCCAGACCCTTGATGACCGCGGCCATCACCTCGAACATCTGTCCATACAGCGGAATGGTTAGCAGTGCGAGCAAGCCCATGGCAATCTGCACCCAGCCGAGAAAAAACATCGGGTCAGCGATCGAATCGATACGCCGTTTCACCCACAGTCCGCCAAACGCCAGACCCAAAATAAACGCCGAGAGCATCAGTTCGAAGGAATGCGTGGAGGCGCCCAGGACCAGGGACAACATGCGTATCCAGCCGATTTCGTAGATGAAGGATGCCGTGCCAGTGAGGAGGGCGATGCCAAGGAATAGCGCGTAGGAGTTCGGCGCCGCCACGGTTCGCGGCATCAATGGCGCGGACGCCGCATTTGCCGTGTTGGTTTTGGCGGGTGATGAGGAGCTTGCGGCGCTAGGTGTTTCGATGTTCGGCGTCGCCACGCCCTCGGCCGGCCGCGGTTCCCTGCCACGCGCGAGCACCCAAACTGTCACGGCAAGTAAGAGATTCAATGCCCCGGCCAATTGAATGGTGCCGGGCAGACCAAGTTTTTCTATAAACACGAAGCCGCTGGCGAGCACACCGATCGCGGCGCCAAAACTATTGGTGAAATACAACATCGCGAGCGACCCGCCCGGCCCAAGGGGATAACGTCGTATCAACCCCGCGCTCATCAGTGGGAAGGTGGTGCCAAGCAAAATCGACTGCGGCAGGATCAATAAACCGGCCAGCATCCATTTGGCGATGCTCGCAGCAGTCTCCCCGCCCATGCCCGGCAGCAGCGAGTCATAGGCCCAGTCGGTCAAGGAAACGAAAACACCGTGAAACAGCAGCGCCGCGACGCCGATCAAGGCTTCGGCTATCGCGTATCCGACCAGCAAATTGGCCCAGCGCATGCCGAATCGGCTGCATAACCAAGCACCGATAGCCATGCCGCCCATGAATAGGGCCAACACCAAGGTTTGCGCATAGGCCGCGTGGCCAAGAAACAGCTTTAGGTAATGACTCCAGATGGATTCGTAGATGAGGCCGGCGAACCCGGATACCGTAAACAGTATAAAAAACACCTCGCGTGGCACGCGTGGGCAGGAGTTTTCGTTCAATTTGGTGTCTTTCGATCAATCAAAGCATGGTCACGCTTGAAAAAAGGCGGCGCTATCTTAACTGACGGACAGTGCGAGGAATTTGGCTTGGCCACCGTTTGCGCGGCGGTTGGCGTAATCGTCGCGCGGTAGTTGGCGTAATCGTCGCGCGGCGTGGGAGGTGGCATTGGATATAATCTTTAGCTCACTGGAATTCGACACTATGATTCAGCAAACACTCTACGACAAACTCTGGGCCAATCACGCGGTGCGATCCGAAGACGATGGCACCACCTTGCTATACATAGATCGGCATCTGGTGCATGAAGTCACCAGCCCGCAGGCCTATGAGGGCCTAAAGATTTCTGGCCGCCCGGTGTGGCGAAAAGATTCTGTGGTGGCCACCGCCGATCACAACACGCCCACCGATCATTGGGAGGAGGGCATCAAGGACCCGATCTCACGTCTTCAGGTCGAGACGCTGGACGCCAATATCAAGGAGTACGGCGCGCGGGTGTTCTTTCCGTTCCTCGATAAACGCCAGGGCATTGTGCATGTGATCGGGCCGGAAAATGGTTTTACGCTGCCGGGGATGACGGTGGTATGCGGCGATTCACACACCAGCACGCACGGTGCGTTTGCCTGCTTGGCGTACGGCATCGGTACTTCGGAGGTCGAGCATGTGCTCGCCACGCAGACGCTGCTGGCGAAAAAAATGCAGAACATGCTGGTGCTGGTGGAAGGCGCCATTCCGCGCGGCGTCACCGGCAAAGACATTGCACTGGCCATCATTCGCCAAATTGGCACGGCAGGTGGCACCGGTTGCGCCATGGAGTTCGCCGGCAGCGCGATTCGCGCCCTGTCGATGGAAGGGCGCATGACCTTGTGCAACATGGCGATCGAAGGCGGCGCGCGCGCCGGCATGATTGGCGTGGATGAAGTGACCTTGAATTATTTGAAGGGCCGTCCTTACGCGCCTATCGGCGTTATGTGGGATCAGGCGGCGGCCTATTGGAAAACGCTACAAAGTGACCCCGGATCAAAATTTGATCGCGTGGTGCAGATCGATGCGCGCGAATTAAAACCCCATGTCACCTGGGGTACCTCGCCCGAGATGGTGGTGACGGTGGATGATCGCGTGCCCGATCCGGATAAAGAAAAGGACTCGGTGCGCCGCGAAGGCATGGAACGGGCTTTGGTGTATATGGGCCTCAATCCCAATACCGCGATAAAAGACATTCGCATCGATAAGGTGTTTATCGGCTCCTGCACCAATTCGCGTATTGAAGACCTGCGCGCTGCCGCTTCGGTAGTGCGCGGGCGGCGCAAGGCGGCTAACGTAAAACTTGCCTTGGTGGTGCCAGGTTCCGGCCAAGTGAAATTGCAGGCGGAAAAAGAAGGCCTGGATCGTATATTCAAGGACGCCGGTTTCGAATGGCGCGAGCCGGGTTGCTCGATGTGCCTAGGGATGAATGCTGATCGTCTGGAGCCGGGTGAGCGTTGCGCATCGACTTCGAATCGTAATTTCGAAGGCAGGCAGGGAACCGGTGGTCGTACTCATCTAGTGAGCCCCGCGATGGCCGCAGCCGCCGGTGTGGCCGGGCATTTTGTCGATGTGCGCGAGTTGCGCTAAGTATCGGTTCGGAACGAAAACATCATGCTGAAATTCAATACACACAAGGGGCTGGTAGCGCCGATGGATCGCGCCAATGTGGATACCGATGCCATCATCCCCAAGCAATTCCTGAAATCGATTCGCCGTGTTGGCTTTGGGCAGAATCTATTTGATGCCTGGCGCTATATGGATGAGGGCCAACCAGGGCAGGATTGCACTCACCGTCCGCCGAATCGCGATTTTGTGCTCAATCAGCCGCGCTATAAAGGCGCATCCATCTTGATCGCGCGCAAGAATTTCGGATGCGGTTCGTCGCGCGAACATGCGCCCTGGGCTTTGGGCGAATACGGCTTTCGCGCCATCATCGCGCCTTCGTACGGGGATATCTTTTTTAATAACTCGCTGAAAAATGGTCTGTTGCCGATTGTGCTGGACGAGAGCAAAGTGGACCGCTTGTTCAATGAAGCCGCGCCGTTCCCCGGCTACGCGTTGGAAATCAATCTCGAAGCGCAAGTGGTGATTAAACCCGATGGGTCGTCGTACAGTTTCGACATCGAACCATTCAGCAAATATTGCCTGGTGAATGGCTTCGACGATATTGGGCTGACGTTGCGCCACGCGGAAGTGATTCGCGCGTTTGAGAACAAACGTAAGATCGAACAGCCCTGGTTGTTCACTTAAAGAAACGAGTGAATGGCCGGGGCTCCAAAGCGAGCCCCGGCCTTTTTTATTTCGCATACCGATTGAGCGCAGCGTTGCTTGCACCCAAGTTAAGCGCCTCCGACGACAAGATTATCGATGAACGGAAAATGAAATCATGAAAATCGCGGTTCTTCCCGGAGATGGGATAGGCAAGGAAATCGTGGTCGAGGCGCAGCGCGTATTGCGCGCGCTCGATCTGGGTATCGAAATGCAAGAGGCGCCAGTCGGTGGCACCGCTTACGAGGCGAGTGGCGACCCCTTGCCCATGGCAACGCTGGATTTGGCTAAAGCGGCGGATGCAATTCTTTTTGGCGCCGTGGGCGATGCACGCTTCGATGCCATTCCACGTGAAAAACGGCCCGAGCAAGCGATTCTGGGTCTTCGCAAGGAATTGGCCTTGTTCGCGAATCTGCGCCCCGCGATGGTGTACGCGGAGCTTGCCGATGCTTCGTCGTTGCGCCCCGAGATCGTCGCGGGCTTGGATATCCTGATTATTCGCGAATTAACCGGCGATATCTATTTTGGTAAGCCGCGCGGCATTCGCAAACTGGAGTCCGGTGAACGCGAGGGTTTCGACACCATGCGTTACAGTGAATCGGAGGTGCGCCGCATCGCACGTGTGGGGTTCGAAGCGGCGCGCAAGCGTGGTCGAAAAGTGTGTTCGGTGGACAAAGCCAATGTGCTGGATACCTCGCAATTGTGGCGCGAGGTGGTCATCGAAGTAGGCAAAGAATTTCCCGACGTGGCGCTATCGCATATGTACGTGGACAACGCCGCCATGCAACTGGTGCGCAACCCCAAGCAGTTCGATGTAATCGTCACCGGCAATATGTTTGGCGATATTTTGTCGGATGAGGCTTCAATGCTCACCGGTTCGATAGGCATGCTGCCTTCGGCGTCGATGGACGAGCATGGCAAGGGTTTGTACGAACCGATTCACGGCTCGGCGCCGGATATTGCCGGCAAAGGTATCGCCAACCCCCTGGCCACGATACTTTCTGCTGCCATGATGCTGCGTTATAGCCTGTCGCAGCCGGCTGCCGCCGATCGCGTCGAGACAGCGGTAAAAAAAGTGTTGGCGCAAGGCATCCGCACTGCCGATATTTATCAGGTGGGAAAACGCAAGGTGGGCACGCGGGAGATGGGCGACGCGGTGCTCGCCGCGTTATAGGAAACGGCGAAACGCCTAACGGCTGGGCCGAGCATGGCGAAGTTTTTATAAACTAGGCTCGACGTAACTTGCATTGACAGACGAGAAACACCGGCAAGGAAATTTTTATGCAAAAAGTAGGATTGGTCGGCTGGCGTGGCATGGTGGGATCGGTGCTCATCGGACGGATGTTGGATGAACGCGATTTCGATCTCATCGATCCGGTATTTTTTTCCACCTCACAGGTGGGTGGAAAGGGGCCAGATATAGGTCGAGCCACTGCTTCGCTTGCGGATGCGCGTTCCATCGAAGCGTTGCGCGGCATGGATATCGTCATCTCCTGTCAGGGCGGCGATTACACCAATGAAATCCATCCCAAATTGCGCGCCGTAGGATGGGGCGGTTATTGGATCGACGCCGCTTCGGCACTGCGCATGAATGATGACGCCGTGATAATTCTCGATCCGGTCAATCGCGCAGCTATCGATGCCGCCGTGAAACGCGGCCTGAAAGACTACATTGGCGGAAATTGCACCGTAAGCCTGATGTTGCTTGCCATGCATGGCCTATTCAAGGCGGATCTGGTCGAATGGATGACAGCCATGACCTACCAGGCCGCCTCGGGCGCGGGCGCGGAAAACATGCGCGAATTGGTGGCACAAATGGGCGCGGCCCATGCTGGAGTTCGCGGTTTGCTAGACGATCCCGCCAAAGGCATTTTAGAAATCGATAAGGCCATGGCCGATACATTGCGTAGCTCCGCGTTTCCAACGCGGCATTTTGGTGCCCCATTGGCGGGCAGTTTGTTGCCATGGATCGACAAGGACCTTGGCAATGGTCAAAGTAAGGAAGAGTGGAAGGGTGGCGCCGAGGGCAACAAAATACTTGGTCGTGGTACCAAGCCGGTGCCTATCGACGGAGTGTGTGTGCGTGTCGGGGCCATGCGTTGCCACAGTCAGGCATTGACGGTGAAGCTGCGCAAAGATTTGCCCATGGAGGAGATCGAAGTCCTTTTGGCTCAGGCAAATGATTGGGTTGAGGTCATTCCCAATCGTCGCGAGCAATCCTTGACGGCGTTGACCCCCGCGGTGGTGACAGGTGGTTTGAAAGTGCCAATTGGGCGCCTTCGCAAGCTATCCCTGGAGGCAGGGGCTTGTCACTTAACTGCTTTTACGGTCGGCGATCAACTATTATGGGGTGCGGCGGAACCTTTGCGCCGTATGTTAAGGATTTTATTGGGTAAACTGTAGTTCCTCGGGGCGCCTCATATTCGGAGGACATCCGCAGGACCGGTTGTTTTGCCTGTACTGATTTTCTAGCCGGTTCCATACTTGCGAACCTAAAACCCTAATAGAGTAATAAGCAAGTTTCCCGAAAAATAGCAAGAGCAAAAGCCAAATTTATGTCAAAAAATACCGACTTAAAGCGCAATGCGAAAGAGAAGTTGAGCTTGCCATGCTAACCTCATGATGGTATTTTACTTTCCTTCCCTCCTATTCTCTGGGTGGCAGAGTGGGTAAGACTTTCCTTAAAAATATTTGCTTGGCGATATCCCTAGGATTCGCCCTGTCTTCAATTGCAGAAGCCGCCGGATTAGGCCGGATGACGGTGTCATCGGGGCTTGGTCAGCCGCTTAGGGCAGAAATTGAAGTTGTCTCCCTGCAGCCTGGCGAGGCTGATACGTTGGCGGCTGCGGTTGCTCCTCCCAATGATTTTCGCCAAGCGAATATCGAATATTCGGGCGCGCTGCAAAGCATCCGATTCGCGATAGAACGTAGGCCAAATAATCAATACGTCATTTCGATGACCTCGATTCAACCGATGAACGAACCATTCATCGATATGTTGGTTGAGTTGACCTGGTCTGGCGGGAGATTGGTACGCGAGTACACGTTTTTACTCGATCCGCCAGAGTTGAAACCGACGATATCCGCGCCGACACCGGCGGTCGTCCCGCCCGTTGTGGCGCCGCTGCTGCAGGAACCACCTAAACCGCTGACGACGCCGGCGCCAGCTGCATCGTCCTCCCCGGTTGCTGCCCCTACCAGTCCGTCAAGCGCCGCGCCCGCCAAACCCACGGCAAAGCCGTCTGGGCAGCACCAGGTCAAACGGGGGGACACGCTGGCGAAAATCGCCATGGACAACATGGTCGCAGGCGCCAGCTTGCAGCAAATGTTAGGCGCATTGTATCGAAGCAACGAGGACGCTTTCGATGGCAAAAATATGAATCGTCTGCGCGTTGGCAAGATATTGAATCTTCCCGCGTCCAGCGATATTCAGAGTCTTAGCCAGGACGATGCGATCCAGTTGGTCAGAACACAAGCTGCGCAGTATGCCGATTACCAACGCTCTATCGGTGCCGCAGTGGTAGCCGCGCCGGCGCGTGCCGAAGGCTCACGTCAAGCTACCGGAAAAATTAGCGCACCAAGCGCGGAAAAGCCGGCTGCCAAGGCGGCTGCGAAAGATCAGCTTCGCCTTTCGAAGCCCGATGATGCCAAAGCGGCTGGACGTGGCGCCGCTGCGGCGACGGCCGATGATCTTGCGGCCAAAGACAAAGCGCTAAAGGAAGCACAAGAACGCGTAGCGTTGTTGGAGAAAAATGTTCAGGATTTGCAAAAGCTACTGCAATTAAAGAGTGCTGGTGGCACGCAGGCCCAAACCCAGGCCGAAGCGGGAAAAGCCGCACCCAAAGCTGATCCGACCAAGCCGGCGGCGCCGGCGCCTAAGGTAGACGCTCCAGTAGTTGCCAAGGCGGAGGCGGGTAAAGCGCCAACGGAGCCTGGAAAATCGACAGCGGAGCCCGGAAAATCCACTGTTCAACCGAGCGCCGAAGCGCCGAAACCAGCAGTACCGGGAGAAGCGCCCAAACCAGGGGCGCCTGAAGGAGCTAAGCCAGTTGCCGAAGCGCCTGGCGAAGCGGCGAAACCTGCTGCTGAGGGTGCGACCGCGCCCGATGTGGCGAAGGCCGCGCCCAAACCGGCGCCCAAAGCTCCGCCGCCTCCCCCGCCGCCTCCGCCGAGTTTCGTCGATGAATTGCTGGACAACGAATTGGCAGTCGGTGGCGCAGGTGGTGTGTTGGTGTTGCTTGCCGGGTATGCTGCTTACGCGTGGCGACGGAAGAAAAAGGCCGCGTCCGCCGATTTTGGCGATAGCGTTGAAAGCGAATCCCCGATTTCTAAGGCGAGTATTGCCTCCAGTGCGGTGGCGGCGGATAGCGAACCAGCTTCCACGCCGGCTGAATCAAGTGAATCGAATCCTCCGTCTGGAGGCGGGGAGGAGATCGATCCGATCGCCGAGGCCGATGTATATATGGCCTATGGTCGCGACACGCAGGCCGAGGAAATTCTCAAGGAAGCCTTATCCAAGGATGTCAATCGCACCCCGGTCTGGGTAAAACTTCTTGAGGTCTATGCCAATCGCAAGGATCTACCGACTTTTGAATCCACGGCGATGGATTTGCAAACCTTGACCGGAGGCCAGGGTCCAGATTGGGAGAAGGCGCAGGCGTTGGGATTGCAAATCGATCCGGGTAACGCACTGTATGGCGGCAGCGCCAGCCCAGATATGGCTTCTACACAGGTCTTATCGCCGGATGCGACGCTCTCAGGCGATGCCACGGTTATTCCCGATGCGGCCATGATCGCCGACGCGGAACAAGATGTGGCGGGGCAATCTGTCGATTTTGATCTCGATCTCGGCGGCGATTCAACCGGCGATCAGGCAGCGGGGGGCGTCGATCTTGACCTTGGCGCAGCCGACGCGGCTCCCGAGGGCGAGCAGGCCGGGTCAGGTCTTGATTTCGATTTAGGATTAGGCGGTGATACGCCCGCCGCAGAACCGGCCAACGATTTTATGTCGGAGGGGGCCTTGAGTATGGACTCCCCGGCGGCACCCGTTATTGAGATGCCTGCGGACTCTGGTGACGCAGGCGCGTCGATCGACTTCGATTTAGGCATGGGTGACACACCGGCGGAAACAGCGGTGGTTGAGACTTCGCCGGAACCCACAGCGGACGATGGCGGCCTAACGATGGATTTCAATCTCAACCTTGATGATCCTGCACCGGCGGTGGAAAGTATTGACCCCGCGCCGTCATCAACCGATATCGACCTGTCTGCGCTTAGCCTTGATCTTGGAAGCGATGCGGCACCACCCGGCGATCCGATGGACGCCAAATGGCAAGAAGTTGCAACTAAGCTCGATTTGGCCAAGGCCTACGATGAAATGGGTGACAAAGACGGTGCACGTGATCTGTTGAACGAGGTATTGCATGAAGGTGATGCAGCGCAGAAACAGCAGGCGCAATCGATGATTGACGCACTCGGTTAAATAGGCGAGTTTCTGTTCTAAAACAAACGGCGCCAAGGGCGCCGTTTGTTTTAGTAGTGGTGAATATTCTCCTTCAAGCGAATCTCCAATATTTATTTAAATGGTGTATCAAGCGCTGTTTCTTATGCGGATGAAGGGAATCCCAAACGATGCGCCTTGCATTGGGTTTGAGCTACGACGGCAGGAGTTTCGCTGGTTGGCAGTCGCAACCATCGGGTAACACTGTTCAGGATTGTCTGGAGGCTGCGCTTAGTCAAATAGCAGCGACACCGATTCGCCTAATAGCCGCCGGACGAACTGACTCGGGTGTGCATGCACTAGGTCAAGTGGCGCATTTCGATTGCACAACGATTCGCCCGGATTCAGCGTGGGTACGCGGCACCAATGCCTTGTTGCCCGAGTCTATCGCGGTGCAATGGGCCTTGCCGGTTGCGGAGGAATTCAACGCGCGTTTTTCGGCGCTTTCACGCCGTTATGTCTACGTGTTGTACCTTCACGCGGTGCGTCCATCGTTGCTGGCGGGGCAGGTCGGGTGGTATCACGCGCCATTGGATCTGGCTGCAATGCGTATCGCAGCCAAATGTCTAATTGGCCAGCATGATTTTTCGGCGTTTCGCTCCTCGCAATGTCAGGCGAAAACGCCCGTTCGGACGATCTCCAAAGTGAAGATTGTTGAAACCGGTCCCTATTGCATCCTCGACATAACGGCAGACGCGTTTCTGCATCACATGGTGCGTAATATCGTCGGTTGCCTACTTTATATCGGTAAAGGCGCGCATCGCGCGGAATGGATGACTGAGATCTTGAACGGACGTGATCGAAGATTGGCCGCGCCGACCATTGCGCCCGATGGGTTGTACCTTGCCGAGGTTGGCTATGATGCGCGTTGGAATCTACCCACGTTCCCACGTATGATGCGTTGGCTCGATATCGATTGAAATGTTGTCCGGCATGCAGATGGTAGTAAATCGAACGCGAATAAAAATTTGCGGCATCACGCGCCAAGTGGATGCGCAAGCCGCCTGCGAGAGTGGCGCCGATGCGATCGGCTTTATCCAATGGCCTAAAAGCCCGCGTTATTTGCCACCTACCGCAGCGGGAGAGATCGCACGCTCTTTGCCGCCGATGGTGATGCCGGTCGCGGTATTCGTCAATCCCACACGCGAGGAAGTCGAGACGACCTTAGAAGCCATACCCTTTGCCACCTTGCAGTTTCATGGCGATGAGGACCCCGGTTTTTGCGCGAGTTTCGCGCGCCCGTGGATCAAGGCAGCCGGGGCGAAGCCGGGTAGGGATTTGGTAAAATACTTCGCATCATTCGAGAGTGCGTCGGCGTGGCTGATCGACGCATTCCACGAGCAGCTTTTTGGCGGAACCGGCAAAAATTTCGATTGGAATCTGGTCCCAAGCAATCCGGCCAGGCCCCTCATTCTTTCCGGTGGGCTCGGAGTGGAAAATGTAGCTGAGGCAATTGGCCGTGTCGGGCCCTATGCAGTGGATGTTTCCAGCGGCGTGGAAGTGTCGAAAGGCATCAAGGATGCGGCGCGCATCGCGGCCTTCATATCAGAGGTGAGACGTGTTAATCAACGACCTTCCTAGCGAGTTTCCCGATGCAAAAGGGCATTTCGGCCCCTATGGCGGAGTGTTCGTCGCCGAAACACTGGTGCATGCGTTAGATGAGCTCAAAGCGGCATACGAGCACTATCGCCAAGATCCCGAATTTATCGCCGAGTTTCATGATGAGCTGGAACACTATGTCGGGCGCCCAAGCCCGGTGTATCACGCCAAGCGTTGGTCGCAATTGCTGGGCGGCGCGCAAATCTATTTGAAGAGCGAAGATTTAAATCACACCGGCGCGCATAAGGTCAACAACACCATTGGTCAGGCGCTGCTTGCCAAACGCATGGGCAAACCGCGCGTCATCGCCGAAACCGGCGCAGGACAACACGGCGTGGCGACCGCCACCATTGCCGCGCGTTACGGCATGGAATGCGTGGTGTACATGGGCTCGGAAGACGTCAAGCGGCAGGCCGCCAATGTCTATCGAATGAAACTCCTGGGCGCGAAGGTTGTGCCGGTGGAATCTGGATCGAAAACCTTGAAGGACGCGTTAAACGAGGCGATGCGCGATTGGGTAACCAATGTGCACAACACCTTTTATATTATCGGCACCGTGGCCGGACCGCATCCTTACCCGATGATGGTGCGCGATTTTCAATCGGTGATCGGTCGCGAGTGCCGCGAACAGATGCCAAAAATGATCGGTCGCCAGCCCGATGCGGTGCTTGCCTGTGTTGGCGGCGGATCGAATGCGATCGGCATTTTTTACGCCTACATTCCCGACAAAGCGGTGCGTTTGATTGGTGTGGAGGCGGGCGGACACGGCATTGCCACCGGCAAACATGCGGCGTCGATTAATGCCGGCACGCCAGGGGTGTTGCACGGGAATCGAACCTATCTCATTCAAGATGCCAACGGCCAAATCATCGAGACACATTCCATTTCGGCCGGACTGGATTATCCGGGCGTTGGTCCCGAACACGCGTGGTTGAAAGATATTGGCCGCGCCGAATACGTGGTCATCAACGACGATGAGGCGCTTGCCGCCTTCCACGATTGTTGCCACTACGAGGGCATTATTCCCGCCTTGGAATCCGCGCATGCCTTGGCGTATGCCGCGAAAATCGCGCCGACCATGGCGAAGGACAAGGTTTTACTGGTGAATCTATCCGGTCGTGGCGACAAGGATATGCATACCGTGGCGGAAAAATCCGGGATGGTGCTTTGAGCGAGAAAATTACGCTGTATCAGCGCGATTTTCTATCGAGCGTGGACCTTATAGCCGATGCCTCGGTGGATCTGGCGGTCGTTGATCCCCCTTATGGGCTGGGCAAAGATTACGGCAACGACTCGGACCTAATTCCAACCAACGAATATCTCGACGTCAGCAAGCGTTGGATTGAGGCCCTGTTGCCCAAGCTAACGGCCGATGGCAGCTTGTATGTGTTTTTGACCTGGCAGCATAGCCCCGAGGTGTTTAGTTTTCTCAAGACCCGCATGCTAATGCTCAACGAAATCATCTGGGATAGGCGGGTTCCCAGCATGGGTGGTGGAACGCGGCGCTACTCTTCGGTACACGACACGATTGGCTTTT
Source organism: Burkholderiales bacterium (assembly GCA_046153355.1). Classification (GTDB taxonomy): domain Bacteria; phylum Pseudomonadota; class Gammaproteobacteria; order Burkholderiales; family SG8-39; genus 2-02-FULL-62-17. Next base: position 25,101 of record JBJXEY010000046.1, read on the forward strand.
TCGCGTGCAGCAAGCGCTACCATTTTGATTTGGACAGCATTCGTATTGCGTATGACCCGGAGACCAAAAAAGCGCGCTCGCGTTCTATTTTCGTCGGTAAGAAATGGCTGGAAATGGGCTATAACCCCAAGGATGTATGGAGCGTGAGCCGTCTACATCGTCAACACGCTGAACGTGTCGACCACCCGACGCAAAAACCGCTCGCGTTGATCGAGCGTATGGTGCGCGCCAGTTGCCCGGTCGGGGGAGTGGTTTTGGATCCGTTTATGGGCAGTGGTACAACTGCCATTGCGGCGGCGCGACATGGACGTCGCTTCATCGGCTTTGAGATCAATCCCGATTACATTGCAATCGCGCAGCGACGGGTGGCGAGCGAAGAGGTTCGCGCATCTCAAGGACCAGATTTGGTGGAACAAGCTATGAATGAGGCTACTCACTGATGTCGCGAATTCGAAATACCTTCGCAAGACTCGCCACGGAGAATCGCAAAGCGCTTATTCCGTATTTCACCGCCGGTGACCCAGACTCGACGACCACCGTGCAAATCATGCACACGGCCGTCGAAGGCGGCGCGGATATTCTCGAACTGGGTGTGCCGTTTTCCGATCCGATGGCCGATGGTCCGGTGATACAACGAGCGAGCGAACGAGCGTTGTCCAAGGGTGTGGGGTTGCGCGATGTGTTGTCGATGGTGCGCGAATTTCGCGAAAAAGATAATTCGACGCCTGTGGTATTGATGGGCTATGCCAATCCGATCGAGGCCATGGGCACTGCGGCTTTCGTTGATGCGGCTAAGGCGGCCGATATCGATGGCGTCATTGTGGTTGATTACCCGCCGGAGGAATGTAAGCAGCTAGCGGGATTGTTACGCGACAAGGCGTTGGACCTGATTTTTCTTATCGCCCCGACATCCACAGACAAACGTATCGAGCAGATCGCCGCCTTGGCGACCGGCTATGTGTACTACGTTTCCTTGCGCGGCGTCACCGGTGCGGCCAATATCGACGCGACCGAGGTCGCATCGCGTATCGCCAAAATTCGCACCAAGACTTCGCTCCCCATCGGCGTCGGTTTTGGTATTCGCGATGGGGCGACAGCACGCGCTATTGCACAGGTTGCTGACGCCGTCATTATTGGCAGCCGGATTGTGGAAGAGATTGAATCCGCGCCGCGCCAGGCCGCATCCAATGTAAAAAAGCTATTGCATGGCATTCGCCATGCCATGGATACACGCGAGGGTTGAGCGGCGCCTTATTACGATGAGCTGGCTGCAAAAACTACTGCCTCCCAAGATCAACCGCGCCGCGGGCCAGAAGCGCATGACCGTGCCGGAGGGCCTGTGGTCAAAATGTCCTTCGTGCTCGGCCGTCCTGTATGCCGCGGACTTGGAGAGCAATGTCAATGTGTGTCCCAAGTGTGCGCACCACAATCGATTGAACGCACGTGCGCGCCTGGAGATGTTGCTCGATGCCGAAGGGCGTTTTGAGATCGGCGCCGAGGTGTTGCCTGTCGATACGCTCAAATTCAAAGATAGCAAACGCTACCCTGATCGGTTGGAAGATGCTCGCGAGCAAAGCGGCGAAACCGACGCATTAATCGTCATGCAAGGCGCGATTAAAACGCTGCCGGTAGTGGTGGCCGCATTTGAATTCGACTTCATGGGAGGGTCCATGGGGTCGGTGGTCGGTGAGCGATTCGTGCGTGGTGTACATGCCTGCCTCGATCAGGATCTGCCCTTGGTGTGCGTCGCCGCTTCCGGCGGTGCGCGCATGCAGGAAGGTTTGCTGTCTTTAATGCAGATGGCGAAAACTACCGCAGCCTTGACACAACTGTCGGCGCGTAAGCTCCCCTTTATTTCCATCCTTACCGATCCGACCATGGGTGGCGTATCGGCTAGCTTCGCGATGATTGGCGACTTGGTAATTGCCGAACCGAGGGCCTTGATTGGTTTCGCCGGGCCTAGAGTTATCGAACAAACGGTGCGCGAGAAACTCCCCGAAGGTTTTCAGCGCGCTGAATTCCTACTTGAAAAAGGCGCCATAGACATGATCGTCGACAGGCGCGCGCTTCGTGATCGTTTGGCGTCGATATTGACCCTATTGATGAATCGACCGGCGACAAACTAAGCCGCGCGACGCGTGCGCCATTTTGCTGACCGCGTCTCTCCAGACCCATGACAAATAAATCCTTGAACGAATGGCTCGACTATGTCGAGCGATTGCATGCGAAGCCGATCGAATTGGGGCTTGAACGTGTGAATCGGGTTAAAGATCACCTCGGCCTGAAATTCGCGGGCCCGATTGTCACCGTAGGCGGCACCAATGGCAAAGGATCGGTATGCGCGATGTTGGAGGCCATTCTTCAAGCCGCTGGTTGTCGCACCGGTGTTTATACCTCGCCGCACCTGCTTGCTTATAACGAGCGCATTAAAGTGGATGGAGTGAATGTCGATGATGCGCGTCTCGCCGAGGCCTTCGCGCGTGTCGAGGCAGCGCGCGGCGAGGTCACGCTAACCTATTTTGAATTTGGCACGCTGGTGGCATGGGAGGTTTTCGCCACCGCGAATCTAGATGTCTTGGTTCTGGAAGTAGGTTTAGGCGGGCGGCTGGATGCGGTAAATATTTTCGACGCCGATTGCGCGATTGTTACCAGCATAGGCATTGATCACGTCGATTTTTTGGGGCCGACACGCGAGAGCATTGGTTTTGAGAAGGCCGGAATTTTCCGCCCTGGGCGAGCGGCGATCTGCGGTGATCCCAGCCCACCTGAAACCCTGCTCGGCCACGCGCGAAATATCGGCGCAAATCTTGAAGTCCTCGGACGCGATTTTGGCTATGAAGGGGGCAAGCAGCAATGGCGTTTTTGGCGCATGCCCGTGCGCGCCACCGGAGGGGATTCCAATGTTGCGACGCAACCCTTGCAAAGCAAGCCAGGATTGGCCCCGCCGGCCTTGCGCGGTGCTAGGCAGCTTGCCAATGCGTCATGCGTTCTGGCAGCCTTGGATTCGATTCGAGAGGTGATTCCGGTATCGATGCAGGCGATTCGCGAAGGACTTTCGCGAGTCGAACTGCCCGGAAGATTTCAGGTGATGCCGGGCGTGCCATGCGTTGTCGTTGATGTCGCGCACAACCCTCATGCGGCCGCGGTGCTCGCGCAGAATCTCGCCGATCAGGGTTTTTTCCCCAATACTCGCGCTGTGATCGGCATGCTTTCGGACAAAGACATTGAAGGTGTATGCCAGGCCTTGACCGGAAAAATCGACGAGTGGCATGCCGCCGATCTCTCTGGGCCACGCGCGGCAAGCGCCGGGCAACTTGCGGTGGCGATAGAAAATTCCGCCGCTGGCGGAACGATATTTCAATATTCTTCGCCGCTCGCGGCGTACCAATCCGCCAGAGAGCGCAGTAACGATAATGATAGAATCGTATTGTTCGGATCGTTCCTCACGGTTGCCAGTTTTCTCTCTGCGAAATCAAGTCATTGACGGTAGATGGTTGCCTCGGGGATGAAAAAAATATCGAAGTGGAGCAAGTAGAGAATGTATCGGCGTATCGCGCAACCGGCAAATCAGCGGGTTCGAATTGGCGGATAACGACGAAGCGATATTGCTGCGCCGGCGCGCCAGGCGCCGGCTGGTGGGCGCGATCGCACTGGTGGTCGCAGCCGTAATAGTTCTGCCAATCGTGTTCGACAAGGAACCCAAACCGATAAGTCAGGACATCGTCATTCAAATTCCCAGTCAAAACTCAGGTCGATTCAATAACAAGGTACTTCCTCCACCGGAAATTATCGAAGAGCAGTCCGCCGCCAACGCAATTGCGGTGAAGCCCGAAGAAGCGAAATCCAAGCCTATTGGCAATGTTCCGGAGAATAACGATCTTGCGGCGAATCGCGAGATTGCCTCGAAAGGCGATGCCGCCAAATCTGCGGCGAGCAAGGCCCCAATTGCAGCCAAAGACCTTGGCAAATCTACCGAGGCGGTATCTGGCGCCGAAGCCGAAGCAGCGCGTGCGCAGGCCGCGTTGCAAGGCGAGGCCTACGTTGTACCTTTGGGCGCATTTCTCAACCAAGCCAATGTCAGAACCTTGCAGGCCAAAGTTACCGCAGCCGGTTTCAAGAGCTATAGCGAAGTTCAGAAACTTGCCAAGGGCGATCAGATTCGCGTGCGCGCGGGCCCATTTCCCACGCGTCAAGCCGCCGAAGAGGCCCGCGAGAGTTTGCAAAACACCGGATTGACCGTTGGTCCGGTCACCAAGCTGTAAATGGGTGTTCGATGACTTGGTTTGATTATGGCGTGCTGTTGATACTGGGGTTCTCCTTGCTGGTAGGCGTATTGCGCGGCGTGCTGCGCGAGTTGGTCATGCTGGTGGGATGGATATCAGCGTTTGTTCTTGCCACCACCTTTTCCCGCCAGCTAACGCCCCTGATGCCCGAAAGCCTGGGTCCGATGCTCGCGCCGCTCCTTGCCTACGTAGCGATATTTGTCGCGGTATTGATCGCTGCAGGGTTTATTGCATTGTTGCTCACACTGTTAGCCAAGTCCGCCGGCATGGGGGCGCTAAATCGCTTGATGGGCGCGGGTTTTGGCGTGGTACGCGGTTTGTTAGTGGTGCTGGCATTGGTGTTGGTGGCCGGTTTCACGCCTTTGCCGAAGGAGCCGTTTTGGCGAAATGCGTTAAGCTCGGGCGCATTCGAAACGGTAATCGTCGCGGCTCGACCCTTGTTGCCTGATGACCTGCGAAAGCGCATCGCCTACCGGTAGTCGTGGGCGAATAGGCGGTCGCGAGTTTGGATTCCCGAATATTCATTTCTGAATTTTCGTTCGCAATATAACGCTGGAAGGACACGGCTATGTGCGGTGTATTGGGCGTGGTGGCGGCCGGATCGGTCAACCAGCTTCTATATGACGGTCTGCTGCTCTTGCAGCACCGAGGGCAGGATGCGGCGGGCATCGTTACGTCCTCGCGCAACGCATTTCATATGCATAAAGGGCCGGGCTTGGTGCGCGATGTGTTTCGCACTCGCGACATGCGTTCCTTGCCCGGCGACATCGGTATTGCTCATTGTCGCTACCCCACTGCGGGTTCCGCGTTTAGCGCGGGTGAAGCGCAACCGTTTTACGTCAATTCGCCCTTTGGAATTGTATTGGGGCATAACGGCAACCTGACCAATTCCGAATCCTTGAAAGAGGATATGTTTCGTCAGGATCTTCGGCATATCAACACCAATTCGGATTCCGAAGTCTTATTGAACGTATTGGCTCACGAGTTGGAACTTGCCGCCAACGGGCAGAGACTCGATCCAGATACTATTTTTCAGGCGGTGGCCAACGTCCATAGGCGTTGCAAGGGCGCCTATGCCGTGGTTGCCATCATTTCTGGCTATGGCTTGCTTGCGTTTCGCGATCCGCACGGTATTCGCCCATTGATTTTCGGCAAGTCAGAATCCTCCCTTGGTACCGAATATGTAGTGGCTTCGGAAAGCGTGACACTCGCGGCATTGGGGTTCGAACCGGTGCGCGATGTGGCGCCAGGTGAGGCAATTTTCATTGGCAAGCGCGGTGGTTTTCATAGCCGTCAATGCGCACGCAATACCGTGCTGTCGCCGTGTATTTTCGAATACGTCTATTTGGCTCGACCCGATTCCATTATCGATGGTGCTTCGGTCTACGAGGCGCGCTTGAATATGGGGCGCCATCTCGCGGCGAAGATTCGCGAGGATCTTGGCGATACGCGGCTGGATGTCGTCATACCGGTGCCCGATACCAGCCGGCCAAGCGCCCTGGAAATTTCCAGTACGCTGGGCATTCCCTATCGCGAGGGCTTTGTGCGTAATCGCTATATCGGCCGCACCTTCATCATGCCCGGCCAGACCATACGCAGAAAGTCGGTGCGGCAAAAACTCAATGTGATGGGCATGGAGTTCAAGGGAAAAAACGTGCTGATCGTCGACGATTCGATCGTGCGTGGCACCACCAGCCGCGAGATCGTGCAAATGGCTCGCGAGGCCGGCGCCGCAAAAGTCTATCTTGCCTCTTGCGCGCCGCCGATCCGTTATCCCAATGTATATGGCATCGACATGCCAACGCGCGAAGAATTTATCGCCACCGGGAGATCGGCCGAACAGATCGCCAAGGAGATTGGCGCCGACGCGGTGATATATCAGGAATTGGATGCGCTGATTGCTTCGGTGAGCGAAGCCAATCCGGCGCTCAAACAATTCGACACCTCCTGCTTCAATGGCGAATACATTACCGGCGATGTCACCGGCGAATATCTTGAGCAGGTGGAGCGCAATCGCGATGCGGGTCGCCAGCAATCTGCGGAAGACTCCGACGAAGCCAACCAACTGGACCTCAACGCGGCTTGAGGCGAACGCGCTTCGCTTCTAGCGCACTAGCGTTGGCGCTTCTAGTACATTTGACACGGCGCGGTCTCGCCAGTAAATTTGCGCTTGCGCCGATTTGAACGTCAGCTTGCGGGCGCCGCCGAGAGGTGAAAAACAAATACCGCTAAAGAGTGGCCAAGGCCCGTCTTAGCGAAAGCAAGACGGGCTTTTTGTTTCGAGGCAGGAAATCATGGACGATCAATTCGATATCGACACCCTGGCGGTACGCGCTGGGACCACCCGTAGCCAGTTCGGCGAGCACTCCGAGGCGATGTATCTCACCTCCAGTTACGTGTTCCAGAGCGCCGCGCAGGCCGCGGCACGCTTTTCTGGGGCCGAGGCCGGCAATGTCTATTCGCGCTTTACCAACCCCACGGTGGCGATGTTTCAGGAGCGGCTTGCCGCCCTGGAAGGCGCCGAGGCATGCGTGGCAACCGCATCAGGCATGTCCGCCATTCTCACCGTCGCCATGACCCTACTGAAGGCTGGTGATCACGTGGTGTGTTCGTCCGGCGTGTTTGGCGCAACAACCCAACTATTTACCAACATTATGGGAAAGTTTGGCGTGCTCACGGACTATGTGGATAGCCCTGAGATAGCCGCCTGGCAAAACGCGGTCAAAACCAATACGCGCCTATTATTTGTCGAGACGCCTTCCAATCCATTGACCGAGGTGTTCGACATCGCGGCGTTGGCTGCGCTCGCGAAGAAGTCGGGAGCGATGCTCGCGGTGGACAACTGCTTTTGCAGTCCCGCCCTGCAAAAACCATTGGAACTGGGCGCCGATATCGTCATCCATTCGGCCACCAAGTATCTGGATGGCCATGGTCGGGTGTTGGGTGGCGCGGTGTTGGGGAAAAAGGAATTCATGGATGGTGTTACCGGTTTTCTTCGCACCGCCGGTCCGACTCTTTCGGCTTTCAATGCCTGGGTGATTTTGCGGGGCCTGGATACACTGCGTATTCGTATGGACGCGCAATCGGCCAGCGCGCTCGATCTGGCCAAATGGCTGGAAGCCCACCCGCGAATCCAAAGGGTGTACTACCCCGGATTGGCCTCGCATCCGCAACACGCTCTGGCGATGCGTCAGCAGCGTTCTGGCGGGGCGATTGTTTCGTTTGAGGTAAAGGGTGGGCGCGATGCCGCATGGAAAGTAATCGATGCGACACGCATGATCTCCATCACCGCGAACCTGGGCGATACCAAGAGCACGATTACGCATCCAGGTAGCACCACACATGGTCGTATTTCGGATGAGGCGCGCGCACGCGCCGGAATCAAGCAGGAACTGTTACGCGTTGCGGTGGGCCTAGAGTCATTCAAGGATATCCAGGCCGATTTGGCGCGCGGGCTGGCGTAGCGTTTGATTGGGGAAATGCAGAAATATTTCGTTAAAATATTTATACTAGTCAATTAACGACGTCAATAAAATATCATTTCTAATTCATATTTGATATTTTTTAATGCGATGCGAGATCACCCGATTCACGTGTTGGGGAATCGATAGGCCCGCAACCCGGTGTTATCTCCAAGCAAATAACTGCCATGCTCGTACCAGTCGGCAAGTACCCAGCGTTCGCGTGTGATGCCGTCAACGTCGTGCGCGTGACGCGCGGGGCGGTGGGTGTGGCCATGGATTAGGCGCGACACATGTTCGCGTCGATACAAATCCGCCACCGCGTCATGATTGACGTCCATGATGGCAGTTGGTTTGAGTCGTTTGCCGGCTTCGCTTTGCGCGCGTAATTTTTCAATTTCCGATTTCCTATCGGTCAATGATCGTTGCAGAAACGTCTCGCGCCAAAGTTTGCCGCGAACCTTCGCGCGAAACGCCTGATACTCGGTGTCATCGGTGCATAAGGCATCGCCATGGCTTAACAAAACCTCGCCATCGTCAAGTAGGACGTTGCTAGGGTCCTCAAGTAGCGTGAGCCGGCAAACACGAGCGAATTCATCACCGACGAGAAAGTCGCGATTGCCGCGAATGAAGTAGATGTGTGTGCCACGTTCCGCGCATGCCGCCAGGCAAGCGGCAATGTGAGCGTTGAAGGGTTCGACCAAATCATCGTCCCCGGCCCAGTATTCAAATAAGTCGCCCAGAATGTACAAGGCCGAGGCCTGCGACACCGGGCCGCGAAGAAAATCCTCGAATAGCCGGACTATCCCTGGGCGCGCAGCGCAAAGATGCAAGTCGGAGATGAAGATCTGCGCCACCGGTGCGCTATTTTCAGTGGCAAGCGTCGTTGGGGGGAAGGTATTTCGCGGTTGACCCGGAGAATTTCAAATCACTTCCGCTTTTTCGATAAGGATGTCTTCCACGGGGACATCGCCATGAAAGCCGCGCTTACCGGTTTTCACCGATTTAATGCGATCCACCACGTCCTGGCCGGCAACCACGTTCCCGAATACGCAGTAGCCCCAGCCTTGCGCGCTGGGTTCGCTGTGGTTGAGAAAGTCGTTGTCGTTGACGTTGATGAAAAACTGCGCGCTAGCCGAATGCGGGTCCGAGGTGCGGGCCATGGCCACCGTGTAATTGAGGTTCTTCAGGCCATTGTCCGCCTCGTTTTGGATTGTTTCGCCGGCGTTTTTCTGTTTCATACCCGGCTCGAATCCGCCGCCTTGCACCATGAAACCATCGATGACGCGATGAAAAACCGTATTGTTGTAGTGGCCGCTTTCGACATATTTGATGAAGTTTTCCGCAGTCTTGGGTGCCTTCGATGCGTTCAAGTCGATATCGATGGCGCCAAAACTCGTGTGCAGACGAATCATTATTTTTTCTCCGTGGTATTGGTAAGCAGTGTTACAGATTCAATGATGATCGGTTCGACGGGCACGTCGCTGTGCGCACCGGAACGACCGGTACGTACCTTGGCGATCGCCGCCACGATATCCATGCCCTGCACCACGCGGCCGAACACCGCGTAGCCGAACCCCTGTGTCGTTGGTTCGCGATAATTGAGGAATTCGTTGTGTTTGAGATTGATGAAAAACTGCGCCGAGGCAGAGTGTGGCGCTGAGGTGCGCGCCATGGCGAGCGTGCCAATTTCATTTTTCACGCCATTTCCCGCCTCGTTTTCTATCGGGCCGCGGGTGCGTTTTTCGCGCATGTCACGCTCGAAGCCGCCGCCTTGAATCATGAAGTTGTCGATGACGCGGTGGAATACGGTGCCGGTGTAAAACCCATCTTTGGTGTATTGCAGAAAGTTCGCTACTGTTTTGGGCGCCTTATCCTGGTATAGCTCAGCGACAAGCAACCCACGGTTGGTCTTTATCTCCACACGTGGGTTTTGCGCAAATGCCGAACTGATTAACAAAAGCAAACCTGACAAAAAAACTAGCAACTTCATGACGACTCCCGAAGAAATGTGAGTTTTAGAGGTT
>JBJXEY010000064.1:0-55852 GCA_046153355.1 Burkholderiales bacterium
GACCTCGCTTTCTTCAACTTCCACCGGAACTTCGCTTGCCGCAGGCATGCCGATGGTGCGGCCATGCACGAAGGTAGTGTGCGCCGGGTCCATCAAGTTGTCGGCGATATTGATGTAGCTCGCTTCGTGGTATTGATAACCGCCATCCAACACCTTCCATCCGGGTTCGTCGTAATGCTCGATTTCCATGATTTTCCCGGCATCGGCGAGCGCTGGGTTGCCGGTCCAGATCCACACCGCGTTGTAGCGCTCAACCAGCGGAAAGCTTCGCACCTTGGCGGTTTTGGGGATTTTGTCCTGCCCTGGCACGCGCACGCACTGGCCGGTGCAGTCGTACTCCATGCCGTGATAGCCGCATTGCACCACGTCATCCACTAGCCGACCCATCGATAGCGGCGCGAGCTTGTGCGCGCAACGATCCAGCAACGCCACCGGCGTGCCGTCGTTCTTGCGATATAAAAGCACCGGCTCATCGAGGATGCGGCGCGGCAAGAGTTGCCTGCCGACTTCTTTCGACCAAGCGGCCACGTACCAGGCGTTACGTATGAATTGCGCCATAAACTCTTTCTTTCATTGTTCTGAAGGGATGTTCAGAGTCAGCGGGATATTTTCGAGACCTTACAACGCGCCAGCCAGACGCCGCGCTTGGTGGCGTTGTCGCGGAATTTTCAACAGGTCAATGTCGCGTTGAAGTCAGGTCAGGCGCCTTGATTGCCGCCCCGGTTGCGATTTTGCGATCTCGGCCATGGTTTCAATGCGCACCAGGCGCTTGTCAATTTCGCGAACCTCGATTGCCAGCGATTTTAGCCCCTCGGATAATCGCTTGACCTCATCGGTCATCCGCAACACCTCTTTGACACCGTCGATAATGCGATCAAGGCTAGCCATTATGCTGCCTTGCGATGGTCAGTCTTTCCCTTCGCGGCGAAATGATCGAGCGTTCGCCGGGTTTCGCTGAGCGCACCTTTGAGCGCGTGCCGGGCATCCTTGACGGCAAGATCGAGTTCGTTAGCCAATGCGTTCAAAATAATTTCTTCGTCGTTGTGCCGATAGCCTTCCACCGCGCGGCGGATAACCTCACCGGCGCTTACGTTGAGCTTTTTCGCGCGGGCCGCGATAGCCTGTTTTTGTTCCGAAGTAACCAGTATCGTCATGCGCTCGGTCTTCATGAGTTTCTTTCGCTACGATTAACATGCACATGTGCATGGTAATAAATAAAAAGCGCCCGATCAAGATTGATCCGGGTCTGATCCCCATAAACCCGGATCCATTTTGAAGTAGGGTTTAAGTCGATGGGCAAATCGGAATTATTGCAATTTGATATTCAGCCGCCGAATCACCGGTTCCAGCTCCGCGGTGCGCGTTTCGAAGTGTTTGCGCGCACCGGCGCCATCGAGAAACTCCGATTCGAAAAAAAGGTCGTCCATCGCCTTGCGGATATCGCGGTCTTCGCTGGCGCGCCGCGCCGCCGCCGCCAATTTGTCGACGATGGTCTGCGGCGTTTTGCTCATTACCCAGATGGTCAGGTAATCCTTCGCCACCAGGCTGGGAAACCCTTGCTCCACCACCGTTGCGATATCTTTGCGAAACGGCGAGCGATTCTCAGAGGTGATTGCGAGGGCGCGTATCGCGCCGGCATCGATTTGCTGGGTGGCAAGCGAGGTCAAGGGCATGATTGCCACTTGAATGTGGTTGCCCACGATGGCGGTGAGCTCGGGCACCACACCGGCGAAATGCACCGGTGGCAAGGAGGCATCGGGAATATTGGCCACGGACTTATACATCTCGAACTTCAAATGCCCGCCTGAACCGACGCCGGTGGTGCCATAGCTCAAGGCTTTGGGATTCTTGCTCGCGTAGGCCGCGAGTTCGCGCAGATTGGTCACGGGCAATTCTTTATTGACGAGGATTACCAAGGTGTAATTGCCGTAGGAGGCGACCGGGGTGAAGTCTTGAACAAATCTTGAGGTGACGGCGGAATTCATCAGGTGAATGTAGCCAAGGCCTTGGCCCGCTGCCATAAATAGCGTGTGGCCATCGGGCTTGGTGGTGCCCATCGATTGCCAGGCGACCACGCCATTGGCGCCAGTGCGATTGATTACCACCACCGGCTCGTTCAAGATTTCTTTGAATTTTTCCGCGTACCTGCGCCCCATGATGTCTGCCGAGCCGCCAGGCGGGAAAGGCACCAGCATTTGCATGGGGCGATTGGGGAAGGGCTCCTGCGCCAACGTCACACTCGATAGCGCAATGACTGCAGTTGCCAGACAAAATTGTTGAAGCATCGATTTTGAAATCATGGCAGCCCACCCAGGTAAAAAAGTATCTTATCGGATAGGTGCCAGGGTGGTTGAACGACCTGCACGCTGTCCTCCAGGCGCGCCACGTAACCTTCACTTACAAAATAAAACTGGCGACACGCATCAGCACACCTATGCTTTGCCTCGGGAGGCAAGCCTGCGGAAATCCATGGCAAGGTGTGCCGTGGCAGCCATCGTGATCGCGATCATGAGCGCATCGGTTGTTAAACTTTCAGCGCTAAGCGCAGCAACAGCGCACCTTGGTCCAACACACCCGGTCCGAGCGTAAACGCGCCTGCCCAAGGGAATAAGTGATGGATCTGCCCAGAAGCAATATTGACCTCCACCGTCACCCCAGCACCGCGAAGTTTCTCGGCGTAGAGCAAACCCTCGTCGACAAACGCGTCGCATTCGGAGAGCATCAGCGTTGCTGAAGGGAAGTTCTTGTAGTCGGTGGCAATCAAGGGTGCGTAGCGCACATCATCGCGATCGGCCTCCGAGCGGCGATAGGCGTCGCGCACCATGTTGGCGTAGCTCGCGTCGCTGCCGCCTTCGCCGCGCGCCTGGTTGGATGGCACCAGCGGATAGACGTTAAACGCGCCCACATAAATCAACTGATGGCCGGGCAGCGGCCCGCCGCTATCGCGCGCGTGGCGGCATACCCCCGCGGTGAGGTTGCCACCGGCGCTGGCACCCGACACGGCAAAGCGTTTCCCATCGCCGCCGATTTCACGGGCGTGCGCCACGATCCAGTCCCACGCGGTGATGGCGTCTTCATAGGCGCCGGGAAATTTGTTCTCTGGCGCGAGACGATAATCCACCGACACCATGATGCAGCCCGATACATCTGCGATGCGGCGGCATTGCGAATCGTCGCTATCCAAATTGCCGAACATGAATCCGCCGCAATGAAAAAATAAAGCGACCGGCGCGCCGCCAGTGGCCGCGCTCTTGGGGGTATAGATGCGAAGCGCCAGCGCCCCGCCTTTGCCGGCGATGCTGCGATCGACGACGCTATGCATCTCGCGCTTTTCAAGATCCAACCACGCTGGGCGCTTGGCGCGGCTCGCGCGCATTTGCGCGGGCGTCATGCCGGTGTTGCTTTGAATGGCATTTTCTTTTTTTGCTCGCGCGAGTACCGCGAGTACTTCTGCACTGATCTCTGGCATGGTTAGTCCCTTACTCTGGATTGATCTTGGCAAACGAAGGTTTGCCACGCTCTATTCGAGGAGTTGCTGCGCTTTATTCGAGGATTAGCCGCGAGCTATTCACTCAGCTTGATATTTTGTTCGCGCACCAGACGTGTCCATTTTTCGGTGTCCGCGGCCAGTGTACGCGCCAGTTCCTCGCCATCCGAGCCGACCGCATCGAGATAAGATTTTTGCAGCATCTCGCGCACCGCCGGGTCGCCAAGCGCGCGGCGCGTATCCGCGGTAATACGGGTTCTGAGTTCGCTGGACATCCCCGCCGGACCGAACAAACCTACCCAACTGGTGTTGTCATAACCCGGCACGCCGGCTTCGGCGAGGGTGGGCAAGTCGGGAAAACGCGGCGAACGTTTTCCCGACGTAATGGCAAGGACGCGCAATTTGTCGGATTTCAACACGCCCGCGGCACTGCCGACGCCGATGAAACTCACCTGCGTCTCGCCGGCAATCACGCTATTCAAACCTTGCGCGGTGCCCTTGTAGGGGACCAGAACAATCTGCGTATTGGCCATGGCGTTGAACAGTTCCAACGCGAGGCCCGTAGCCATGCCGCCAGAGCCTTGATTCAGCTTGCCCGGATACGCGCGCGCGTGAGCGATCAGTTCTTTCACCGTACGAATGCCCAGCGCCGCGTTCACCAGCAACACCAAGGGTTGCGAGGTCAGTTGCGACAGAGGCGTGAAGTCGCGCTGCGGGTTATAGGGCAGGGACTTGAAGCTAAGGGTGTTCATCACCATGCCACCGTCGTGCACCGCCAGCAGCGTGTAGCCATCCGGGGCGGCCTTCATCACGGCTTCCGAGCCGATGATCATCGACGCGCCCGGCCGGTTGTCCACGATCACCGCCTGACCCCAGTATTCGGGCAGTTTGGCGGCGAGCACGCGGGCGGCGACATCAATGGCGCCGGCTGGCGGGCTGGGGACCACGATACGCACCGGTTTGGCGGGCCAGGATTGCGCGAGCGTTGCAACCGGCGCCGAGAAAATCAAAGTAATTAGAAATAGGAGAAGTTTCATGAGGCCCACCCTTGACGACTTCATCTGAAAATTATGGCGCGATCAAGCGTGCCAAATATTGGATGAGAACTTGCAGTTTTTGGGGCTGACTCCCGCCCTCATAGGTAGGGCTTGACCCCGGCCCGTAACGCCCAATACTCCCACGCCCGCTGCACCTGCGGCGAATACGGATCGACATTGGAGCGCACCGCGATTTCACCGGGTGACAAGGTCTTCGCCCCACCACCCATCAGCAATGCCTCTTTCAACACACGTGCGTTCTGCGGCAAGTACACCGCGGCCTTCACCGCATCGACAATGGTGCGTCCGGTTGAGGTGAATCCATGACCGCGCATCAGCACGGCTTTGTTGGCGCCTAGGCACTTGGCCAAGTCACGCCCCTGCGCGAGGTTAGCCACCAACAGCGTGGTGTCGCCGAAATTGTCGCGGATATCCCACACCGGCACCTCTAGCCCCATGTCGCTTGCCACATGCATCACTGGCACAAGCTTAATGTTGCCAATCGTAAAGGGCATCACCTCGAGTGCATGGCTGTGAATCACCGAGTTGATGTCCGGCCGCGCCTCGTACACCGCGCCGTGGATGTAGCGCTCCACATAGGCCGCCGGCGGATGCTCGCCCACCGGCGTGCCGTCGATCAGGAATTCCATGATGTCACCGGCCTCTACAAGCTCGGGGCTACGTGAGCGCGACAGTAAGTAACGGTCGGGATGTAAGGGATGGCGCACGCTCACGTGCCCATAGGCATCCAACACGCCTTCGTGGGCGAGGATGCGGTTGGCGACGACTACGTCGTGGATGCTTTGTTGCAGGGAGGGGATGGGGCGGGACATATCGGACTCCATTATTTAGCTGGCTAGATTATCAAGGGATGGCGAATGTCACGCATTTTCCGGAATTAGTTACGTCGAGCACAGCCAATCACGCTTGGAGAATCTCCTCTGCCTGACTATCCAATCTGGCTTTGATCGAACGCCAACCTGGAAGGTGGCGATCCAACAATCTATAGAACGCCGCACTGTGGTTGTGTATCTTTACATGGCACAACTCGTGTAACACGACGTAGTCGATGCATTGGCGAGATGCTTTGACGAGGTGCGGGTTTAAGGTCAATAAGCCCGCCGGCGAACAGCTCCCCCACTGTATCTTCATTGAGCGGACGCGAAGGGGCGGCGAAGCCTCTATCCATCGCAGTGACGACGACATTTCCGCGACCCGGTTTGCCAGAACAATTTTTGCCCGGCGTAGATACCAGGCCTCCAACGCGTTACGTATCGTGTCTTCGGATCGATGGGGAACCACAACGGAAAGATATTGGCCATTGAGGCGAACGCTCGCGGATTGATCAATGTCAGTTGCCACCTTGAGCCGGTATCGACGACCGAGATACAACCAGGATTCGCCGCTTACATACTCGCGCTGCCTAACGTTTGCCCGTCGCTGCCCTGCCGCCTTGACATGAGTGCTTATCCACCGGGCCTGTTTTGCAACGGCCACTCGGATATCCCGGGCCGAAGCGTGGGCTGGCGCATCCACCAGCACCCTGCCATCGGATTCGACGTGTATCGCGACGCGGCTGCTTTTTCGCCCCGTCTGTATTCTGACCAGGTAGCGAATCTTTTCCTCGCCATAGGGAAGGCTTTGTACGGGGTCTTCGACTACATACACCATGTCCGGCCTACGCCCGGCTCAACCTGACGCGAGTGATCTGCACGATTTGCTCGATTACCGCTTTGGCATTGTCGAGGCCCATCCGCTTGTAGAGCCGCGGCAGTACGCCCTTGCGGATCGCGGTTTCGATGCTTTGCGGGTTCAGAGAGTTCTCCGCAATGGCATCGCGGACAATGCGGTCAAGCGCGATGGCTTCTTCAACATAATGGCGTTGTGCCAATTCATCCAATGTAGAAAATGCGTCGTCCCCAAGTACCAGGCGAATAGCGCCGTAATAGGCGCGCGCATGCCGGTTGCCCGAGAAGGCGTCGGGAATGCCCGGCACGCCAAGCTTGTCGCGAGAGTCCAACCTTGCCTCGAAGTTCCTGAACAGCGCGTACTGCTTGACCGGATGGTTGAACATGGCCTCGGCTTCGGCAATGGCAAGTTTGAGCAGTTCCGAAAATACCTTCTGTGCGTAGGGATCATCCGCTAGTTCCTGCTCAATGGTTTTGCGTACCCGCGTGCGGATGAGATCGGTTTCGTTGCGGGTTTTTTCCTCCGACCAGTTCTCCGCCTCCTCTTTGCCCCCGAGCTGGTGCACGAGGTACACGCCCTTGGGCTCGCGTACTTCGCGCCCAATGACCTGCTTGTCAACCAGACGGCGGATTTGTTCCTCGTAGGTGGTGTAGTTCACGGTCTCCAAGGCATCCTGGCGGGCGACTTTGCGTAGCGAGGTGAAAAAGCGCAGGTCCTCCTTGTACTGTGTTATCTGCGCTTCGCCGAAACTCTTGTCTTCGAAAAAGCTGCGCGATGACAACGCCATTTGCAGGCACAAGCCAAAGGCGGTGAGCGCGGCGGAGAAATCGTCGCGCAACTTTTGGCGCTCATCGTGGCTCTCGCCATCCGGGCCAGTGACGAAGCGCGGCATCAGCACTTGCCGGTATTGCTCCATATCCTGGCGGTTGGCCACGTTCTTGAAGAACGACCAAAGTTCGTCATGCAATGCTGGCAGGCGTTTGTATTCAGTGCTGAATTGGCTGTAGAGGCGGTCAATGTCGGCGATGTCGAAGCCGCCCTGAGTCTGATCGGCGAGATCCCGATAATCGCGAATAGCGGTATCCAGTGCTTTCAATACCCCGCGGTAATCCACCAGCACACCATAGCGTTTCGCGTCATGTAGACGATTGACCCGCGCCACGGCCTGAATGATGTTGTGCCCTTCCAGTTTTTTGTCGATGTAGAGCACGGTGTTGCGCGGTTCATCGAAACCGGTCAAAAGCTTGTCCACCACAATCAAAAGATCCGGATCGCCATCCGATTCGAACTCGCGCAGTATTTGCTTTTCGTACCCCTCGGCGTCTTTGCCGACATTCTGCTTCCACCACTTCTGCACCTCGGGGAGCTTGTCTTCGTCCACCTCGGTGTTGCCCTCGCGGGTGTCGGGCGGCGAAATCACCACCGCGCTTGTCACCAATTCGGTTTCGTCCAGCGCTTGCTTGTAGCGAATCGCGCTCAACTTGCTGTCGGTGGCCACCTGACCCTTCAAGCCCGCGCCAAGCTTCTTGATGTTTTCGCTGAAATGGGTGGCAATGTCCCAGGCAATAAGTTCGATGCGGTTGACAGCTCCATACACAGCGCCCTTGCGCGCATATTTCTTTTTCAAGTCTGCCTTTTGCGCGTCCGACAGGCCCACGGTGATCTTCTCGAACCAGCGGTCCACCGCGGCTTCGTTGATATCCAGCTCCGGCACGCGTTCCTCGTAAAGCAGTGGTAGCACGGTTTCGTCCTCCACGGCGCGCTGCATGGTGTAGGCGTGCACGATCGGGCCGAATTTGTTGGCGGCCTTCTCGTTCTTCAATAGCGGGGTACCGGTGAAGGCCACGTAGGCGGCCCGTGGCAGCGCCTTTCGCATGCGCTCATGGGTTTCCCCGCCGTGGCTGCGATGGCCTTCGTCGACGAGAACGATGAGGTTAGGTGAGTCGTTTCGGCAGTTGGCTAACTTGGTCGCCGTGCTGAATTTATGCACCAACGTGAAAAGGATTCGCTCAGCCCCGTGGCTAATTCTCTCGGCCAGTTCGCGGCCGGTAGTGACCTTGCTGCGCTCGCCTTCCTTCTTGGTGGCGATGGCCGAGCCGAAAGCCCCGCCGGAAATAAAATTGCGCGACAACTGGTCTTCGAGATCGATACGGTCAGTAACCACCACCACGCGGCATTCCCTGAGCCCTTCGTGTAGCAATAGGGCTTTGGAGAGGAACACCATCGTAAAACTCTTACCCGAGCCGGTGGTATGCCAAATCACGCCGCCTTCGCGGCCACCGTCGGGGCGAAACTGACCAATGCGCTTAATCAAAGCTCGTATGCCGAAGAACTGCTGGTACCGGGCCACAATCTTTCCCACCTTGCGATCAAACAACACAAAGGTGCGCAGCAGCTCAAGCAGGCGGGTAGGCGTGAGCAGGCCGATCAGAAGACGGTCCTGATCGGTGGGTAGCATGGGCTGCGACCACAATGTATCGAAATAGGCGCGCAGCTTCTCGGGCTTACCGGCGAAGAGCGCATCTCGCACAGCAGCCGGCAACCGCCGGTTTTTCAGCGCGGTGAAATGCTCCTCGTCAAACTCCTCCTCGCGCCAGCGCGCCCAGAACTTGGCGGCGGTGTGCGTGGTGCCATAACGCCCATCGATCTGGCTGATGGAAAGCAGCAACTGCGCACAGGCAAACAAATGCGGAATCTCGTCCGGCCGCTGATTGCGCAAATGCTGGCTGATACCTTCCAACACCATCGCCTTGCCGGCTTCGCTGCCGTGAGTCGATTCCGGGCGCTTAGCCTCGGTCAGCACCAGAGGAATCCCGTTCACGAACGCCACAATGTCCGGCACCCGCACATGCGTCCCCGGCGCCGAGAGCACCTCCATTTCCTCCGTCACATCCCAACGATTAGCCTCGGGGTGCGCCCAATCGATGACATGAATGGTCGGCTGATGCCGCTTGCCATCGGGCATGAACTCAGTGACCGTAATACCAAGCGCAAGCTTTGCGTATAGCCGTTCATTCGCCGGCATCAACCCCTCGGCCAAATTCAGCGCCGACACCTCGCGCAGTATCTGATCAATCGCGCTGGGTGAAAGCGGATACTTCTCGCCCTTGTAATCGAAGCGGCGGGTTTGCAGCACTTCGATCAGACGCTGCTTGAGTAGCACCTCGCGGTTACTGCCGCGCATTGACAAGCATTGCGCCGTGGTCAGAAAATTCCAACCCAGATTGCACAGCAGATGCAGCGCCGGGATGTGGGCGCTGTATTGCTCGCGGGTTTGGGGGACGGCGCTCATAAGGAGTGTCCCGCGGGGATAAATGCTTGGAAAGCCGCGCCAGACGGACTTCTACAAGCAATGCAGGCTACGAAATTATTCATGTCGTAACCACGGGGGCCATCGAGTAAAAATGGGCACGACGTTTTCCGGTAAGAAGTTGCTGGGCTAAAGATAGCTTCTCTTTAAGTAAGCACCGCAGTTGATTTTTTAGTGCTGTAATTTCAAGATCTGCCACGTCAAGGACTCTAGCGATTGCACGTTGCTCATCTAGGTCCGGAACTAGCATCGTAATAGCTTCGAGGGTGGGCCTCGAAAGGCTTGGCACACCTGAAGACTCGTTGTATTCTGAGAGATCTGTACGAGACAGCCGATGGTAGAACCATCTCAAATCACAGCCTTTTCTCGGTAGGCAATAAAAGGTGGTATCGATCGGCCAAAAATTTTCCTCGACAAACCTGGGGCTCGATATCGAACCTTTGCGACCAATTACCACCGAAGGCCCTTTAACTAAGTAAAGAGCTGATCGGCCAACTTCTCCACCTGTTCCTACAATTGGAAAATTCCCGGGAACTTTCTTTGCCTCTGTTGGAGACTTCCCATATTGCACATCAACTAGGTCTCCAATTGTTTTGCGTTTTCCACGTTCTGGGACACCCACTTTCCCGGAGTCAATAAGCTTTTGTGCGATCGCAGATTTCCGATTTTTGCTATTGGCAAGCAGGCGTTGAATCGTTATAGCTGCACGGTCCCAACTCTCTAATATTTGACGTATGCGTAGCTGTTCATCAACACTTGGTATCGGAATACATAGTTTTTCAAACGCTTGCTGTCCAAGCGTTTTATTTCTGCCAGCACCTCCTGGCGACGCCAACTCCAATAAGGATTTACCTCGAGGGGTGCAAAAGAATTGCCGGAGATACTCAACATCGCAGGCATTTTTCTTAGGCAAGTACATTGGAAATCGATGCGAGGCAATCATTCCGTTTTCAGCGTTTGAAGTTATGGCGACTGCTTGCTCCCAAGCAAACACAATGTTCAACACAAGTGCGTCCTGCACAACCCCAAAAACCCTTTTTTCGCCCAGCGACGCACCAGTAACCGACGGCTTGTGAAATATGCCTTTCCCATGGGACCGAATCCCGATCTCCCGATATTCTTTCGCGGGATCAACATCGACAGGTAATGAAACCCTTTCGATCACGGAACCCAATGGAGCCAGTTTCCAGCCACTTGGTAACTTCACTTGCCACGCCCCTTTGCGGTAGCGGTTTTTTGATCAATATCCTCCAATGCCTTGATATCTTCTGCATCGGCGTCCTTTAACTCCGTCGCCCGCCGCTTCGCATCAAACTCCGCATATCGCTCATGCGCAATCTGCTCCATGCGTTCGTGGCTTACCTTGCCCGCGCCCTGCAATATCGGTTGCTCGTTGAATTCCATGAAGCTGTCTACGTACCCGCGCCAATCGGTCATACGGATGTTCTGGCGCTGGGTTGTGCGCAGTTCGGCGAAGTCGAGGAACATGCTGACGATGCGGTTGAGCTGGTCGATCTCGGCGGCGTTCAGGTAGTTCTTGGCCACTATCACGTCGGTCTTGCGCACGCGGCCGGCTTTCCAGGAAGTGAGCGCCATATTTGGCAGGGCGGGATTAGCGCGCTGCACCACGATTTCGGCGGCGGTGAGCTGGGTGACCGCGTAGAGCATCTTGTTCTGTACTTCGGCGAAGAACAAGCCGGCGGCCTCGGCGTCGTTACGGTAGTCGACCGACAAGGCAAACAGGTCGCGCACCTTTTGGTAGAAGCGCTTCTCCGAGGTTCGTATTTCCCGGATGCGCTGGAGCAGTTCGTCGAAGTAGTCCCAGCCGCCGGGTTCCTTGAGCCTTGCGTCGTCCAGCACGAATCCCTTGATCAAGTATTCCTTGAGGTGAACGGTGGCCCATTGGCGGAACTGGGTGCCACGGGGCGAACGGACGCGGTAGCCGATGGCAAGAATCATGTCTAGGTTGTAAAGCTTTACCGGACGTTTGACCTCACGTTTACCCTCATTTCGAACTATTAAGTCTTCTTTAATAGTTGCCTCGGGCCGCAGTTCGCCCTCTGAGAGTACGTTCTTGATATGGACGTTAACGTTGGGAATCGAGGTTTGGAACAGTGCGGCCAGCTCCATTTGGGTCAACCAGACGGTGCCATCCGCCTCACGCAGGAAGAACTTCGCGCTGCCGTCCTCGGTGGTATAGAGAACTAGCTCGCCTTTTTTCATTGGCACACCCCTGCCGAACGTGGAGGAACAATTTGTCCCCATCTTTTATGCAAGCAGTTGGGAACCTTACGGTTTTTTCGTAAGGCTGGCGATTCAACCCGTGACAAAACGTCACGGGTTGCCACTACCTTTGCCACGTTCACCAAGGGAGGTGGCAAATTGCCCCATCCCTTTCCCCAAGTAAGTTTCAACCGTACGATTTTTTCGTACAGTTGCCTTGGCTGCCGAGTGTCACTCATACCCCAGCTCCTTCAAATACCCCGCCATCTGCTCCTCCAGCTTGGCCAGTTCCACTTTCAACTGCTCCCGCTCCTTCCTCACTGCCATCAAATCGATTTCCTCTTCTTCCTCGAAGGTATCAACGTAGCGTGGGATGTTGAGGTTGTAGTCGTTCTCGGCGATTTCGGCAGGAGTCGCTAGGTAGGCGTATTTGTCCGCGCTGGCGCGTGAAGCCACGGTGTCGAGGACATGCTGGAGGTCTTTCTCGCGCAGCACGTTCTGATTTTTCGCGTCTTCGTAGTCGCGGCTGGCGTCGATGAAGAGCACTTTGTCGTCGGTTTTGTTTTTCCTTAGCACTAGGATGGCGGCGGGGATGCCGGTGCCGTAGAAGAGTTTTTCCGGTAGGCCGATGACGATGTCGAGAAGGTTTTCGTCGATGAGTTTTTTGCGGATTTTGCCTTCGGCCGCGCCGCGAAAGAGGACGCCGTGTGGCACCACTACGGCCATGCGGCCGGTGCCGGGTTTCATGGTCTCGACCATGTGCAGGATGAAGGCGTAGTCGCCTTTGGTGCGTGGCGGAATGCCGCGGCGGAAGCGGTTGAATTTGTCTTTGTCGGCGTTCTCGAAACCCCATTTCTCCAGCGAGAAGGGTGGATTGGCGACGACGATGTCGTAATGCCGTAGCGACGATTCGCTGTCGAGCAGCTTGGGATTTCGCAGGGTGTCGCCCCACTCGACGCGAAAGTTGTCTTCGCTATGGAGAAAGAGGTTCATCTTGGCCAGCGCCCAGGTGCTGCCGATGGCTTCCTGGCCGAAGAGGGCGTACTTGCGCGAGCTGTAGCGCTCGCGAATCAGACGGCCGCATTTCATCAATAGGGACGCAGAGCCACAGGTGGGGTCGCAGATTTCGTCGCCTTCTTTTGGGTCCATGAGGCGCGCCATTAGTGAGGACACCTCGGGTGGGGTGTAGAACTCGCCCGCTTTCTTGCCGCTGGTGGAGGCGAAGTTCTTGATGAGAAATTCGTAGGCGTTACCGATGATGTCGAGTTGGCCGATGCGGCTGGGGCGCAGGTTGAGTTCGGGCTTGGCGAAATCTTCCAATAGGTGCCGCAGGATGTCGTTCTTCTGTTGCTCGTCGCCCAGCTTGGTGGAGTTGAAGCTGATGTCCTGAAACACATCGCGCAGCTTGCCGATGTTGGTGTCTTCAATAGCGTGCAGGGCTTTGTCGATGCGCTCGCCGTTGCCGGGGGTATGCCGCAGTTTGTGCAGAGAGTAGAAATCCGCGCCTTCAGGCAGCACGAAGCGCTCGTTCTTGAGCATTTCGATAATGAGTTCGGGATGATCGCCGTACTGAACCTTGTATTGATCGTAGTGGTCCTGCCAGACGTCGGACAAGTACTTTAGAAACAGCATCGTCAATACGTAGTCCTTGTAGATGCTCGCATCCACGGTGCCGCGGAAAGTGTCGCAGGCGGCCCAAACAGCGTCGTTGATGGTGTCCTGCGAGATAGTTGCTGGCGGTGTGGTGGCGGGAAGGGTCATGGTTGTAATCCGATCAGTACGGCTCAGTTTTTTAGGAGCATCTCGCGCGCTACCGCGTCGAGCTGTTGTTGGCGGTTCTTGATTAATTTTTCCATTGCGAAACGTTCGGCCCCCGCCAATTGGGCGAGCGCGAGCACCTTGCGTTGTTTTTCCAAAATGGGTACGGCGAGCGTCATTGACTCCAAGACGGCACGACGGATGCTGAGTTGGTTCGTTCCCAGGGCTGTCTGAGTGAAGTATTTCTGGGCAGGGCGCTGGTTGATTTGCCAGGCCAGGAATTCAGGGATTAGGCGATCTGGCGCTTTCACCCGCAATACATACATATGTGGAGACGATATGGTATTGGGCGGCACATCGGCCAGACAAGCGGCGAAATAACGGGTGCCTTTGGCTACAAACAGTACGTCGCCGTCTCGTAACCAGTCCACGCCCCGGAGGCTTTCCAACTCGGTGCGGATCACCTCATTCCACCTCATGGGCTGGTCAGGTTGGATGTCGCGCATTTGTATTGCGCGGACGGAGCCGTTCTCATGGGACTGGATTCCGGATCGAAACGGGTACCCCCCACGGATCTCAACAATATCGCTAAGCATATTAAAATAATATAACGACAATTAAGTTGACGCAATTATTAGTTGCAATAAAGGCTGTTGTCAAGCATAATTATTAACGTCAAATAAATTGACGCAAAGAAAATATAAGTATGAACCTCTATGCAGTTAATAAGGAGTCTCAGCAAGACAAACAACACAGGAGAATCAAATGAATAGTCAGACTGGATACGAAATAGATTTCTTGCCGGTAGGAAACGGCGAACGAAGCGGAGATGCAATTGCGGTGCGATACGGGAGCACCGGGAACTACAAGGTCATGGTGTACGACGGGGGTACGCAAGAGTCCGGCCAGGCGTTGGTCGACCATATAAGGACTTACTACGAGACCAATCGTGTCGACTACGTTGTGAACTCACACCCGGATGCGGACCATGCATCGGGACTGGCGGTGGTTCTGGAGCAAATGGAAGTTGGGGAGCTGTGGATGCACCGGCCCTGGAACTACTCTGATGCCATCCTTGGATATTTCCAGGATAGTCGGATAACGAGCCAGAGTCTTGCGGACCGGTTGCAGGCGAAGATGGCCGCAGCTTACGCGCTGGAGGAGTTGGCGCTGGGAAAGGGAATTTCTATCAAGGAGCCTTTCCAAGGCTGCCGGATAGGAGAATTTGTGGTGCTTTCCCCGAACAAGGAATGGTATGTACATACACTGATTCCTGAATTCGAAAAATCACCGGAACAGAAAGACGCACTGGGAATCATTGAGGCAGCGATGAAGAAATCGATGGCTGCGGCTAGGACGACGATCACCTGGATCGCAGAATCCTGGGGGCACGAATCATTGCGTGAAAACGTTGAAACATCGGCTGAAAACGATAGCAGTGCGGTTTTGTTTGCGGTCTTTTCCGAACGAGGGGTGTTGCTTACCGGCGACTCGGGAATTCGGGCACTGAGCGCTTCGGCGGATTTGACGGAGTCGGTAGGCATTTCACTGCCAGATACTCTGAGTTTCGCCCAGATTCCGCATCATGGAAGTCGGAACAACGTATCCACGAGCGCTCTTGATCGCATTCTGGGACCCAGAATGCGCACAAACGATGCGGCTGCTTCCAAAGTGGCGTTTGTCTCAGCAGGCGAAAACTCCAAAACACATCCTCGGAAAATCGTCGTCAATGCGTTCATTCGAAGGGGGTGGCGAGTCATTGCTACACAAGGTTCGGCAACGAGGCACCATTTTCAAATGCCTAACCGAAACTGGGGTCCAGCATCTCCGATGCCTTTCTCCAATGAGGGTGAATCATGGGACTGAGCGAGATTGTGGCCAGTGTTACCGACCCATACGAACGAAAGGCTCGCCTTTGGCCAGCATTGCTGGCCGGCTTGCCAATATTTGTGCTGGTCGCGCTTCTTTATGCGCCGACCGGTGATACTCCAGAAAAAATTGGCATGCTCGTCGTCTCATGCGGGGGACTGTATTTGCTTGCCAATATTTGCCGCGAATTCGGCAAGCGCCTGGAGCCCCGGTTGTTCGAGGAATGGGGTGGAAAGCCTTCGACGCAACTTTTGCGGCATCGAAATTCAGGTATCGAAAGTGTCACAAAGCGTCGATATCACGAGTTCCTAACGGCGAAAATCAGGACGAACTTTCCGACCGCCGCCGAAGAGACATCGAATCCAGTCGCGGCCGATGAAACTTATCAGTCTGCCGTCAGGTGGTTGTTAGACCACACCCGCGACCCAACGAAGTTTGGCCTGTTACTCAAAGAAAACATCGAATACGGCTTTCGACGGAACGCGCTTGGTTTAAAGCCGGTCGCAATTTTCCTTGGGGTTCTGGTGCTTGCTTGGATTCCATTTGCACACGGACAGCTATTGCAATCGCTGGGACATACGATTCTTGGAATCGAATCGACACAATCCTTGTCAGTGAACGCGGTGGTGGTTTTAGTCGTGGCCTTGACGATGACCTTGGTATGGACTTTCTTTTTCACACCACAACGAGTCAGAAATGCCGCATTTACTTATGCAGATGTTTTGCTGCGCGCGTGTGACTGTCTCGAGTAAGTGGTAAGGCTTTGAGAGAATTAATTCAATTAATTTTTAGCGTACGTTGCTCGCGCATGGTACACAATCAAAAAGAGCGAACAGTAGTAATGTCTAAGTTGAAATTAGTGGGGATGAAGGACGTGGCCGACCCTAGAAAATTGATCGCAATGCAAACCATCTGTACGTTGGCTCTGGTAGGGGCTATCTCTCTGGCGCATTCCCAACCCTACCCCGCCAAACCCATCCGCATCATCGTCCCCAGCGCTCCCGGCGTGGGCACCGACCTACTCGCACGCGGCGCGGCACAGCACCTCGGTGCGAAGTTAGGGCAGGCGGTGGTAGTGGAGAACCGCATCGGCGCGGATGGCGCCATCGGCATGGAGGCTTGCGCCAGGGCGGCGCCCGACGGATACACGATTTGTTCGGCGGCGAGTAACGTGCTCTCCTTCAATATCGTGCTGAAACCCGATCTGCCTTACAACGCGAAAAGCTTCACCACCGTGATTCACATGGGCTACTTCGATAGCTCGCTGATGGTGAATGCGGCGCTGCCGATAAAGACATTGGCGGAGTTGCTTGACTACTCGCGCACGCCGGCCGGGCCGTTCACTTGGGCGACCTTTGATTCGGTGGGTACCGGCTTTTTATACATGCGTTGGCTACAGCAGAATCGGAGCGCCGGGCTTCTGCATGTGCCTTACAAGGCGCCGCCGCAAATGCTGCAAGCGGTGATCACGGGCGAGGCCAATGGCGGCATCTATGCCATCGGCCAATTGGGGGCGCAGATCAAGTCAGGGAAGGTTCGAGTCCTCGCGGTGACCAGCGAAGAGCGCCACCCCCTCGCGCCGGATGTGCCGACCTTCGCCGAGCTGGGCATCAAGCTGCCGCTGCGCAGTTGGTATGGCACGGTGGTGCCTGCGGGCACGCCGCGCGAAATCGTTGCGCGTCTGAATACCGAACTCAATGCCGCCTTGAATGACGCCGAATGGCGCGCCAAATTCGTTACCTCGGCGGGGATCATCCCCTCGGGCGGCACGGCGGAGCAGTTCGCGGCGTTCCTTGATCGCGATCGCGAGGCGTTCGCTGGATTAATCAAATCCTTGGGGGTGAAGGCGCCGTAGTTTGGTCCGCCGCGTATCGCGGCTACGCTGTTTGGATTTCAATTGACCCTCTACTTCCTCGTATTAATCGGCGCCTTGAACCAATCCATCCACACAGGTGGACGGGTGGCGCTATCCCTGACGGCAGTGGATCTGCGCGCCTCGCCTTTGGTGATCGGCACCATCGCGGCCTTATTCGGCCTGCTGCCGATGCTGCTCTCGGTGTCGGTAGGAAAGTTGAATGATCGCATCGGTCCCAGGCTACCGATGATGGCTGGAACCCTTCTCTTCATTTTTGGCGGGCTGTTGCCTTCCTATCAACCCAGCCTTTTGTCGCTGTATTTCTCCGCGACCTTGATCGGCACCGGCAATATGATTTTTCAGTTGTCCATCCAAAACGCGGTGGGGCGCATCGGCAAGCGCGACGATCTCACGGCAAATTTCAGCACCTTGGCGATTGGCATGTCCACCGGCGCCATCATTGGGCCGTTGATCGCGGGTTATGCGATCGACTATGCGGGGTATGAGCCGGCGTTCATTTTTTTGACGATCATGCCGGTGGCAGCGCTCGCGTTGATCTTTGCGCAGGCGCAGCTAATCCCCGCCGCCTCTGGCGCGAAAAAAACCACCGGCGCCACGCGTACGCTGGATCTCCTCTCCGATCGCGCCTTGGTCATGATTTACGTGATGGCCGGCATCCACGTGATGAGCTGGGAACTGTTCACCTTCATGATGCCGTTGTATGGCACCGAGATCGGTCTATCGGCCTCCACCATCGGCATCATCGTTGGCGCGTTTTCGGCGGCTTCGTTCACCATGCGCGCGTTGCTGCCGCCGATGGCCCGGCGTTTCGGTCCCTGGCCATTGATCAAGGTAATGATGATTCTCGCCGGTGTGGTGTTTGCCTTGATTCCACTCACCGGCAATACCTGGATGCTGGTGCTGCTCTCGGCGATCATCGGCGGGTGTCTTGGGGCGACGCAGCCGCTGACCATGACCTTGATCCACGACAACACACCGCCAGGGCGTGTGGGGGAGTCGCTGGGAATTCGCACCACAGTGGTGTGTTCGTTTCAGTTCGCTATGCCGCTGGTGTTCGGGGGCCTCGGGAGTGTGCTGGGTCTCGCGCCGGTGTTCTGGTTGGCCTCGGTGGCAATTTGCGGCGGGATGGTGGCGACACGACCGGGGAAGCAGTCAGTCCACCAGGGACGTAGCTAATTCTCGGCGTATTCGAGCACCGTGGTTCTGCGCATATCGCGCGGATAACGGGTGTCATCGAAGGGCGTGGCGCGATGCATGGTGGCGAGGTTGTCCCAGATTAAAAGATCATGCAGTTGCCATTGGTGACGAAACACGAACTGCGCTTGCGTGGCGTGGGCGGTGAGCTCTGCCAATAGAGCGCGCCCTTCATCCATGGGCCATCCAACGATGTGCGAGGCGTGCGCGGCAAGGTAGAGCACTTTTCGTCCTGAGCCCGAATGCGTGTGTACGAGGGAATGATGCGAAGGCGGGCGCGTGGCTTGTTCACTGGCGCTCACATCCGACATGCCGGCGAGCGCCCGCGAATACCAGATCGAATGCTCCACCTTCAACGGGGCGATTTTCTTTTTCATGGCTTCGGGCAGCGCGTCGTAAGCCGCGCGCATATCGGCGAATTCGGTGTCGGCGCCTTTGGGTGGAATCACATGCGCGGCGAGCAAGGAAAGCGTCGCGCGATTCACATCGAATGACACATCGGTGTGCCATAAAAGATTGCCGCGACCGTAAGCGCGGCGGCGATCATCATCGAGCAGCAGTTTGCCGTCGTTGTCGATATTGCCCACGTCGATCAACTCAGCGTAGGCGAGGCGCGATTTTGAGTTGCCCACCATGGTGAGCATTTTCATTTTCTGCAAGGGCCCTAGGCGGCGCGTGAATTCGACGTGCTGTGTATCGGTGAAGCCCGAGTCATGGCGAATGACACCAACGCCGAATTGATCCATGGCGGCTTTGAAGCCGCGCACCGTTGCATCGTCGATGGCGCGACGCAAATCGATGCCGTGCAGTTGGGCGGCGAATAGGGGATGCAGTGGGGTGGTGGTGATTGACATGGAGCGAATTATCTCAATGAATCGAGGCACCGTGGCAATTTGCGTTTTTCGCGTTTGTTATTCTCGATTTACTTTTCTGCCCCTCATTGACCGCTTTTCATTTTCCTTCTATATGTACGGCCTTGAATCTTCGTCTCATCTCAGTAGAATGCGCGCTTTTTTGCAACCCCCAGATCAAATACGAAGTGGACAGATGGATTCAGCACTACAGGCAAAAACGCAGCCCCAAGCAACCCAGGAAGTCATAACGCAGCCGCCCACAGCGCAAAAAGATAGTCTAGCGGCCAAGGGAGAGGCGCAACAAAATGCGCCAAGTGGCAATGTCCAGGCAGCAGTTGCCGCTGATAAGGCTATAGCCGTCGCGCCGCGCCAATCCAAAAAGCGCCGCTTCGTCACGCGCCGCTCCGGCATTCACGGCAAGGGCGTATTCGCCACCGCTCTCATTGCCGAAGGTACCCGCCTCATCGAATACAAGGGCGACCGCATTACCGATGCGCAAAGCGAAGCCTTGTACTCCGATGAATCGCACACCTTCTTATTCATGTTGGATAACGCCATGGTGATCGATGGCGGCAAGAACGGCAATACTTCGCGTTGGATCAATCACAGTTGCGAGCCCAATTGCGAGGCCAACGAAGAAGGGGGCCGCATGTTTATTGACGCGCTTCGCGACATCGCCGAGGGGGAAGAAATCACCATCGATTACAACTTGTATATCGAGGACGTTCTCACCGAAGAAATGAAGCGCGACTATCCGTGCGCATGTGGCATGCCGGGATGCCGCGGCACCATGCTGGTTGGCAACGAAGAAAGCGAAGCAGCCATAGCGGCGTAGCGCTCTACCAAGGCGTCATTTCCCAAAGTGATCGAGGAGCCTAGGGTCGCCCAAGGTAGTGTCCTGCCCCGGTGGCGCATTGGCAATCGCCCCGCGGAACGAACTTTGCTGCCGCCATTCCTCTGGCGGTCGTATGCGGCCGTCACTACCCACCTGATCCATCGCCCAGAAGAGCTCCAGCGTATGGCCATCGGGATCGAGAAACTCGACTGAAACCTGCGACCCGGCGCGGCGGCGGCCTTCGAAGGCAATCTCCACCTGGTTATCACGTAAGTGCTTAGCCGCGCGCAACACCTCGTCGATGGTGGTTACTTCGAACGCAATGTGATGCAGTTCATGTCGCTGGGTTTTGCCGGGTGCCGCGCCAACCAGGCCAAGACCATGATGATCCGAATTGCAGCGCATAAAAACAATGCCGCCCTTTGACATGCTGTCTGGATAGACATCCGACACCTTGAAGCCGAGCAGTTGCGTATAGAACTCAACCGAGCGCTTGAGATCCTGGACCATAAGCAACACATGGCCAATTTTGTTGATGCGAAAGGGCAATGCGGCGGGTGTCGGTAGATTCATCAACGCCTGTACTTCGGGGCTGGATAAGCCCTCCAAATCGATGAGTTCTCTGGGCATGATGGCGATCCTTTGACTAAACCGTGTTGGATTCGACGTTGTCGATCATGATAACGGAGACTCGATGCCACCGAATGTGGTGCTAGGATTGCAAATCAGAGGCAAGCGGGTAGAGATGTATCGAGGGCGAGACATTGAGAGTCTTTACCCCGGTGCCCATGGCGGCTTTCGCAATCGGTATAAGGAGTCTTGTCATGCGTATTGGATCAATCATCGCCTGCGGCGTTGCCGCCGCGCTTCTCTGGGCGCCTATCGCTGTTTTTGCTCAGAGTTATCCAACCAAACCGATCCGGGTGATCATTCCGTACCCGCCGGGCGGCGTCGATAACCTGGTGCGCCAGCTCACGCCCTCGTTGGAGAAGTATCTCGGTCAGCCCTGGATCATCGATTACCGGGCCGGCGCGGGCGGGCAGATCGGGCAGGAGTTCGTCGCGCGTAGTGCGCCCGATGGCTACACGCTGTTTGGCACGGTCTGCAATTCGTGGATTATTTTGCCCGCGCTGCGCAAGAACGCACCTTACGACCCGGTCAAGGATTTCACCCCGGTTGCGATGATGCTGGAAAGTGTTTCCCTCATCGTCGCGCACCCCTCATTTCCGGCGAACAATATTCGCGAAATGATCGACTACGCGCGGCGCAACCCGGGCAAGCTCACCTATGCCACCAGCGGCATCGGTGGCGCGCAACATCTGGATTCGGAAAATATTAAGCGTCTTGCGGGCGTGGACATCGTGCACGCGCCGTTCCAGGGGTTTGGGCCGATGATCCCGGCGCTGCTCTCTGGGCAGGTTCCCGTCGGTTTCATCACCTACTCGGTGTCTAGAGGCTTTCTCTCCAGTGGCAAGTGGAAGCTGCTTGGGGTGACCAATACCGAACCCAACAGCAAGGCGCTGGCGCCGGCTGGCGTGCAGTTTGTCGCCGATGTCGTGCCCGCCTTTGAGGCGGCGCCGCAGTGGCTAGGATTCGGCGGTCCGGCGGGCATGCCGCGACCGATCGTCACCCGGCTGCACGATGCGGTCACGCGCGCGTTGAACGAGCCGGCAATCCTGGAGAGGTACATCGATGACAAACAACACAACTACGGCAAGATGAGTCTCGAGGAGTTCGAACGGCGTGTCCGTGACGATTACGCGAGTGTGCGTAAGACCGTGCGCGAGGCGGGGATACCACAGGAGTGAGTATTTTTTTACGCTAGGCGGTGAACGAATCGGCGTTATCCAGGAAACACGGTTTCTAACCTTTCGCCCACTTGGCGAACATTTCCCGATAGGCCGCTTCCACCCCACGCGTGAAACGCGCTTCGTCCATCAAGGGGCTCGCTTGCATCCTTGTACGCAGCGTCGCCCGCATGTTGGCAAGTTGTGGCAGGTTGCCAGCAAGCCGGGTGGCAATCCGCAGGTAGTCATCCGTGGTGGCCGCGGCCAGGTCCTGCATACCGATGGTGTTGAGAATACTCAGGCCCGCTCGCGACAGGAAACGTGTTCCGGTGAGCGAAATCACCGGCACACCCATCCACAAGGATTCGCAGGTGGTGGTGCCACCATTTACCGTGACCGGATCAAGAGCAATGTCCGCCTCGAGCATGGCGCGGTGAAACTCGACGTTCGAGAGCCTGCCATGGAAGATGAGCCGCGCGGCGTCGATGCCCTGCTCGGCGAAACCGCGCAGCAGAATTTGCCGGACTTCGCTTTCGGGGATGGTGAGCAGCATCAGGCGCGCGCTGGGTTGATCGCGCAGCATGGCCGCCCATAATTCAATGGTGGGGCGGTCGATCTTATTGAAGTTGTTGAACGAGCCATAGGTCATAAAGCCGCGTGCCAACGCTGGAAGTGGCGATACCTCGGGCATGTCGGCCGCAGGCCGATAGCACCACATGCTGTCAGGCAGACGAACCAGCCGCTCGACATAGCGGGCTTCGGCGACCCCTTCGGCATCGGTGTGTCGGTCGGTTAAGCGGTAATCCATGGCCGAAAGACCCGTGGTGGCGGGATAACCGAGGTAGGTCACCTGAATTGGCGCGGGTTTTCGGGCAAATACGCGCAGCCGGTTGCTGGCGCTGTGCCCCGCCAGATCCACCAGGATATCGATTTGGTGCTTCTGGATCAGTTGTGCCATGGCGTCGTCGCTCATTCCCACCGTGGAGTGCCAGTGATCGGTGATTGCTTTGAAATGCGCGGTGTAGTCGTCCTCTGTTCTGGTTTCGGAATAACAAAATGTCTCCACCCGCTGGCGGTCGTGGTGGGCAAGTATCGGTTCGGCAAAATAGGCCGCCGCATGGCGCCGAAAATCGGGCGACACATAGCCCACTTTTAGACGACGATCGGCGTCGCGGCTGTTGGAATGAGAGGGCCACGCCGCGCGATATAACTGGCCGAATCTTGCATCGTATGCAAGCGACTGCGCCAATATTTCCTCGTCATGGTCCTCTGGGTGGTAATTGAGCGTGAACAAAAGATTGCTATGTACCTCGGCATTGTCGGGTTTGAGCGCCAGGGCACGGCGGTAGCTGGCCAGCGATTCGTCGAGTTTCCCCAGAACTTTCCAGACCAGGCCAAGGTTGAAGTGCGCCTCGTCGTAATTCGGCTTTAGCGCGAGCGCCTTCTGGTAACAGGCGATGGCTTCGGCCAACTTGCCCTGCTCCTTGAGGACGATCCCGCGGTTGTTGTGCGCCTCGGCATTGTCTGGTCTGATCGCAAGCGCTTTGTCGTAGCTCTCAAGGGCCTCCTCAAAACGCCCCAGGGCTTTTAGCGCATTGCCGCGGTTGCTCAGTACCTCGGCGATTTCCGGCTTGATCGAAAGCGCCTTGTCGTAATTGGCGAGGGCCTCCTCATAGCGTTTGAGTTCCTGCAGAGCGTTACCGCAATTGCTCAACGCTTCGGCAAAGCCGGGTTTGATCGAAAGGGCTCTTTCGATCAACTCAACCGCCAATTCGAATTTTTTCATTTGGCTGGCAATCACGCCAAGCAGATGCAACGCATCTGAATTGCCTGGGTCGGTTTGCAGAACTTGCCAATAGATCGCCTCGGCTTGCGGCAGGCGCCCAGCACGATGGTGATGTAGACCCGCGTCTATGGATGGCGGGATAACTAGGGTCGGGGGTTGGGGTTGCATCGTGTTCCTGATCACCGGGCCGCTTCGTCATCGATGGCGGCAATACCCGGCGCCAATCGCTTGAATTCCGTCCTAGCGTTTGTCTTGGTTGCCTGCCTCAATTCGTCTCAATTCGACTCGCCCAAGAAGCTCCACGGCGATTTCAGGCTTCCCGGCTTGCACGGCAACGCCTGCCAACAAGCGCTCCATATCAGCATGTCTTACGCGCTTTAGGACCCAGGGTGCGAGCAAGATTTTGGCGAAAAAGCGCAACAGAAACCCAGGTTTCGCCATGGCGGCGGGTTCGTGGGTTGGCGCGGTTGCGGGCGAATGCGGCGCAGGCGAAGGTGCGATTTCGGGTTTCCGTTTGGCGGCGGCACGACGTTGTTGACGGTTCATGGGGTGCAAAAATATCAGGGGTAATTGGAAGAAGGATACATTATGCGAGCCTTGGGCCGAGCGTAAAATGCGCGGCGGCGGCTGCGGGCAGCAATGGATTAATTGAATTTAAATCGCGGCGTGGGCACCAGAAGAGGAGTTTTCGTGGCAAAAAAGAAAAAACCTTCCGAACCGAAAATCATTCGGCCCGACGACATCAATCCCGACCACAACTGGACACGTCCGGTGGGCGCGCCCGGCCATACCCAGGTGGATTTCGAGGAGCGCATTAATTTCCGCCGCCTGCACGACTACCGTCTCTCGCGCACCCGCGCGGCGCTGAACGAATCGGGCCTGGGGGCGCTACTGTCGTTTGATCAGCACAATATCCGCTACACCACCAGTACGGTGATTGGCGAATGGGCACGCGACAAACTCACGCGTTATTCGCTCCTTACCGGCAATGGCGACCCCTACATCTGGGATTTTGGTTCGGCGGCCAAGCACCACCGGCTGCACGCGCCGTGGTTGTGTTATGACCATTGCCGCGCCGGTCTGCTAGGTCTGCGCGGGGCGGTAGGTTCGGATATCACCTTGTTTCGCGAAGCGGCGAAAGAGATCAAAGCAATTCTGGTGGCTGAAGGCGTCGCCGACATGCCCTTAGGGCTCGATGTAGTCGAGCCACCGATGTTGTTCGAATTGCAAAAGCTCGGCATCGAAGTGCGCGACGGCCAGCAGGTGATGTTGCAGGCGCGCGAGGTAAAGAATATCGATGAACTCACGCTGCTCAACATGGCCGCCGCCATGGTGGATGGCGTGTACCAGGATATTTCCGAGGCGCTAAAGCCTGGGGTCAAGGAATCCGAAATTGTGGCCATGGCCACCGCCCGGCTCTACGGCATGGGCTCGGATTGCGTTGAGGCGATCAATTCAATTTCCGGTGAGCGTTGCTCGCCGCATCCGCACAATTTCACTGATCGCCTGATTCGCCCCGGCGATCAGGCGTTCTTCGACATCATCCAATCCTTCATGGGTTATCGCACCTGTTATTACCGCACCTTTAACGTTGGTATGGCCACGTCATCGCAGCGCACCGCCTATCGCAAAGCGCGCGAGTGGATGGATAAAGCCATTGATTTGCTCAAACCGGGCATGTCGTCCGACCGTGTGGCGCGCGTGTTGCCCAAGGCGCAGGACATCGGCTTCAACAGTGAAATGGAAGCCTTCGGTTTGAATTTTTGTCATGGCCTGGGGCTCGGATTGCACGAGCGCCCGCTGATTTCGCGTCTTACCTCGTTTAAGGAACCGATTGAGTTGAAGCCGGGCATGGTGTTCGCTGTGGAAACCTATTGCCCGGCGAGTGACGGCATATCGGCGGCGCGTATCGAGGAGGAAGTGATTCTGACTGACAAAGGGGCGCAGATTATTTCCCTTTACCCAGCGCAAGAGTTGCCCATCGCCAATCCTTACGACAGACAGCATCGAATGTCATAAAGTGAGTGATTCGGCAGTTTCGCCGCCACTGCGCAGCATTTCGCACCAGGCCCTACAAGATTCCCATTCGGCATTGACGAGGTAGTTAACTATGAGCAACACCGCATCTCCCGCCGAGGCCACACGCCTCGCGTTGTATAAACAAATGATGGAAATCCGCTATTGCGAAAAGCGGGCCTACGATCTTTTTCTCCAGAACTTGGTGAAGGGCACGAGTCATCTCGCGCTTGGTCAGGAGGCCGTGGCCGCCGGCTTTGGCGTGGCCATGAACAAAGACGACTACACCTTCTGCACCTATCGCGGCCATCACCACACCCTGGCGCGCGGCGCCTCGATGCTCTCGGTGCTGGGCGAGCTCATGGGCCGGCAATGCGGCCTGATGAAAGGCAAGGGCGGATCGATGCACTTGACCAGCGCGCAGCATGGTGTGATGGGTTCTTACGCGATTGTCGGCGCGCATCTGCCGGTGGCGGCGGGGGCGGCCTGGTCGGCACAGTATCGCGGCACCAAGCAGGTGGCCGTGGCGTTCTTCGGCGATGGCGCCACCAACATCGGCGCGTTTCATGAAGCGCTGAATCTCGCCTGTGTATGGAAGTTGCCAGTTGTTTTTGTTTGCGAGAACAACGGCTATATGGAATACACGCCCATCGGCAGTGTGACGGCGGTTGCGCATCCGGCCGCTGATCGCGCCGGTTCGTATGGCTTGCCGCGCATTCTGATCGATGGCAACGACGCCGATGTGGTGTATCAAGAAGCGCAACGCGCCTTCGAAAAAGCACGCGCCGGCGGCGGGCCTTCCTTGATCGAATGTTTGACCTATCGACACAGCGGCCATTCGCGTGCCGACCCCGGCAAGTACCGACCCAAGGGCGAGGTCGAGGAATGGATGAAAAAAGATCCGGTGGTGTTGTATCGAATCCGTTTGCTCGAAGCCGGTATCGCGGAGGCAACGCTTGATGAGATCGATGCCGCCGCCATGGCCACGCTGGAGGAGGCCACCGAACAAGCCAAGGCTTCGCCGCTGCCAGAGGTAGCGTCCGCCTACACCGATGTATTTGCCAATGGAGGCGCAGCATGGCGCAATTGAGTTATCGCGACGCGGTGTCCGCCGGCATCGCGCAAGAAATGGCGCGCGACTCGCGCGTAGTGTTGTTGGGCGAAGACGCGGCCGCTGCAGGCGGCGTTTTCAAAACCACGGTCGGCCTGATCGAACAATTTGGTCCCACGCGAGTACGCGATACGCCAATTTCCGAACTTGCCATTCTCGGCGCGGCCATGGGCGCCTCGATGACCGGCTTGCGGCCGATCGCCGAAATCATGTTTTCCGATTTTCTTGCCTGCTGCTGGGATTACGTGGCCAACGAAATCGCCAAGACGCGTTATATGAGTGACGGGCAATTGGAATGTCCGCTGGTGATCCGTACCGCCAATGGCGCGGGCTCGAGGTTCGGCGCGCAGCATTCGCAAAGCGTGGAGAACTGGGCGATGGCCATTCCCGGATTGAAAGTTGTTGCGCCCTCAAACGCCGCCGATGCCAAGGGCTTGCTGGCCGCGGCGATTCGCGATCCCGATCCGGTGATCTTCTTCGAACATAAAAGTTTGTTGGGCAATAAGTGTGAGGTGCCCGATGGAGAGTATGTGGTGCCCTTGGGCCAAGCCGCGATACTGCGCGAAGGCAATGACGCCACCATTCTGGCGCTGGCCGCCATGGTGCCGCGTGCATTGAAAGCGGCGGAAACCTTGGCTGCCGAACACGGTATCTCCGCCACGGTGATCGACCTTCGTTGCCTGGTGCCACTGGATACCAAAACCATTCTTGCGCATTCGGCGCGCACCGGCCGGGTGTTCACCGTAGAAGAAAACCCGCGCCTGTGTGGATGGGGTGCCGAAGTTGCATCGATTATTCAAGAGGAGGCTTTTAGTTCGCTCAAAGGCCCGATCGTGCGCATCACCACCCCGCATATTCCGCTGCCGGCCGCAGATCAGTTGGAAGACGCGGTGATCCCGTCGGTTGCGCGCATCATCAATGATGTGCGTAAAGCGTTGGGCAAATAAGCGATGGCTGAGAAAACGCAGGAAATCATCATGCCGCAGTTGGGCGAGACGGTGCAGGAAGGCACCGTGCTCAATTGGTATAAAAAGGTGGGCGATACCATCAAGGCGGATGAGCCCTTATTCGACGTTGAAACTGAAAAAGTGACCACCGAAATCCCGTGCCCGATTGCTGGGGTGGTGACGGAGATTCTGGTTGAGGCTGGGGCGACGGTACCCGTGGGAACCAAACTTGCGGTGGTGACGGCGGCGGCGAAATCGGCAGTCCAGGGCGCGAGCGCGACCGCAGCCGCTGCACCGGCGAAAGCCGCAGTTTCCGCTCCCGCCGCGGCCAGTAACGCGGAAGATGAAACCATCCCGCACAACAAATTACGCAAGCAGGTGGCCGCCCATATGGTGAAATCGGTGGCCACCAGCCCGCATGTGTTGCAGGCGGTGGAGGTGGACTTCGAGCGTGTCGAGGCGGCGCGCAACACGCATGGCGAGGCCTGGAAAACCCGCGAAGGGTTTGCGCTTACTTACCTGCCATTCATTGCCCACGCTGTATGCCAGGCGATTAAAGAATTTCCGCGCATCAATGCCAGTTTCACCGACGATGCGTTGATCGTACATAAGCGCGTGCACCTGGGTGTTGCCGTCGATCTCAACTTCGAAGGCCTGATGGTGCCGGTGATTCGCGATGCGCAAAAACTCAATATCGCGGCCTTGGCCAAAGAAATCCATCGCCTGGCCGCCGCCGCACGCGCTAGCACGCTGGTGCCCGACGAGGTCACCGGTGGCACCTACACGCTCTCCAATGCCGGCCCGTTTGGCACGCTGATTACGGCGCCCATCATCAGCCAGCCGCAGGTGGCCATCCTTTCAACAGATGGTGTTAGAAAAAAGCCGGTGGTGATTGAAACCCCAAGTGGTGACACCATTGCCATTCGACCCGTAGGCGTGCTCGCGCAATCCTTCGATCACCGCGCATTCGATGGCGCATATTCAGCCGCGTTTCTGCGGCGGGTCAAGGAAATTTTGGAGTCGAGCGATTGGTCGGCGAATTTATGATGCCACGCTTGTCCCGAAACGGCGGCAATAAATGGGTAATGACTTTCTGACCGGGAGAACTTTGTGAGCAACATGAAAATAGGCTGGCTCGGTGCCGGCCGTATGGGTTACGACATGGCCAAGTGCTTGGCCAAGGCGGGTTACGACATCACCGTGTGGAACCGCACCCGAGCCAAGGCGGAGCCTTTGACCAAAGAGGGCGCGAAGATCGCCGATAAGCCCTCCGACCTTGCCGGTTGTGACGTCATTTTTTCCATGCTCGCCACCGCCGACGATGTGAACGCGGTAATCCTCGGGCCAAACGGCTTACTTTCACAATCCAAACTTGGGGATAAGAATCTGCCCAAGATGCTCGTGGAATCTACTTCTATCTCGACGGAAGCTTCCGCCGAATTGCGTGCAGCGTTGGAGAAATTTGGTATCCAGATGCTCGCCGCACCGGTGAGCGGCAATGCGAAGGTGGTGAAAGCGGGCAAGCTTTCTTTCGTGGTGTCGGGTCCGAAAGCCGCGTTCGATGCGGCCTCGCCCATGCTCGCGGTGATTGGACAAGAAGCCACCTGGGTGGGCGAAGGCGATCTCGCCCGCGTGGTGAAGATCTGCCACAACGTATTCTTGGGCGTGGTGATTCAGTCGTTAGCGGAAATTACCGTGTTGGCCGAAAAGGCCGGCGTGCCGCGTCACGCATTCCTCGATTTCCTCAACAAGAGTGTGATGGGCTCGGTGTTCTCGCGCTACAAAACGCCCGCTTTGGTAAATCTCGATTTCAAAGTAACCTTCACGCCCTATCTGCTACGTAAAGACTTGGATCTTGGGTTGGCCGCGGCGCGTAGTCTTGATGTGCCCATGCCGTTGGCGTCCATTGCGCGCGACATGGTGCAGGCGATGATGGGCAACGGTTACGCCGATGAGGACTTTGCCGCATTGTTAATTCAACAGGCGCGCGCATCGGGCATCGAACTCAAATCCGAAAACGTGCCGGTCAACGATGGATTGAGCTAAAGCAGGAAGTACTAAGCAAGGCGCAACATTGCGCGGGTCACGGTTGAAACCGAGGAGGCTGAGATGAAACATTGCAAACAGTTATTTGCTATCGCATTGGCTGGGGCCGCGTTGTCCAATGGCGCCCCAGTATTCGCGCAGGCCTATCCCAGTGGTCCAATTCGAATCATCGTGCCATTCACACCCGGTAGCGCAACCGACGTCATGGGCCGCGTCACCGGCGATCACCTTGCTTCGGTACTCGGGCAGGCGGTTATTGTCGAAAATAGACCCGGTGCCGGCGGAACCATCGGCATCGCGCAACTGGCTAAATCACCTGCGGATGGATTGACCCTGGGCGTGATCTCCACCGGGCATGTGGTGAACCCCGTGCTCTATGACAACCTGGCCTACGACACCATCAAGGATTTTTCAGGCGTCGCACCATTGGCCAATCTCCCCAGCGTGTTGATCGCGCCCACCAGTCTGGGCGTGAAAAGCGCCAAGGAATTGGTGGCGATGGCGAAAGCCAAGCCGGGTGCGCTCAACTATGGCACTGCGGGCGTGGGCAGCGCCGCGCATGTTAATTCGGAAAAATTCAATTTCGCGGCGGAGATCAAGGCCGTGCATATTCCGTTCAAGGGCACGCCGGAGATTTTGTCCAATGCCATGGGCGGGCAGGTGCAAATGGCTTGGGTACCTCTGGTCTCATCGGTTGGCGCGTTAAAAGACAGTCGCCTCACCGCGCTCGCGGTGAGCACCAAGCAACGCTCGAGCACGTTACCGGATGTGCCGACCATCGCCGAGGCGGGGTTCCCCGGCGGGCAATTCGATTTCTGGGTGGGGATGTTGGCACCGGCCAGAACGCCGCGTGATGTGATTGCCCGCTTGAATGCAGAAATCAATCGTTCGCAACAGACGCCGGATATCAAGGCGCGATTGGCGAAGCTGGGCGCCGAAGCGATGCCCATGACCCCGGAGCAGTTCGACGCCTACATTCAGGATGAGGCCAACATCCTGCAAAAAGTTATGCGCGCCGCGGGCGCCAAGCCAAACTAGATTTTCAAAGCCAACGCGCGGTAGCGTTGCGTTTTCGCTGTAATCGTTTTCCAAAGGAGGAGACCATGAAAAAATCCCTAACTGCTATGTCACTTGCCCTTGCGGCTTTGTTCGCGGCGCCGCTGGCTGCGCAACAACCCATGGTGTTGAAGTTCTCCTCGCCTGCTCCGCCGCAGTCCTACCTGCATCCGGACGCATTCACACCCTTCGCCGCTGCGGTGACGCAGGCCTCCGGTGGTGCATTGCGCATCGATACCTTTTACGGCGGCACGTTGGGTAATTTTGGTGTTACCTACGACCGCGTGGTGGATGGCGTGGCCGATATTGGTTTCATTCTCGCCGCCAACGCCGCCGGCAAACTGAAGAAGCTAGATGTGGTTGGCCTGCCCTTCGAAGCCAAAACCGGCGTGGCAGCCTCGGTGGCCTTGTGGAAGATGTACGAGAAAGGCTTGTTCGCCGATGGGTTTTCCGATATCCGGCCGCTGGCGATGTTTACCTTTCCCAATGCCGCGCTGCATATGAAAACGCCGGTGAAAACCCTGGATGATTTAAAGGGTAAAAAAATCACCGCCTCCAGCGCGGTGTCGGGCAAGGTGATCGTGGCCCTGGGCGCCGCGCAGGTGACCTTTCGCCCGGATGAGACTTATCAAGCTATTAGCCGGGGTATTGCCGACGGCTCGCTGATGCCCTTTACCGGCATGGCGACGTTCAAAATTCTCGAGGTGGCAAAAAATCACCTCGACGCGGCACTGGGCTCCGATGCCGCCCTGCTATTTATGAGCAAGAAAAAATACGATTCACTCCCGCCTGCGGCCAAGGCGGCGATTGATCGCTATTCCTACGCGACGTTCTCCGAGAAGCTGGGCCGCCTGACTGACGAGCAATGGGCCGATAAGCGCGCTCTGGTGAAAGATAGCACCGTGACGCTGGCCCCCGCCGAGGAGGTGCGGTGGAAAAAAGCCGTTTCTCCGGTTGCCGCCGAATGGGCCAAGGAGACCCCGGACGGCCAGAAGGTGTTGCAGGCGTTCCGTGCCGAAGTCGCGGCATGGGAGAAAAGCCAGCCTGCGAAGAAGTAACGATTGCTGCGACCGGCCGGGAACAACAAGGCGCTTTGTAGCTGAGGGAAAACCGACGGACGATACTGTCCAAGAAATAGGCGGGCAGCAACAAGTCGTTAATGATATTTAAGACTTTCAATTGGCATAGTCAAGGGTGCGCGCCCGTATAGGGCGCGTTTCCATTCCATCCTTAAGATAATAAAGGGCGTCGCCATGGCATCGGCTACGGAGGGATTCCTAGAATCGATCGATCGTCGTTGCGTGGCGGTAACACAGCGCGTCGCCTTCATTGGTGTGCTGGCCATGTTGTTTATTGCATTCACCACCATTGCCGATGTCGCCATGCGATGGCTGTTTAATTCACCCATCGACGGGCTCTCCGAAATCGAAGGCATGGCCCTGGCGGTCGCGGTCGCCGGCTGCTTCCCCGCGGGTGCTGCGCTGCGCGTTAATCTCACCATTGATCTCATTGGTGGTCGCGTAACTGCTACCACGCAAGCATGGCTGAAGGCCTTGGGCGGGCTCGCGTTGTTGACGTTTTATGTTTTGATCGCCTGGCGCATCGGCGAATACGCCTACAAGCTTGGTGCGCGCAACGCCGAGACCGTCTATGTGCAATTGCCGATCGCGCCTTTCATGTGGGCGGTGGCCACGTTTCTTGCCATCAGCGCGGTGGTGCAATTGATCAACTTCATTGTCAGCGTGAAGTACGCGCTGGCCGGCATTCCCGACCCCAGCGGCTGGGCGATTGAAAATGGAGAAAAGCCGGTCGATGCAAGACCGGTGGTGAAGGTGGATACCGCATTGTTGAGCACGGTGGTCATCGGCGCACTGGCTGTGACGGCCGTAATCCTTTGGGGCATTTACGTCAACATGGATTCGCTAACCCAAATTGGGCGCAATTATCCCGGCACGCTCGCATTGGGCGTGGTGTTTTTGGTGTGGGTGCTGTTGGTTCTATATGTGCCGTTGGCTGTTGCGCTGGGTTTGCTTGGCATTTTATGCAGCGCAATCATGATCGGCCTTGAGCCCGCGCTGAATGTTTTGGGCAATGAATCGGCGCAGTTCCTTTCCAACTCGCAGGTGGCGGTGGTGCCGATGTTCCTGATGATGGGCAGCTTTGCGGTGGTGGCGGGCATGTCGGAGGATATTTACGATCTGGCGCATTCGTTGTTTTCGCATTTTCGTGGCGGCTTGGCGCTGGCGACGATTGGTGGATGCGGCGGCTTTGGCGCCTTGACGGGTTCGTCCTTGGCCACCGTCGCGACCATCGGGCGCGTTGCGCTACCGGAGATGCGCGCGCGCGGTTATTCGGCGGAACTGGCGACAGGCTGCGTAGCCGCCGGCGGAACCCTCGGCGCGCTGGTGCCGCCTTCCATTCCCCTGATCTTTTATGCCTTCCTCACTGAGACCTCGATCGGGCAATTGTTCGTCGCGGCGATGATTCCGGCGGCGCTGGCGATTGGGTTGTATTTGTTGGCGATAGCGGTGCAGGTGAGGCTTGTGCCTTCCTCCGCCCCAGCCACCAGCGCGACGCCCAGCTTTGCCGATATCGGCCGCGCCATGAAAAAAGCCTGGGCGGCGATATTGCTGTTTGGCATTGTGCTGGGCGGTATTTATGGCGGCATTTTTACCGAGACCGAGGCCGCTGCAGTGGGTGCGGTCGGCGCCTTCATCACCGCGGTGCTGCGCGGCCGCTTGACGCGCGAGAGTGTGCTGCGGGTGATGGGCGAGACCACCGCGACCACGGCGCTCCTGTACTTCATTATTTTTGGCGTGTTGACCTTCTCGTTTTCCATGGGTGTCACCGGCCTGCCGCAACGCATGACCACCTTCTTCCAAGACCTCAACTGGGCGCCGATCGCGGTGATCGGCATGCTGTTGGTGATCTACCTGATTCTCGGTTGCATCATGGATTCCAACACCATCATGTTTGTTACCGTGCCGATCGTCGCGCCCTTGGTGGCGGGTATGAATTACGATCTCATCTGGTGGGGGATTGTTAATCTCGTGGTACTAGAAACCGGATTGATCAC
The DNA here is from genome assembly GCA_046153355.1 of Burkholderiales bacterium. Classification (GTDB taxonomy): domain Bacteria; phylum Pseudomonadota; class Gammaproteobacteria; order Burkholderiales; family SG8-39; genus 2-02-FULL-62-17. The sequence continues at coordinate 33,958 of JBJXEY010000064.1, forward strand.
GCCACCCTTTGGCATCCATCTATTCGTATTGAAAAGTATTGTCGGGTCGGATGCGCCCTTGGGCGTGGTGTATCGCGGCGTGATCCCATTCGTGATTGCCGATATCACTAAACTCGTGCTGTTGGTTGCCTTCCCGGTGCTCACGCTTTGGCTGCCATCGACCATGATGGCCAAATAACAGGGGAAATGCGATGAAACATGGCGTACACATTGTTGGTAGCGTACCGATGAACAATGCTGCGAAGGTGTTCGAGAAGTTAAGCGACGCCCTTGGCGCCTACCTGCGCTACCTGCCCGATGGCGAAACCGGCCCACGCCTGGATTGGTTACCTTGGCTCGCGCCGATTTTTTCTGAGCATCCCAGTTTCGAGATGTCCCCCGAGGAGTTTCGCGTGCACTCGGGCGCCACGGCTTTCCGCCGTTATCAGTTGAAAGCGGGCGTTGATCCGAAGACGGTGCGCTTCACCAACATGCCGCACACCGGTTTCGCCATGGAGTCGTGGAGGGAATTTCAGCGCCTGAAACAGGCTGGGAAAATTCCCGCGCACCTTCGTTATCAGTACGATATTGCCTCCATCCCCACGCTGCTCGCGGCATTTGTCGTCGAGCCCTTGCACAACGCCTTGGAGCCGGCGCTGGAAGAAGCGGTGATCGGCGAAATCGGCAAGATCTGCGCGGCGATCCCGCACGACCAACTGGCGATTCAATTCGATGTGGCTTCGTCGATCTTCTTTCATCTGGAAACGGGCAAACCCTGCAAGTTTGGCTCGACACGTGACGAGATGATGAAATCGTTCGTGCCTTTGCACGTGCGCCTGGGCAATGCCGTGCCCAAAGACGTGCATCTGGTTTATCACTTTTGTTATGGCGATAACAAACACAAACATTCGGTCGAGCCGCAAGATAGCTCGCATCTGGTGAATTTTGGCAACGCGTTATCGGCAGGCATTGGCCGAAGCATCGAGGTGATCCACATGCCGGTGCCACGCGATCGATCGGACGATGCCTATTTCGCGCCGATGAAAAACTTGAAGCTCAGGCCCGAGACCACCTTGGCGCTTGGCCTGGTGCATCACACCGATGGCGTCGAGGGCACGCGCCGTCGCATAACCGCCGCCGAAAAAGTGGTCACCGGCTTCATGATCGGCACCGAATGCGGAGTCGGGCGGCGCGATCCATCCACCATCCCAAAGCTTTTGGAAATTCACGCACAAGCGGCGGCAGGTTAACAATTCCGAAACCAAAATTCATTGCATTAATCAAGGAGAAAGAAATGCTGAAAGTCGTTGTCGTTGGTACCGGCTGGTGGGGTATGGAACTGGGCAAGGCCGCCAAAGGCCGCCCCGATAAAGTGGAACTGGGCGGCTGCTGTTCGCTCTCCGAACCCGAATGCGCCCGATTCATCGCGGCCTACGGCGGCAGGCGTTGGAACACCTATGAAGATGTTTTAGCCGACAAAAGCGTCGGCGCGGTGATGCTCGCCACGCCGCATTCCCTGCATTGGACGCAAATCATCGCCGCGGCCGAAGCGGGCAAACATGTGTTCTGCGAAAAGCCCTTTACGCTCTCGGTGGAGACGGCATCGAAGGCCATCCGCGCCTGTGAAAAAGCCAAAGTCGTGTTGGCCGTGGGCCACAACCGTCGCTTCCTCCCCGGCCCGCGCCGTATGAAAGCCATGATCGATGCCGGCGAATTGGGCACCATCATTCACGTCGATGCGCACTACTCGGGCAACATCGAAGGCCGCTATCCCAAGGAACATTGGCGCGTACAGCAAGGCGAAATCCCGGCGGGTTCCACCACGCCCATGGGCTTACACGTGGTGGATACTTTGAGTTGGTTGCTGGGGCCGGTGAAGCGTTTAGTTGCCATCACTAAGCATCAAGCGCTGTCGTATCCCTTGGATGACACCTGCGCGGCGCTGTTCGAATTAAATAGCGGCGTCACCGGGCAGTACAGCGCGCATCTGGCCGTCGCCATGAGCTCGATGTTGAAGGTCTATGGCACCAAGGCCAATCTCGAATGCCGCAATGCCTTCTCCGAACTCACCATCGAACCCACCGACCCCAACAAACCGCGCGAATTCATTCGCTACACCCATGACGAAAGCCTGCAGTTGGAAGTCGCGTCCCTGGCCGATGCCGCCGCCGGCGGTGCGCCGTATCCGGTGAAACCGCTTGAGGCGCTGCGCAACATCGCGTTTCTGGAGGCGATGATGAAGTCGGCATCGTCGGGGAATTCGTGGGTGGAACTGGCGCAGGGGTTGACGGAATAATCGAGAAATACGGCTGGTAAAACCCTGCCCTCGTGCGATCAACGGTTACGCTCCCACGAGGGCACAACTTGTTATCCCGCCTCAAACGCCTTTTCGATAACACGCGCGGATACGCCGCTTTTGCGCAGCGCTCGAGCAATGGCGTCGATCTTCGGCTTATCCAAGTCCTCAAGATCGACCCGCATCCCTTGACTCACGTAATAACGAATCAACCCCTGGTAACCGGTAAAGCCTTTGGCCGCCGCGATCTCCCTCAACTCATCGAGCATGCGCGCTGGCAAGCGTATGCTGATCATGGTCATGGGAGCGTCCTTGACCATGCGTTTCTTAACGCGTTCAAGCGATTTGCTTTTCACGACTACGCTCCTTCCTCATAGCGTTTGCGCTCGTCGGGCTCGGCTTTCCTTGCGCTAATCAGACGAAAGCCGCCATCGGCCAATTCAACGTTCACGACATACAAAATCCGGTTCTTCTCTCCGTAGCCAATAACCGCATCTCGGCTTTGTTCATCCCGGCTTGCATCCTCGAACCTGAGACCAGGATCGAAAAACACTTCAAACGCTTCTTCGAATGTCACGCCCGAATGTTTTTCGGGATTGCTCGCTTTCTTGTCATCGTCCCACTCGAAGATGACGTCTTTGTAAAGGATCTGACCCATGCTCACTCGTCGATAGTGTATATACGTTGTATATTATGGTCAATAGCTGAGTACCAACCTACGCCGACGCCCCCAATTTCTTCGGCACATCCCTCCATAACGCAGATGAGCCATTTTGGTGTACAGATTTTTAGCGGATCAGCCTTTGCCACCGCGCCATTGATTTGCCCGTTGGTTCTCTTTCGCTAGCTTTGCAGTCTCAGCCACTCTGGCGGCGCGAGTCTCTGCCTTCTTGGCGCTTTGGATCCACTCGAGAATGCCGCGCTTCACTGATCGCGGAAAGGCGGCGAAATACTCCGCGGCCTTCGATTGGCGCTCGAGTGCAATCCGGAGATCTTCCGGGATTTCGAGTGCCTCGACCGCGTCCAGGGCAATCCATGAGCCGTCTTCCTTTGCGGCGCGCACCTTTTTCAAACCTGCAACGGTCATCAGACCTTGGGCGATCAGGCGCTCGACACGTTCCTTGTTTAACTTTGACCAACCCGTTCCGGCCTTGCGCGGCGCAAACCAAAGCAACGAACGCTCGTCATCGAGTTTGTTGGGTTTACTGTCAATCCAGCCAAAACACAACGCCTCCTCAACGGCCGCGTCATATTCGATGCGTGGTTTGCCAGTCTCTTTTTTGAAAGTAATGAGCCAGATACCCGCCCCTTGCGAATGATTTTTCTTTAGCCAGGTCCGCCATTCACGGCGGGTTTTGGGGTGAACCGAATTCTCAGGGGCGCGCGCCATTTTCAACATGATCCTTTCGGCGTATCAAGCGCCAATTCCATGGAAAAAGAGTCTCCCGAGGCGTTGCAATCAGTCAACGTTTTCGCGCGAGCAGGAATTGCTCTGCCAGGTCGGTAATGAACCATTCTTCGGCGATCAAGCCGTCCCGGAACTGGCTGACCACCATCTCGCGCCAGACCATCGGACGACCAGTGGGAGGAAAGCCCTTGAAGGAACCTTGGTGCGTGCCTCGCAGTGTCTTTTGCCAGGCAATTCGGTCCTTGCCCTTAACAAGAATCTCAACCTCAACCTGAAGATCGGGGAAAGCGCTCCGATACGTGGCGATGACTTTTCGCAGGCCGCTGTGACCCAAGGACAAATCTTGGTGTGTGACGTGGGCAACGTAGTCCAGCGCGAAAAACTCACCCAATGCATCCAGATTTCCATTGGCGATAACTTTCGAGTTGGCCGCCTCGATTTTTGCTGCAAGTGTCCGGTTTGTGTAATGCGGTGTCATTGTTTCCGGTCAACCGCGAGGTCAAAATGCAGAACGTCTTCGCGCACTCGGTCCTTGAAGGCCTCGCCGAACATCGCCGACAAAGCCTCTATCAACGAAATATCATCGGGCGTGAGATGGCGAATTATTATTGACACGAATTATTCCTAAGCGACAACAACGCGCCCTAATCCTTATCCCGCCCAACGTCCGCGATCAACCGTGCGCCGCGAGCTCTTCACGAACGATTCTGCGTACCAGATCCTGCGTAACAGTTTTTTCCACGAGCCCCAGGTAGGTTTTCAAGGCTTCGTTAATCAAGGTCTGATAGCCTTTGCCAGTCTTCTCGGACTGAGCCTTGAATTGGCTGACGATGCTGTCGTCCATATAAATGGTAATGCGTGTCTTCCCCGTGGTTGGAATTACCGCACCGCGCTTAGCTTTGGAAAAGTCATACAGCTTTTTCATAGATCTTTTTGGGACCAAATTCTGCGGACATGCCGATAATATATGTATGCAATACATATCTGTAAATGATCTTCGAAACTGTGGATTAGCATGGTCCATGCGTAGGAAACCGCCAATCCGTCGACCATCGATATGACGCTCCTGGATTGCCTGGTACTAATGCTACGGCGCTGGCACGGTAAACCGTCGCATTTACAACACAGCTTGCTTATCCGGAAACGCCTTACCCCAAACATGCAGCCTATAGCGTCGAACACCGTGTACGAAATAAGGATTGCGCTCGACCAACTCAATGGCGCGTTCGCGGGACGGCACCTCGAGAATCCACAGACCGCCGACAAACCAACCGGCCGGCGCGTCGCGAAGTCCGCCGGCGAGAACGATCTCGCTTTCGTTAGCGGCCAGCAGCCTCAACGTCTCCCTTCACCGGTGCGAAACCAGCAAGCGGGCACCGCTGTTTTCGCGCGCTGTGCAAGGCATGGTTCGGCGTCATTACCTCAGACGACAGTGCCTGTCTCTCGACTTGCACTCGCGGCTGAGCGACACGACTGACATCATGCTTCTCCACGATTGCTTGCAATCCCGTCGATCGCCGCGATATCCTGCTCAGTGAATGCTGCGAAGGCGTGCTGGACCTGGGCAATCAACGATTCGCGCTCGATAGAATCTTCCAATCGTGCGGGTAAAGGAATCTTGATCTCGTCGAGTACGACCGTGCCCGATTCCCACCCGGGCAATTTGCAGTGCTTGATTCTCCCGCCCATAATGCGCACCATCTCATCCTCGGCTCGGCGACCTCCGCGACACCAAATCCAAGGGATCACGGCTACGAGGTTCGGAATGATATTCACGCCGATCTCAATGCGCCTGTCCGTAGCGTCCTTCGGCCCAACCCAAAAATCGAGTCCCCAAGTCTTTTCCAGATTATTGCGCACCCGCTTGACGTCGCTGATTGCATGGAAGTGTGCTTCGATCCCTAGCGCACAGAATTCCAGGAACTCGGCCACTTCCCGACTGGCCGTGTCGCCGACCAGCTTGATTTTTTCTAGGATCCGGTTGGGTTCGGGCAGTCCTTCGTCCTTGGGTTTCTCCGCCTCGTAGAGTCGTTCCATCTCGGCGGCGTACTTCAGATAAAACAGCATGCAATTACCGAGATTAGCCATGACCCTCCTCCGTTCCACCAACATTCAGTACCGATTTCAAGTAATCCACTAGTGAGTAGGGACTCGCACTGTCCGGCGAAATGGAAGCTGGATACCCGCAAATCTCCCGCAGTACGCCAGTCAAGTAGTAGCGCAGGAAATGATAGCCCGGTGTGTCATGCAAGCCAGAGACGCGGCGAAAAACACTCGCTAACTCCACGAATTTCAGAGTTTGCCATTTGGCCGAATTCGTCCGGGGCTCGCGGCCGTCGGGCGTCAGAAAGACGCGAAGTACCTCTGTTTGTTGGGCATGTCGCATAAGCCAATCATCGTATTGGGACAGTTGCTCTTCGCCTTCTTCAGCACCAATCTTCGCTTCGATCACTAGAAGCCAAGCGACTCCTTTCCCCTTTTCCTTCCAGCGGCCTCTGGCGAGGACATCGAACCGGCCGCCTTCAGTGCGGGCCAGTCCGCGATAGACCGAGTATTCGCTCACCACCTGGTCCACTTGGGTAAGGTGAATCTGCCTGCCATTTAGAAGATAGCGCAACAGGGCTTCGAGCAACTGGTAGTCGAACCCATGCTCCTTTTTGTCGAGCAACCACGCCAGGGTTCGTGTATGGGCGGTTTCCAAGCGACCGTAATCCATCGCGCCGAAAAGACTGACCTGCCCGCGCAGTGGGTCATCGGACGGAAGCATAGCCAGGTATTTCTGCAAAAGCTGCTGGTAGTCGCGGCGCCACGTGCTCAGATCTTCCGCCAGGGAGTTAAGATCGGCCATCGAGATAACCGATTGCCGCCTTGAAGAGGCCCGAGGATACGCGTCGACGTCTTTCAAGAAAGCCAACGGCAGCCCGCCGACGTCAGCTTTGGGACAAACAATATCGAGATCGGCCAGGAACGCGGCCGAGATTTGGGTCTGCATGGCCATTGCTGTGGTCTCGCTATTCTTCCTCGGTAACAACAAAGCTCACTTGCCGGATCACTTTCGCGCACTGTCACATTTTTCCCGCGTTATCCCATAAACCAGGACATCCGGCAGGTGTGCACTGCCACCGTACATCACCTTCAAGAGTGAACAAGACGCTGAACGTGGCGCTCACCCGGCCGAGAAGCCGCGCGAAGCACCGCTCAGAAGGGTCGGGTGCAGCAGCGGGTTCGGCACGATGAAACGCAATAGAAACGAAAACTACCAATCCCAATCAGCAAGCAACGCGCCGATCGATTTATCCGACCGTGCCCGGCGACCGCTGGGTACAAAGAGCCGAACGCTTCCCTCAGGCAGATTGAAAACGCGCTCAATCTTCCGCTGGCCAGTATCTACCGAAGCGTCGCGCCGCAAACTTGCGCTTAGCTGGAAACTGTTTTGTAGGTTTGTTCTTGACCATCATGATTCCCTCCCTATCTGTCGCAATGAAGCCGAATCTATTCCCATTTGCCGATTTGGGTGAGACCTAGCTGCCTCATCCGACCGAGTCCATCAAACTCCCATCCCCACGCCTCCCCGTCAGCCTCGATGCTGTGAAGGATTATGCGCCCACCCTTTTCGGAGTGACTCCTCAGCCAATGCGCAATACGCTCCGCTTCGTACCATTTTCCGAACAACGCCGGCACCGTCCCATCATCTTCGTCGGGAACATAGGGGTCTAATCCATCCTTGCTCGCCTGAAACGCCAGAAATCCTTCACTATCGATTGTCGCCTGCTCAAGAAAAGACTGAAGGCGAATCAATCCGCGCCCCGTCTTTGTCTTGAGCGCCCGCGAGACTAGTGGGACGGACTCAGCTTTGATCTTCACATTGATCAGGTGGAGTGAACTCTCGTACCCCATTTAATGAACCTCCCACAGCCGGCCAAACCTACAATTGTGAGCCGAACCTATAAGTCAGGCCCCAAAACGGGGCCACATAAAACCCTAAATCCGGTATCTTGCGGATCAGATTACGCCCAAGCCGTCGCTTCCTCAACTATGCCAGTCGAGATAGGCACCTGCGCACTCACACGACAGCTTAGCGACGTTCAACATGGCGAGATCCCTTTTACCCTTAAGATCCACATTAGATAAGGAAATTAATTGTTCGCGATAAGTCGTAGAAGGAGGAACTATGCTTTTACGTGCAACGTTATTTGTCTTCGCAGTCGTTTCATCGTCAGTCCACGCGCAGTCCTGGCCGGTCAAACCGGTGCGCTTCATTCTTCCCAATAGCGCGGGTTCAAGTCCGGATGGCCTTGCGCGTTTCGCGGCGGAGCGTTTCGAGAAGTCGCTGGGGCAGCCTTTCATTATCGAGAATCGGCCGGGCGCGAATTTTCTTATCGCGGCGGAGGCGATTCGTAGCGCGACGCCTGACGGCTATACGGTGGGGCTGGGTTCGGCGACGCTCGCCAGTATCACGCCGCATTTGTACAAGTCGTTGCCTTACGATCCTGATCGCGATTTCGAGTACATCGGTGTGCTCGCCGACACGCTCTGGGGATTTTTCGGGGTGCATAACTCGGTCCCGGCGCGCACCATGGCGGAGTTCATTGATCTGGCGAAGAAGAATCCCGGCAAGTTTTCCGTCGGTGCCTCGGTGCCCTCGAACGGTATGTGGACGTTGTGGGTGATGAAGCGGCTGGGCATTCAGGTCACGGTGGTCGACTACAAAAATGCCGGGCAAGCGATTCAGGACTTGGTGGGCGGCCACGTGCATGCGACCACCAATACTTTCGCGGGTTACGAGCCCTTTCTCAAAGACGGGCGGGTGCGTGCGCTCTCGGGGCTCACCGATGCGCGTTCACCGGAGTATCCCAATCTGCCGCCGATTACCGATTTTGCGCCGGGCACGGTCTACGATTCGTGGCTTGGGATCATCGCGCCTCGCGGTGTGCCCGAGGCGATGGTGCAGCGCCTAAACCGCACGATGGAAACGCTGGTGCGTGAGCCCGATTTTGCCAAACGCGCGCTGGTTCTGGGTTGGAGTAATCGCGGCGGGGCGAAGAACCCCAAGTTGATCGCTGAGCTCAACCGGGTGTATCGCGACAAGTGGGGCGAAATTATTCGGGAGGCGGGTGTTAAGCCTGAGTGACGATCGAACCATCACAAATCCGCCTTAATCCCTGCCTCCTTGATCACCTTGGCCCATTTGGCGAGGTCCGACTTGATGACGGCGGCGAATTCCGCCGGCGTGTTGCCAACGGGCTCCATGCCCAGCGTGGCGAATTTGGCGCGCACATCGGGTAGCGCGAGGGCTTTGACGGTTTCAAGGTGCAGCCTGCCAATAATTTCACTCGGGGTGTTCGCCGGGGCGAGTAATCCCTGCCAGGCGGTAAATTCGTAGCCGGGGTAGCCGGTTTCGGCGACGGTGGGCAGGTCGGGGAAGGACGGCAGGCGCGTCGAGGCGGTCACCGCCAGGCCGCGCAGTTTGCCTTCACGCACTAACGCTAGGACAGGCGAGGTTGGGATGAAGCTCATGGTGACGCGCGCGCCCACTAGGTCGGGTAGCGAGGCGCTGACGCCTTTGTAGGGGACGTGCAGGATGTTGACGTCGGCCATCGATTTGAACAATTCCGCCGGCAGGTGCGAGGCGCTGCCATTGCCGCCCGAGGCGTAGGTGAGTACGCCTGGTTGTGCCTTGGCAAGCGCTACCAATTCCTTAATGCTCTTCGCGGGGCTGGTGGGGTGCACCACCACCATGTTCAAGGTTGCGCTGGCCACCGACACGGGTGCGAAGTCCTTCACGGTGTCGTAGTTCACTTTGTACAGGCCGGGATTAACGGTGAGTTGCCCTTGCGCCAACAGGCCCAGCGTGTAGCCGTCCGGCGTCGAGCGGGCGATACGCTCGACGCCGATGGCGCCGGCGGCACCCGCCAGGTTCTCGGCTACGACGCCCTTGCCGAAGGTGTCGGAGAATTTCTGTGCCAAGAGGCGCGCCACGGTGTCCTGCGTGCTGCCAGGCGGCGAGCCGACGATGATGCGCACCGGTTTTTCGGGATAGTTGCTCTGCGCGGTAGCGTGCCCCAGCAGGTGAGGCCCCAACAGACCCAACAGTATTAAATAGCGCGGGGCAATAGCTTTCATGACATGTTCCTCAAGCGAGTTTGACGGGTCCATCATGTATATTTGGCACACTTCAAAGCGGCCTGTCCACCCCCTGCCTGTCCACCCTCTAAGTGTCGATGAAAAACCTTTTCCTTGCCTGTTCAATACCGATCCTTGCCGGATGTGCGGCGATTATCCCGACATTAAAAAGCGGCGCGGTGGCACTGGCCGCCAAAGCCAGCGCCGCCCCTGTGGCTGCCGCCGCCGCCTCGGCCGGCGTGGGCCTGGGAATCGGCGTGATCGCTGGGGAGGACTTTAGACGGCTCGCCCAAGAAACGCAGGATGCCGAGTTTGGACCGCAGCGCGCCGGCACCTATGGCGCGTTTCTCAAGGATAGTCAAACCGCGGTGCAAAGTCTGGTGCTGGGGGCGGCGCAAAGCCAGCGCGAGGTACTGGTGGTCGCGGGATTGCAGGCGCAGGGCACGATTGTCAGGGCCGCCGCCGCGTACCGCGACAAGCTCTCCCTCAACCTTGACAGGCTTGGCGAACCGGAAAAAAAATTCAAGACAGATCTCGAATCGGTGCTGGCCGATCTCAAAGCGGATGTCGAGCTAACGCAAAAAAACGCCGGTGATCGCGCGCAGCGGCTTACCGCTAGTTTGCAAGTGACCACCGGCGCGCCGCACCTTACCTCGCTGGGCCCGATTTTTTTGTTTTCGCACCTGCCCAGCCAACGGGTCACGGCGCGCGGCCGGTTCCCTGAATCGTATGCCCGGTCCAGCGTTCCCGAGATCTCAATCGAGGGGAAGTCCTACAAAGCCTTCGACTACTGGCCCGATAGCCTGCGGTTTTCGATTCCCAAAGCGGCCTTCGGTGAGGGTGAGCCGCAGGAGATTGTGTGGAAAAAAGCCGAACTCATTGTCCCCTGGGTTTCGCCACAATGGAATGTCGCGAGCGGCGCTGAGCCGGCAAAGTTCGGCGTGGTCATTGGGCTCCTGCCGCATTCCTTTGGCAACATGAACATCCAGTACAAGACCACCAGGTTGCGGCAGGAAGAAACCAATAAGCTCTCGGACGATTTCCTGTTCGATGCGAGTGAGCGGGATGTCGAAGAAAACCGCTGCCTGACGCTGACCCCCGAGGAATTCGCGGACGGATGGCGAATCAAGCCAGGGAGCAGCACCTTTGTACCCACGCAAGTTAAGGACGCGCAAAACGCCGCTTGGAAAGACCTGGGCGTGCAAAGCGAAAACGAGCGTTCCGTCTGCCGGCGCTCACTTGCTATTCATCGTGACGCCGGCGCGGCCGAAAGTGGCGGCGGCAAGATGTTGTGGAAAATTGCAGTGAGACTCCAGCGCGAGGTGAGCGATCCGATTGTCGTCGAGGAGAACCGCTACCTGGATTGGGGGACGAAACACACCTTCAAATACGCCCCAGGCACCTGGCGGCTGCGTTACGCGCGCAATGGGGGCAGCGCCAGAGAGCTTGACGCCGCCGACTCGAGCAACCCCTTGATTAGGGTGAATGCTGACGCATCCAGCGTGACGATTAGTATTTACCCGTTTTAAGCCGCGAACGCGGGAACGGTGCGACAGCCCATCGCCTCATGCGTCGCAAAACAACGCCCTTTGGCGGTATGCTTAAGACTATTCGTTATCGGAGTGACAGATGAACATTAGCGCCGCACAACTGGCCGAATTGCTGGCCGGCATCGCCAAATCCCAGACCGCCATTATCGATGCCGTGGAGCGCGCCAACGGTGGCTGGCGCAGCACGCACATGGGCCCCATGCTCAATGTGGCGGCCAATCTGCGCAGTGCCGAGGCGCGTTTGGTCGATCTGCCCTCAAGAGTGTTATTGCGCTATCAAGGCCGGCCCGCAGTGGATCAAGTTTTGATCGCGGCGGAGTTGGAACATCTGATCGAGGGGAAACCACTGCCCACGGCACCGGCGAATGCGGCGGCGGCGATGGCGCGACCGGAGGCGACACTTTCCGCCGCACGGGCTTCAGCGCCGGGTGCCGCAGCGCCTGCCGCTGCACCGGCTGCGCCCGTGCCGCTTGCACCCAGACCGGTTGCAGCAGCGCCCGCTGCGGCGCCTGCCGCCCCACCAGTTGCCGCCGCGCCAGTTGCTGCCGCACCGGCGGCATCCGCCGCTGCCGGGGACGATCTGGATTTCATCGGCAAGTCCTGACCGCCGCAAAAAGGCTGGAGACGCCCTACTGGCGTGCCTTTTGGGCACATTTCAGGGAATTAGCTGGGTCGGTAGGCGCGCCCTGCGGGCGTCATCCTGATGCCGTATTTGAAACGGAAAACCATGCGACGCCACAGGCTCGCGCCGGTTCCACTCACCTGCGCCAAACGCGGCAGGTTGTCGGGAAACGCGCACTCCATACCCAGTGGCTCATCGCCGTAGATTGAAGTCGGCGTGGTTTTCGTTTTGTGCGGTTTCACGGTGTTTCCACTATTTGCGGTGTTTCGTTGATTGAACTTGATTCATCTTGTGCTGCGGCCTGCGCGAGTAATACAACGCCCCCACTCAATACCGCCGAGGTTGCCACCCCGATCAAAAATGCCTTCAAGGTGTAGCTAAAAAAATCGGCGGCAATCAATCGCCCTTGGCGGTTATTTTTATTGTTGGTCATGGCGATCCTTTGGGTGGTGCATTGCGTTCCTGTTTTGTAGGCTTCACAGGTTTTAGACAGATGAATTGAAACACCCCAATGTGGCAATTCAACGAAACATTGTGGCAAAAAGATGGCGGCGAACCCTGTGGCCTTGCCCCTCGGGTATATTTCCGCCATCACTTTTGGAGGTAGCATGCCCCGACGAATTGCCCTGGTGGAAGACGATCCGGCGATCCGCGCCAATTACGCCGATGCATTGAAAAAACATGGCCACGAGGTGCAGGCCTATGGCGCGCGCATCGAGGCCATGGCGGCGTTTCGCACCCGGCTCCCCGATCTGGCGATTCTCGATATCGGTCTGGGCGACGATAACGACGGCGGCTTTGCGCTGTGCCGTGACCTACGTGCGCTGTCGGCGGGGCTGCCGATTATTTTCTTAACCGCGCGCGATAGCGATTTTGACGTGGTCTCCGGCCTGCGCATGGGTGCCGACGATTACCTCACCAAAGACATCAGCCTGCCGCATTTGCTGGCGCGGGTGGCGGCGTTGTTCCGGCGCATCGACGTGCAACGCGAGCCCAAGGCGGCTGATGACATTCTCGAGCGTGGGCCGCTTGCCTTGGATATGAAACGCTTCACCGCAGCCTGGGGAGAGGTGCGCGTGGAACTGACCCTGACGGAATTCTGGATGGTGCATGCCCTGGCGCGTTTCCCAGGGCATGTGAAAAATCGCGAGCAACTGATGCGCGAAGCCAATCTGGTGGTGGATGACGATACCGTCACCTCGCATATGAAACGTATCCGCAGAAAGTTCCAATCGATCGCACCGGCTTTCGATGAGATCGAAACGGTGTATGGCATGGGTTACCGGTGGAAGGGATGAGCGCTACGCCTCGCGCGTACCGGGCGGGAGGCGGGTCAATTTGAAGTTCCTCAAATTTTTCTCCCTGGGGCTGCGCGGCAAACTGGCGCTTGCCGCCTTGGTGTTGTTGGCCCTGCCTTGGGTGGGTTGGCAATACGTGCAGGAGATGGAAGGTTTTCTGCTTGATGCCCAGGAGCAGACGCTGCTTGGCACCGCGCGCGCCGTCTCGACGGCATTGCACGAACGACCGCGTTTGCTTCAGGTGCGGCCAGTGCAAAAACGAGCGCCGGGGGCGCGACCCCAGCCTGGCGTAGAGGGCGAACTATCGCTGCCCCCGGATTTCGATGAAGAACCACGCGAGTTAGGCAACGAAACCAATGGTGTCAATCGCGAGGGTGAGGTCGCAGCAATTTTGAAGGGTATCGAGCGCAGTACCTCGCGAATTTGGGTGGTCAACCGGGAGTTTCGCGTCATTGCGCTGGCGGGCAGTTTGAAACGCGCGGTCGCACCGGTTAAGGAGGTGGGGTGGCCCGAGCATCTGATGCAATTGGTGATCGCCAACGTACTACAACATCCCTCGGAAGACTTTGACGAAGCCACCCCGGAGGATGTGCTTTCTTCTGGCCGCGAGGTAATCGCCGCGTTGCAGGGCGCACCGCGCACCCGCATACGCCAGACCTCCGATGGCAAGGCGGCAATTGTTTCGGCGGCGCATCCCATCTGGTCAACCGATGAAGTGATTGGGGCGGTGGTGGTGGAGGAGAGCACCAACTCGATACTCTCGGTGCGCAATCAAGCCTTGGAGCGGCTGCTGTTCGCGACGCTAGCCGCGTTTGTCATTGCCGGCGCGGTGTTGCTGGGTTTGGCGACGCGTATTTCCTGGCGCATTCGGCGGCTGCGCGACGAGGCCGAAGGCGCCATCGACGCGCAAGGGCGTTTCACTCATGTGTTTTCCGGTTCTAACGCCGGCGATGAAATTGGCGATTTGTCGCGCAGTTTTTCCTCCGTTTTGGGCAGGCTCGCCGAACACCACAGTTATCTGGAGACCATGGCAAGCCGCCTATCCCATGAGTTGCGAACCCCTGTGGCAGTGGTGCGATCGTCGTTGGAGAACCTCAAATTGGAGCCCTCGCCGGCCGAATCCCGCATCTACCTACAACGTGCAGAACAAGGACTGGCGCGGCTTTCCACCATATTGACACGGATGAGCGAGGCCACGCGACTGGAGCAGGGCCTGCTTGCCACCGAGCGCGAGCGCTTCGATCTGGCCTTGGTCACCTCGGGTTGCGTGGAAGGTTATCGCAGCGCGTTTTATGGCCGCGTGTTCGTGCTAAGCATGCCCGATTCGCCGGTGATGGTGGAAGGCTCGCCAGAATTGATCGCGCAAATGTTGGATAAGCTGGTGGATAACGCCAATGACTTTGGCACGCCCGGTACACCGATCAGCGTGAAACTGGAACGCACCGGCGTGGCGCCGGAATTGGGCAATGCGGGCAGCGTGGTGCTGTGCATCGCCAACCTGGGCGATCCGCTGCCTGAAGGAACGCGTCAACGTCTATTCGCCTCCATGGTGTCGATGCGCCGCGACCGGGGCGGCGAGAAACCGCACTTGGGGCTGGGGCTATATGTGGCGCGGCTGATCGCTGAGTTTCACCGCGGCACGATTCAGGCGGACAACTTGGCCGATGGGCAAGGGGTGGCGGTGACGGTGACTTTTAAAGCCGTAACCTGACGCGGCATCAGGCCGCGTCCAATTCCGGATACTTTCTGAAGATGCCTTTCTCATTGAACGGAATGCGCCGGCTCGATGTTAGGTAAGCCGCGAGCTTTGGGCGATTGGCGACGCGCTCATGCAGAGCAATGAGCTTGGGTGCTGCGGTCTCCGCCTTGGCCATGGCCTTGGGGAACGCGTAACGCAAACCTTCGACAATTTGAAACATCGAGGTATCCACATAGCTCGCGGCATCGCCAACCATGTAAGTGGCGCCCTTCGCATTGCGCTCCAGCACCCGTTCAAAATAACCCAGGTATTTGGGCAGGCGTACTGAAAGAAAGTTTTGCGTGTAGCGCAATGCCTCGGTTTTTTGCTCCTCGTAATACAAGGCGCTGCCCACTGGGTGATGGGTGTCGTGCGCCTCCTTGAGAAAATCGGTCACCAGCAATTGCAATTGATGCGCCCATAGGCGGCCGGGCTCGTCGGGAGGGGCGAGACCAATTTTTGGGCCGAGGTATTGAAGAATGTTCGCCGATTGCGAAATAACCACTGCACCATCCCGCAAGAATGGTGGCGCATACGGCGGGCGTTCCTCGCCGGGCCCCTGCATGATTTTCATCAACGCCGGCACACCGCCGCCTTCGGCCTCCGACTGCCGCGCGACATCGACGTAAGCGGCGCCAGCATCCTCCAGCGCCAAACGCACAAATTCGCCGCGGCCTTGAATGCCGGGCCAGTAGAAGAGTTCATAAGCCATGTTGATCTCCAACAAAATACGATTTACCAATGATACTGGCTGGAATAGGAGCTCGCCTCCGCAATGGCGGCGAATTGGCGGGTTCGTACCGGTAGAATCGACGTGTCTAGGCAAGGTGGTGCGTACAAACTCGGCGGATACAAACCCACGACGCGCCAAAGCCCCAACACATTGGAGAGCATCATGCATCGATTCATCGTAACAAGTGCCGCGCTCATCGCGGCGATAGCCAGCGTTGCATGTGGCGTCGCACAGGCGCAGTCCTACCCAGTGAAACCGGTGCAATTGATCGCGCCGTTTCCGCCCGGCGGCGCGATTGATGTGTTGGCGCGCAATATCGGCCAGAAATTCCAGCAACGTAACGGGCACGCGGTGGTGGTGGAGAACCGTGCCGGCGCCGCAGGAAACATAGGTATCGAGATGGTGGCCAAGTCCGCGCCGGATGGGTATACCTGGCTATTCGTGCCGCAGGGCAATATCACCATCAACGCCACGCTGATGCCCAATATGCCCTTCAACTGGGATCGCGATTTCACACCGGTAACCTTGATTGCTTACGCAGCCAACGTATTAGCGGTGCATCCATCGGTGCCGGCGCGCAGCACGCAGGAATTGATCGCCTATGCGCGCGCCAATCCCGGCAAACTTTCCTATGGCTCGCCGGGCATCGGCTCCAGCCTGCATCTGATTGGCGAGCTCATCAATCGTGAAGCGGGCGTGGATATGGTGCATGTTCCCTATAAGGGCACCGTGCCCGCGATGCAGGATTTGCTGGGCGGCCAGATCTCCATGATGTTTGGCGCTGAGCCGACGTTAATGCCGCAGGTTAAGGCGGGCAAGTTGCGCGCGCTGGCAGTGACCTCGGCGAAACGCTCGCCTACCGCGCCCGATTTGCCCTCAATGGTGGAAGGTGGGTTGAAGAATATCGACGTGCCCTCGTGGTATGGCGCCATGGTGGCGGCCCGCACGCCGCGCGACATCGTGGGCAGAATTCACAGCGAGATTGCCGCTATCGTGAATCTCCCCGAGGTGCGCGCCACCTTGCAGGGACAAGGGCTGCAACCCTTGGCGAACAACCCCGATGATTTTGCCGCGCAGATTAAGCGCGAAACCGCGCTGTGGGCGCGGGTTATTAAAGAGGCGGGGATTAAAGCGCAGTGACCCTAGATCTCCATGCGGCATGGCGGCGATGCAAAAATCGCGATGGAAAAGCTTGTCTATACACAACTGCTTGTTTAAGTATCAGTTGGCAAGGCGTGTAGCGATCCGGGGGCGAAGGTAATTTCCATTTGTTCACCCGGGCTGGGCAAATCGGAAGGGTGATGCTGTACTCGCAGGCGCTGATCGCCGACCTGCAGCACGACTTCCACCAGATTTCCCAGGTAGACCACGCTTTGGACCAGACCGTAAATCCGCCCGGATTCGTTTCCCGCACCGCTTGAATTGATGCTCAAATTTTCCGGGCGAACCGCCACCAATACACTGCCGCCAATAGACAACGCTGCCGTTGCCCGGCAAGTAAATTCCCCGATGGAGGAGGCGACGCGCGCCATGGTCAGTTCCCCCTCGCGCGCGAGCGCCAGCACCGTGCCAGACAAAAAATTCGATTTACCGATGAAATCGGCGACGAACGGCGCCTGCGGATCGCGGTAAATCGCCGCGGGCGAACCCTCCTGCTCGATGCGCCCCTCGCGCATCACCGCGACCACGTCCGACATGGTGAGCGCTTCCACCTGTTCGTGCGTGACGAACAGGGTGGTGATGCCCAAGCGATGCACCAGTTCGCGCAGTTCCAGGCGCATTTCCTCGCGCAGCTTGGCATCCAGATTGCTCAAGGGTTCGTCGAGCAGCAACACGCGAGGTTCGAACACCAGCGCGCGAGCCAACGCCAATCGCTGCTGCTGGCCACCGCTTAAATAGGGTGCCGGTCGTTCTTCCAGCCCGCCTAATTTGACAAGCTGCAGTGCGGTGCTTACGCGCTGCTTGATTTCTGCTTTGGCGGGCCGAGCGCGCAAATGCCGCAGGGGAAAGGCGACATTGTCGAACACCGACATGTGTGGCCAGATCGCATACGACTGGAACACCATGCCGATGTTGCGTTGGTTGGGCTCGACAAATATGCCCGCCTCAGCGTCGACTACCGTAACGCCATCGATGAGAATTCGGCCGCCTTGCGGGCGCTCCAGGCCGGCAATGCTGCGCAGCATACTGGTCTTGCCGCATCCCGAGGGCCCAAGCAGGGTGTAGAACTGGCCTTTGCCGACTTGAAGCGTTACCTCGCGCACGGCGTGCACTGCTTTGCCGTCGCTTTGGTACTGCATGGAAAGATTCTCAATGCGAATCATGGATTCCTGTCCGATTTTTCGAAACCGAGTCGTTGCTTCATGTCTGCGCCACCAAGCCCACACGCCGCGCCACTATCCAATACAGCAACAGGATGGGCAGCATCAACAGCAGCATGACAATCGAAACGGTTGAGGCCATGCCATATGAGGAAGTAGACACCAAGGTCCACACCACCACCGACAGCGGTTGGTTGTTGGTGGTGGCAAGGGCCACGGCCAAAGTGAGCTCGCGATAGGTCAGTAGCGCAATCCAGATCCAGGCATAAAGCAGGGTTGGCGTCAACAGCGGTAACAGCACGCCTTGCAATACGCCACCGGTGGTCGCGCCGCTCATGCGAGCCGATTCGTCCAGCTCGCGATGAATTTGTATCAAGGCGCTATTGACCATGCGCGTGCCATAGCTCAAACGCACGATGACATAGACGATCACCAGAATCCAAACGGTGCCGTAGATCGGCACCACGCCGCGCAGTACGAACAGGGCCAGCAACCAGGCGGCGATGCTAAATACGATGCTCGGCACGGTATGTGGCAGGAAGGCGAAAAAATCGAATACACCGCGAAACGACAGGCGCGAGCGCACCACCACCCAGGAGATCGCCACGCTGGCGGCGACCGTCAGCGTAGGGACCAACACCATGAGAATGGCGGTGTTTTTCATGCCCACGAGCACCTGCTCCTGGGGTAGCGAGAAATAATTTTTCAGGGAGAAAGCTGCAAACGCCTGGGCGCTGGGTGCTTGCAAGTAGGGCAGGCCCGAGGCCCAGATCAACATGGCTAGAGGCAAAAGCTGCGTCAGGCAAAAATATCCGCACACCAGCGCGATGATCGGCGCCTTCCAGCGTCCCAGACGCACCACATGCAGCCGGTAAGCCTTGCCGGTAACCACGGCGAAGCGCGGTGCCTGGCCTTGCAATTTGCCGTACCAAAGGCTCAATCCCAGCGCCAGCAGCACCATGATCATCCCTAAGGTGGCCACCGCACCATACTCAGGCAAGCCTTCGCTGGGATTCATCTGTTGAAATACATAGGTGCTGAAGGTGTAGATGCGGCCCGATAAACCGATCACCGCCGGAACGTCGAACGCCGCGAAGCCAATGGCAAATACGTAAATGCTTGCCGCCATGATGCCGGGTCGCGCCAGTGGCAACGTGACCTCCCATAGGGTTTGCCACAGCGTTGCGCCGCTCATACGCGCGGATTCTTCGAACGAGGCATCCATGGTGCGAAACACGATGGAGGTCATGATGAACACCACCGGCGACAGGCTCAGGCCTTCGATCAGCCCCATGCCGATCACGCTGGCGATGTTGAAGGGCGCCTCCTGCATGCCGAAAAGCGTCATCATTGCCTGATTAAAAATCCCAATTCTGGGATGCAAAAGAAACACCCAGCCAAGCGCCACGGCGAATCCGGGAATCAAAAGTCCAGTTGTCATGAAGGTGAACACCACTGGTTTGCCGGGAAAATCAGTGCGCTCGATGAGCCACGCGAGCGGCAATCCGAACAACAGGGAAACCATCAGACTGACGCCCGAAAACACCAGGGTGTTCCACAGCACCGTGTAGGTAAATCCATCAAGAAGAATGTTTTGGTAGTGTTTGAGCGTATAAGTGAGGGCCGGATCGCCGGGCAATCCGTCGGCGAAACTAAGCCAAAACACCACCGCGAGCATGGCCGCCACGCTGGCCGCCGCGAGCGTGGCAAGCGTAATAAGCGCTGCGGGCCAGGGATCCTTACGGATTGTGCCGAGAACCGCCCAGGGCATCGCGACCTATTTGCGCTGGATGAGTTTGATCAACTCGGCATGCCCTTGCGCCACGCCTTTTTGCCTTGACCACCAGTTGAGCGTCACGTCGAGAAATTTAACCCCGCTCTTGCGCATCGCCTGTACTTCGGCATTGCGGCTCGAATCGGCGTAGGTGTCCAAGTTGGAACCGGCAGCGTCCCAGGCAAATTTCTGACCCTCGGGTGTGGAGAAATACAAAACGAAAAGGATCCCGGCGTTCGGGTTGGCGGAGTTGGTTGGGATGGTGCTGTAGGTGTAGCGGCGTTGTGCGTTGTCGGCGACCACGTGTAAATCCAGCACACCCTTAAAGCGCGTTCGATTATGTTCGGAGCCGCCGCAATCGAGCGCCAGAGCAAGGTGTTCGCCGGAGGCGATACGTTCGGTTGCGCCGCATAACAATAGACCTGAAACCTGCCCTGCAAGGCGAGTGACGTAATCCGCGGTTTTCTTGTAGCCCCATACATCGTCTGAGGACAACACATCGAACCCGGCCAGATAGGGTGTGGTGGTGAACTTTCCTTTGAATTCGGGCTTGAGCAGATCGTTCATCGATTTCACTTCGGTGATCTGCGGCAGCTTCTGCTTGTTGTAGAGAATGCCGGGAAGCTGGGTGTTGATGCGCAAAGCACGCCCATCGCCTTCGATGACCTCCTGGGTGATGCGTCCGGGAAGCAGTCGCTCCCACTGCACATTGCGAAACAAGCCACGTTCTAACATCGGCGCAACTTGCACCGCGGTTCCTGCATACGCGTCACTTGAGGATTTCTGATTCGCCTGGAATTCCGTATAAATTTTCGCCACTTGCGCGGCCATGGCGGGGTTGGCGGCCCAGGAGCCCTCCACATCGATATTGAATTCTTTTTTCATCCAGGCGGTGGCGGCTTTCACGCCGGCAGGGCCCGCCAGCACATCGGGCAGCGATTCTATTTTCAGCTTGCCTTCGGCTTTGGCGCCTTCCACCACTTTTCTTAGCTCGGGGGTCATCTCGAGCGCAGCGGATGGGTTGATCATTGAATAACTCGCGGCGATCATTGCCAGCGCCACGGCGCGACGCACTATTTTGGCGGGCTGAAAAATACCAACAGTCATGATCTTCTCCTTCAATGTGGTGAAAGCACTTTACCTTTTTCGCCCGGCATCGGTGATTTACGTTTTATCTGCGACGCCGCCTCATCGAGGACAACCCCATAGTCGCGCGCCGCAGACTCCGGGGAAACGTAGCCTTGGCGGACATCTTCCAGCACCTGCGCTCGCGGGCGTTCATTCGGCGCGCCGAAGCCGCCGCCACCGCCGGAGCGCACCAGAAATAGATCCCCGGGCTTGAGACGTGTGGCCAATACTTTTGCATTGGGCAAATCATTGATGGTGGCGCCATCGCGTTCCAACTCTACTTTGTTGCCCGTACCATCCAGGCCGCCTTCTAAACCCCATGGACGGCAATGCACACGCTCGATCTGCATACTCACATTGACGCCAGTGCGCGCGCGCACCGCGTATTCGAGACCGAGTCCTCCACGGTGTTTTCCCGCGCCACCGGAATCCGGCACCAACGCATGCCGCTCGACGAGAATCGGAAAGCGCACTTCCATCATTTCCACCGGTGTGTTGTGGGTGTCGCCATCGTTCATGCAGATGGTGGCCGACATGCCATCTTCATCGCGCTTGGCGCCCCAGCCGCCGCCGCAGGGGCCAAGGGCACCGATGAAAAGCTTGCCATCGCGCGGATGAATGCCGTTCATCACGCACATCAACAAATCCGCGTGATGGCCGGCGATGACGCGGTTCGGTATCGCCGGTGCCAATGCCTTGAAGATCGTATCGACAATGGTCATGGGAAAGGTCATCCACCAGCGCATCGGCGCGGGCCGCACGGCGCTCACCACGCGGCCGGGCGGAATGATGGTGCGAAGCGCCCTGAAGCTGCCGTCGTTGATCGGGTAATCGGTGGGCGAAGTGAGGCATTTGTACGCCACCTGACAGCAGGCCTGACCGGTAGTCGCGGCGGAATTGTAGAAGCCGCGCACTTGTTGCGACA
>JBJXEY010000068.1:0-6327 GCA_046153355.1 Burkholderiales bacterium
CATCCGCCGGCGCGCGCAACGTGGTCTCGACGGCGATGATGCCCGAAGCGCCGGCCTGAGTTTCGACCACCACCGCCTTGCCCCAGATATTTTGCAGGCCGGCGCCGAGGCTGCGTGCGATCAGGTCACCGGCACCGCCTGGCGGGTAGGGAACAATCAGCTTTACTGGCCTGCTGGGAAAACCGGCCAGCACCTGCGCGGCGCTTTGCGCCTGCGCGACGCCGTTGCCGCAAGTAAGGAAAACCAGTAGCGCCAAAATGGACCGCGAATACGGCATGACTTGCAACAAGTTACTTATTGATCGCATATCGATTCCTTTGCAAAGGTCTGAAATTTTCCGTGCCGCCATCAAGCACCGCGCGGCACACCGTGGACTTCGTGATGTACGCAAAGATCGGGCGTATTTTTAGCCGGATCACGAATCAAGCCGAGCGGATCGCCGCCCTGTTTCACGATCTCGATCTGCTCGCGCAGCATGCGTCTGAAAATGACGACGCCGCGATCAGAATGACCGAGATTCTCGCGCTCGCGATCGGTCAACGCGCCCTGCGTCTCCCACGCCATGGCGTCCTGGGCGGTGACCACGCGAAAGTTGTAATTACCTAACTCGTCCTTGAGCGCGCAATCCTCGAAGATGACCTCGTCATCCTGTGTGGTGCGCGTGGTCTTCGAGGGCATGAAGTAGACATGGAAAACACGCGTGTGAAAATCGTCGATGGGCATGCGGAACTGCATGTTGTGCATCCAGCCGCGTTGCCGGTCTTCCTCGGTGAAACGTTTCACCCCCTCGTAGCCCTGCGCCTCGACATTGGGCACACGCGTCACCAAGCGCAGCGCCGTCGGGAACACCAGCGGATGCTGTTCGCTGCGCTCCGGGTCGCCTGGGTTCTTGCCTGGCGTAATGCGACGTTTCTGAATGCCGAATTCGAAGGGGATGAACTCGTTGCGTTCGTTGAATTCGGCATGTAAGCCGATCGCTGCAAAACGCTCTTTGCTGGCGGCATTCTTGTTGGCGCCGAAGTAGCCGTGCAACCAGTACAGATGGTTCGGGTCGACCGAATTTTCCATCGGCTGCAACCAATTGCATTTCATCACCGATTCGATCACGCCCCAACGCCAGCCGTCCTCGCGCGCCAGCACGTCCCAGCGTGGCAACAGCGGCGCGGGCGCCGGCCCGAGATAGGCGAACAGCAGGCCACCCAGTTTTTGCACTGAGTATCCGACATGGCGGATTCGCTCCTTCAAGGTGCTATCGGCTGGCTCTGCCGGCGTCTCCAAGCACTTGCCGGTCGGCCCGAATACCCAGCCGTGATAAGGGCAACGCAGACCATGCGCCTCGGCACGGCCAAAGGCCAGCGAAACGCTGCGATGCGAACAGTTTTCTCCGACCAGGCCGAATTGCACCGGCGTCGCCGCATCGGCAGGACAGGTGCGAAACAGCACCAGATCCTCACCAAGGATGCGCAACTTCTTGACCGGCTGCGAATCGGTCAGTTCCGAGGCGGCGGCAATTGGCTGCCAATAACGGCGCAGCAATTCCCCAGCCGGGGTGCCGCGTCCGACTTGGGCGAGGGCAAGGTTATCTTCTTGCGACATCATGGTCGTGGTTCCTTATGCAAAATTTAGCCGCGAGATTCGGCGGACCGGGGTTGCAAGGGAGCGCCGGGCGTCATGGCGCGAGAATGGCCTTGTTGCGCGCATATTCTTCTTGGATAGTCTTGATGAATTGTTCGCTGGGTTCGTAACGCATGATGTTGCCCATCTTGCGCGTCGATTCGCGAAACGACTCGACCTCGACCACTGCCTTGATATCGGCTTCGATCCTTTTGACCAATGGCAAGGGTGTCTTGCCCGAACCGAAGATGCCAACCCAAAAAGAAAAATCAAACCCTGGGGAACCTTGTTCGGCCACCGCCGGGATTTCTGGCAATTGCGCAAAGCGTTCCCGCGTGCTGAGCGCCAAGCCACGCAACTGACCACCGCGGATCAAGGGCAGAGCAGTCGACACCGCCACCCAGGCGGCCTGTACCTCGCCACTGATGACCGCCACCAACGCCGGCGCACCACCCTTATAGGGAATTTCGTTGAAGCGGGTGCCGGTCGCCTTCATCAAGTACTCCATCATCAGGTGATGCGACTGGCCACGACCACTCGATGCGTAGTCGAGCGCTCCGGGACGAGCCTTGGCGGCCGCGATCAATTCGGCGAAGGTGGTGTGTGTCGATTTACCGGAAACCACCAGCACATTGGGGATCGACACCGTGTTGGCGATCGGCATCAGATCCTTCAGTGGGTCGTAGGTGAGCTTGTCCATCATGAAGGGCAGCACTGTCGTTGGTGTCGCGCCCACCAGGATCAGGGTGGTGCCATCGGGCTGCGATCGCACCACGGTTTCGACGGCAATAATGCCGCCAGCACCTGGCTGATTTTCGATCACCACCGGTTTGCCCCATAGATTTTGCAAGCCGCTGCCCAGCGCCCGCGCGATCAGGTCGCTGGCGCCCCCGGGCGGAAACGGCGTCAGCAGGCGCACGTTTCGGCTAGGAAATCCCGCCAGCGGATTGGTGGTCTGCGCTGCCGCAATACCCGCCAACAGCAACGATGCGCAAGCCGCGGCCGCCAGGCGTCGCATCACAGCATGCCGGTTCACCCACAGGCGCCATCGATTGGTCATGGCAGAAGCAGCTTTGGCGTTCATCAATCGGGAGCAACCACCTGGTGGGTCAAGTGAATTTCGCGGCGCTCGCGTGCCGATTGCATCATCGCAAGGCACACCTCCAGCGTGGCCATACCCCAGGGGCCGGAATGGCGCACCGGCTCATCGAGCGCGACCGCACGCCACAGTTCGTCAAGCTCGGCGCTGCGGCCGGTCACCGGATTGGCATTGCCCTCGAGCGGCACATCGCGCGTGCCGCTGTCGTCGTGAACGAAAATGCCGTGCTGCGATTGGCGCAGATCTCCTCGTTCGCAAGAAACGATCAACATACCGAGGTCGTTGGGCACCCAAGGCTTGGGCTTGGCGTTGCTCGTGCCCCTGGCGCGTTCGGCGCTGCCACCAATGCGCAGATCGTCCTTGGCGCGGTTTTGGTCGCTGGTACCGGCAAGCAATTCGCGACGTACGGCGATGCGCTGTTCGGGCGTGTAATGTTGATTCTGGTTGCCCCAGGGCACCAGCTCGGCGCCGATGAAGTAGCCATGGCCGTTGTGCATCAAGGTTGCCGGCGTGCCATCTTCGAATTCCAGGAACGCGCTGTAATAACCGGGAATTGGCCGCCCCGAGAACCATTGGCCGACGCCGGCACGCACCGTACGCACCAACCCGCCGCCCAGCAAGCGCAGCGTATCGACCTGGTGCGGCCCCTGGCGATACGGCACGCCGCCACCTTGTTCGATGTCGAGTTCGTCGGCCGAGCGCGGCCGCATCAACCAATCGGTATAAGCCCAGACATGCATGGCGCAAACACGGCCCACTTCGCCTGAGCGGATGATGCGGCGCATGGTCTGCACATTGGGGAGAAAACTTTGCGTATGGCCGCACACCAGCTTGATGCCGTGGCGGATCGATGCCTCGATCATCTGCTCGGCTTCCTGCATGGTAATGGCCATCGGCTTTTCGACCACCACATGTTTGCCGTGGCGCGCGGCGATTACAGTGTGCGCCGCATGAAAACGGTTCGGTGTGGCAATCCATACCGCCTCGACCTCAGGGTCTGCGCACAGTGTCTCGATGTCGCCGTAAGTTTTGCCACCGTAGCGTTGGCGAAACACCTCGAGCACGCGTGGGTTGGTGTCGGCCACCGCGACCAATTCAACCTTATCGGATGCCGCCATGGAAGGCAGGATCTCGGCCGCACCGACGCCCATACCGACCACGCCAATGCGTACTTTTCTGTCAACCCGTACTGCGGAGGTGCTGTTCAAGTTGTATGTCTTCCAGGTACTTGTATAAGGAAATCGGCGACTTCGCGCTAAGAATACGCGCCAAGCGCCTAGTTTGCGGTGTTCGCCCACAGCGCCCAAGGCGGCGGCGCGTAAGGATAGTAAATTTTACTAAAGTATCTACGATGGTAATCGGATCCGCGACTACTTTTACTCGGTAAGTAAAGGAGCGTTGGCTATCCAATTTTGACGGTATTTGATACGGGATCATCCCGGTGAATCGCTATCAGACTTAATCCCGATGGAAAAAATTTATATCCATTTTCTACAAGAAAGGTTTCGATTTTAGATTTATCTGACTTAATAATCTCAACCATCATAATTGGATGGTAATTTTTTATAGAATCTTTAGCGCCCTCCAATACATCCTCCTCCATACCCTCAACATCAATTTTTATAAAATCTAGCCTCTTAAGGTTGAGGGAGTCGACTGATATCAGAGGGACGGTCTTTGTTTTTTTGTAGTCAATAGTTTGTCCAATGAACTCGTTTTTACTACTCTCCTTCAGTTCAAAACTGCCATAGGATGATGGAATTAAATAATTCGGCTCGGGAACTTCTATAGACGAACATTGCGCCCCAACGGCAGCGAACTTTGCAGTCACATTCAAACAATTATTAATAGCGACATTTCCAGCCAAGGCGTAATAAATTTTTTCTTGAGCCTCAAAGGAGATAACTTCACCCCACCCATACATAAATCGTGACCATTCAATCGTATGTACGCCAATATTTGCTCCACAATCAATAGCAATAACGCCAGAACCGAAATTTTTCCGCCTCAGCTCAAGCAAGGCGAGAGCAAAATCAATTTCCTGCTGGTCAAAGCTTGATGTATTGAGCAATTGGAATCCGACTCCATACCCACTATTGGAATCCGTCATCCTGTAATCATTGCGATTGATAATCATCGTGCCGTGATTAGATGAGATTAATATGAACGGAATTGGTCGCTGAGTATTAATCATAGATACCTCTTTACGATAAATTTCCTATGAATTTTTACTTTAACATTTTGACCTGCCCAGGGATCTTCGGACCAATGGTTACATGACGATGATCCTCGGATTTGTGGATTCGTAACGCGTCTTGAGTTCGATCAGCGTAAGGTCCTTCAAACTTGAATGGGGGCGCTTATGGTTGTAGCGCCTGCGACGGACCTCGATCAAAGGATAGGAAAATCGACTGCGACACGAAGTCGCTTGTGAAAGTTGTTCAAACAAACCTATTGCCCAGTCTCCTAGCGAAAGGCGATCAAGTCCGTATGGGATAGCGTGACGGCTTTGGGCTTCAAGGGTGCGTTCGCCAGATTCGCATTGCCCGAATTCAAAACGTTATAGAAGCCGATGGTCGTCTCGTAGGCGCTAGCGGCCGATGTCGTATCCACGGGAATGACGACGGTGTAATCGCGCGCCATCGCGCCGACCGCGGTGTAGGTCACCGAACCGCTGATTTTCCAGCCTACCAGGATGAGCGTCTTGATGCCTTTCGTTTTCAACGTATTGTCCAGGTCAGTGTTGTAGAACCGGTCCTGGGCCGTGCTGATGATCTTGATGTCGCGCGGTAGCGGCGCTACCTCTTTCAACCACTTGGTCATGTTGTGCTCGCGCGTGCCGTAAGCCACGACCATGCCCGCCTTGCGTACCCGCTCCATGAAGGGAATCATTGCCGGCAGCATCTGACCCTTGCAACTGGGTTGCGCATTACAGATGTCCTCGACAAAGTCGAGCACGATCAATCCGGTGGTCTTGGGGTCCAGGGTCACGCTGGCTGGATCTGGAGTAGCCGGCATTTGCAGAGTCATCATGGGCTTGCCGCTTTGTTTGGCCGGTTGCTCCAGTGATGCCGCACTGAAGTCCTCGGCGGCTTCACCGCTCGCAAGGGGGATTGTTCGAGACGGTGTCATGTCGAAATTGCCTTTCGGAATAATGTATCAATTGCCCGATGCGAAGGCGGGTGCGACGTCGTTCATGAACCGATCCATCTGCTCCATCACCATCTGGTGCGGCTTGAGCCCATGGTTGAAGTACAGCGCCACCTCGTCGATACCCGCGGCCTCGACGCGCTTCAAGGATTCGATGATCTGCCCTGGCGAGCCAAGTAGGAACGAGCTTTCGTTCAGGTCCTCGCGCTTGAAGTTTTGCAACCAGTCGACGATCTTCGCGTAGTAGGCCATGGTCGGCGGCAAGTTTGCCGTGCGCGACGCGGAGCCAGGCGGGCGCATGCCGGAGTTCTTGAAGTAGCGCATCAGGAAGTCGGTGCCGATTTCTTCTTCGGCGCGTGTCCTGGCGATATGGATGAAGTAGCTGCACACGGCGCGGCCATGCGGATTGCCATGGCGGGCGCAGGCTTCGCGGTATTGGACGACCGCCGGCCCCAACCCGCCGA
>JBJXEY010000081.1:0-3964 GCA_046153355.1 Burkholderiales bacterium
GACCTCGCCCGAAGCAATGAACTGATCGATCACGACTTGGGCGCCGTTGGCGACGTCGCCGTACTGCGCCTCCCAGATCACCAGATCATTGGGCGCTGAGGTCGCGTAGCCATACTCGAATCCCATCACTGCCTCTTCGGACAGCACGGAATCGATGACGATGAAATCGCCCTGATTCGGCCCGATGTGCTGCAAGGGGATATGTACGCCCTGATCCCAGCGTTCGCGGTTCTGATCGTGCAACACCGCATGGCGATGAAAGAACGTGCCGCGTCCGGCATCCTGGCCGGACAGCCGTATGGCGTAACCTTCGTTCAGCAGCGAGGCATACGCCAGCGATTCCGCCATTCCCCAGTCCAGCGGCAGCTTGCCTTCGGCCATCAGCCGCCGATCCTGCATGATCTTTTCCACGCGCGGATGCAACTGGAAATTCGACGGCACCTCGCACAGCTTGCGCGCGAGTTTTTGTATCGTCTCCATCGGCAAACGCGTGTCGTCGTTCTCGTTCCACTTTGCACCCTTGAACGGCGCCCAGTCGATCTCGAACGGCGGTTTGAAGTTCGACAATATCGTTTGATTGGTGTGGTAGCCGCGATCCAGTGCTTCGCGGCTGGTGGTGACCAGAGCGTCGGCATCGGACTCGGTGACAACGCCATCCTTGATCAAACGATCGGCGTAAACCTTGCGTTGCGTGGGATGGCCATGGATGCGCTTGTACATCAGCGGCTGCGTCACCATCGGCTCGTCCTGCTCGTTGTGCCCCAGCCGGCGGTAGCACACCAGATCGATCACCGAATCCTTGTGAAACTTCATGCGGTAATCGAGCGCGAGTTCCGTCACAAAACAAACGGCTTCCGGATCATCGCCATTGACATGGAAGATCGGGATTTCTAGCATCTTGCACACGTCCGAGCAGTACAGCGTCGATCGTGAATCGCGTGGGTCGGAGGTGGTAAAGCCAATCTGGTTATTAATGATGATGTGTACGGTTCCGCCCGTGCCATAACCGCGCGTCTGCGCGAGGTTCAGCGTTTCCATCACCACGCCCTGCCCCGCCACCGAGGCGTCGCCGTGAATCACCACCGGCAATACCTGATCACCCGTATGATCCTTGCGGCGGTGCTGGCGCGCGCGCACCGAGCCCTCAACCACCGGGTTGACGATCTCCAGGTGAGAAGGGTTAAACGACAACGTCACGTGCATGGGCCCGCCGGGCGTCATGATGTTCGACGACTGGCCATCGTGATACTTCACGTCACCCGCCAGCACCTCGGGGTTTTGCTTACCCTCGAACGAGGAGAACAAATCCTTGGGCATCTTGCCCAGCGTGTTCACCAGCACGTTTAAGCGCCCGCGATGCGCCATGCCGATCACCAGCTCCTGTACACCCGCCGCGCCCGCGCGCTGTAACAGGTTGTCGAGCAACGGTATCAAACCATCGCCACCCTCAAGTGAAAAGCGCGTCTGCCCGACATACTTGGAATTGAGATATCTCTCCAGCGTCTCGGCGGCCGTCAGCCGCTCCAGCAAGTGCTTTTTATAGGCCACGTCATACGCGGGGCGGCCCAGCGATGGCTCAAAACGCTCCAACAGCCAGCGCTTTTGCGGGATATCCGAGATATACATGACCTCGGCGCCGATCTTGCTGCAATAAGTGTCCTTTAGACGTTGCAGAATGCCGCGCAGCGTATCCTGCGACGGACCATGCAGCGTGCCTGCATTAAAGATCGTGTCGAAATCGGCTTCGGTCAACCCGTAAAACGCGGGATCAAGTTCGGGGATCGCCGGTTTTTCAATACGCCCCAACGGATCGACATCGGCCACGCGGCAGCCCTGAAAGCGATAGGCCGCGATCAACTGCAATACAGAAAACTGTTTCTGGAAGCCATCGGCTGGAGCTACAGCAGCAGGCGCACGGCGCTCCTTTGCCATCGCTGCAAAACGATCTTGCACCGCAAAGTGCGACACATCTCGCGGGCCGTCATCGAGCTTTTGCAGTTCGTCAAAATAACCGCGCCAGCGCGGTTCCACCGAATGCGGGTCGGCCAGCCACGATTCATACAGCGCCTCAATGAACGGCGCGTTGGCGCCGTACAGGTAGGAGTTACCTTCAAACTCTTTCATCATCGCGTCACTCCTGGGTCAATCTCTGCGCGTGGCGTGAGGCGTGAGGTGCGATACACGGGGCTACTCCTCACCCCTCATCCGTTATTTTCGCTTCGCCATTTCCACAAAATCGCGCCGCGCGGTGCCGGTAAACAACTGGCGCGGTCGGCCGATCTTGGCTTCCTTGTCGCCGAGCATTTCATTCCACTGCGCAATCCAGCCCACGGTACGCGCCAGCGCGAAGATGGCCGTGAACATCGGCACGGGAATCTTCAGTGCCTGGTACACAATGCCGGAGTAGAAATCGACGTTGGGATACAGTTTGCGCTTGATGAAGTATTCGTCCTCGAGCGCCACTTTTTCCAGCGCCATCGCCAGTTTGAACAGCTTGTCGTCCTTGAGATCGAGGGATTCCAGCACTTCGTGGCAGGTCTTCTGAATCAGCTTCGCGCGCGGATCGTAGTTCTTGTACACGCGATGCCCGAAGCCCATCAGCATAGTGTGATCCTCCTGCACTTTAACCTTGTGCAGGAACGCAGGAATATTTTTTACGTCGCCGATGGAAGCCAGCATCTTTAGCACCGCCTCGTTGGCGCCGCCGTGCGCAGGGCCCCACAGCGCCGCGATACCCGCCGAGATACAGGCAAACGGATTGGCGCCTGTCGAACCCGCCAGCCGCACGGTTGAAGTCGAGGCATTCTGTTCGTGGTCTATGTGCAGAATCAGCACGCGTTCCATCGCGCGCGTGAGCACGGGGTTCGGCACCCAATCCTCACACGGCGTGCCAAAGGTCATGTAAAGAAAGTTTTCCACATAGGAAAGATTATTACGCGGATACATGAACGGCTGGCCGGTCGTGTACTTGTAAGTCATGGCCGTGATCGTTGGCAGCTTGGCGATCAGCCTGAACGCCGAAATCTCGCGGCTCTTGGCATCGTTGATGTCGATGGAGTCGTGATAAAACGCGGACAGCGCACCCACCACGCCACACATCACGGCCATCGGATGCGCGTCACGGCGGAAACCGCTATAGAAACGCGACAATTGCTCATGCACCATGGTGTGATGCATTACGGTATCGGTGAACTTGGCCAGTTGCTGCTTGTTGGGCAACTCGCCATTCAGCACCAGATACGATGTCTCCAGAAAGCTGCATGTTTCGGCCAACTGCTCAATCGGATAACCGCGGTACTGCAATATGCCCACATCACCGTCGATATAGGTAATGCCAGAGCGGCAGCTCGCCGTGGACATAAAGCCCGGGTCGTAAGTGAACAGGCCCGTCTTGCCGTACAGGGCGCGCACGTCGATCACATCCGGCCCTTCGCTGCCGCTGTAGATGGGAAAATCCACCGACGGTTTGCCATCGTGGAAGGAAAGGGTCGCCAGTTTCTCGCTCATGCCAATCTCCAGGGACGGAAGGTTAGTTTAAATCAGTAAGTAATTGATTTCGCTGAATTTTAACGCTATGCGGCACGCAACATTTCGAGCATTTCAAGCACCCGGGTATCCACGGGTTCCGCACGGCCCATGACGAGATCGAACAGGTCGGTATCGTCAAAAGCCAATAATAACTTGAGGGCCGCCACCTCATCACCACTGAGCCGGTCTAGCCGGGTTTCCACAAAGCGCTGCAATATCAAATCCAGTTCCAGCAAGCCGCGGCGGCAATGCCATAATATTCTGTCTCGTTCGCTCACCCTTGCTTACACCTTAAACCGTACGCTTCACCAGCAAATCCTTGATTTTGCCGATGGCTTTGGTGGGGTTGAGATTCTTCGGGCACACATCGACACAATTCATGATCGAGTGGCAACGGAACAAGCGATACGGGTCTTCCAGATTGTCCAGCCGCTCG
>JBJXEY010000103.1:0-6796 GCA_046153355.1 Burkholderiales bacterium
AGCAGCCCGCTTTCGGTGCAGCGGCGAATTCATGTCGATTTGCGTTTTGTCGGAATTGGCGGAAAGACCGCCGCCGGCATTATTTTGTTCAGCCATATACCCCTCCTAGCTCGCCTGTTTGTTGCGAGTTCCGTTTATCCCAGGTTGAGACTAGCATATTTCCCTGTGCCGCTTTATTTAATGAATTCATTAATTTAGGTTGCTGCTTCTCGAACTTGCCTCTACAATGGCGATGCCCAATCCAGCCTCTGGCGACGGCAAATGCTATGCCATCCGCAAATCGGCGAACGAAGATTATAGGTACGCGCGGAATTGCCAACACAATCCGAAACTGAATCGACGTTGAAAGGCGATATCGCCGGTGGCCTCACCGCCGCGTTTCTTGCCTTGCCAGTCAGCATCGTGGTTGGGTCCTTCACGCTGGAGGCACTTGGCCGCGATGGGTTCACGTTGGGAATCGTTTCGGGCATTTGGGGTCTGGCCCTAGGCGCGATAATCCTGGCAATTCTTGGCACTCGTTCAACGGGCGTCAATGTCCCGCGCAGCGTCGCAGGCTTTTTCGTCGCGGCGCTGCTATTTCAAGTCATCATGGGAACCAATACCGTGGTGGCGATGGAAGCTGGCTCGCAACTGGCAGGCGTATTTTTATTCCTTGCTCTGACCGGACTTATCCAAACCGTCATCGGCCTCACCCACATGGGTGGCATGGTCAAATATTGCCCACAGCCCGTGCTGGCGGGCTTTCTTAACGCCGTAGGAATACTGCTTTTTGTTTCGCAAATCGGCGCGCTGCTGGGCGTTGAAGATACGCACTCGATTCGCATCGTGCTGCATGAGATCGAGCGAGATTTCAAACCCTTAAATCTAGTGGTAGTCGCCGTCACTGGCGCAATCATTGCTTGGCCGCCGCGGTTCACGCATCGCATCCCGTCCATGGTTTCCGGTGTGCTGGTGGGTACCGTGGCTTATCACCTGCTTCACGAGCTCGGTCTGGAGAAATACCTTGGCTCGACCATCGGCTCGATGCCCGAGGTCATCAGCCCGCCATTCGATATCGCATTGAAGTTTTATCCTTTTATAGAAATTTATGGCGCGCGACTGCCCGATATTCTTGCCGCGGCGTTTGGCTTGGCCATCATCGGCTCACTGGATCATTTGCTTTCCTCCAAGGCCTATGAAGCGCACACCGGCGTTCGCCTGGATACAAATAAGGAATTGGCCAAGCTTGGCGCCACCAATACGATACTGCCTTGCCTGGGTTGCATTCCCGTTGGTATCAATCTCACCAACAGCTTGGCGAATCACAATGCGGGCGGTAAGAGCCGTTGGTCTTTGGTGGTGATCGGCATCACCTCCCTGGTGGCTATATTGTTATTTGGCTGGGCAATCGCTTGGCTGCCACGCGTAGTGGTGGCGGTACTGCTGATCACGCTGGCTTTGCGGTTGATCGACTTCAATATCGTGGTCACGCTATTTAACTGGTTGCGCGGCAAGGCAAGAATCAGCCGTAGCCATGGCATCGATCTCGCCATTCTTATTATCGTTGCCGGCGTGGCCATCGCAGTTGGTGTTGCCAACGGCGTGGCGGTTGGAATTGTTATCGCAGTGGGTTTTTTCATCGCCACCACTAGCCGTTCGGTGGTGCGCCGCGTATATCGCACCGACGCGATTCATTCGCGCCGCTCGCGCCCTGCCGCGGAGATGGAGCAACTGGACATACACGGCAATAAAGTGGTGGTGCTGGTACTCGAGGGCATTGTGTTTTTCGGCACCGCCGATCACCTGCTGGATCGCATCGATGAATTATTGAAGGAGGATGTCACCCACATCATTCTCGATATGAAGCGCGTCAATTACATTGATTCCACCGGCGCGAGAATTTTCGTGCAACTTGCCAAGGTGGTGCGCGAATCTGGTCGCCAGGTGTTGGTATCGCACATGAACAAGAACCACGAGTTGTGGGAATTCATGGAGGACACCGGCGTGGTCAAGGCGGTTGGCTCCAGCGGATTTTTCGACGATACCGACCATGCCCTGGAAAAGGCCGAAAACGATTTATTGCTCGCGGTGATCGGCGAAAAAACGGTAATCAGGGAAACGCCGCTTTCGCGCATCACGCCAATGGAATTGTTGAATAGAGAAGAATTGGCGCTGCTCTCGCCGCAACTGGAGAAGCGAATCTTCAATCCAGGCGAACACATATTCAAGGAAGGCGACGCCGGGGATGAACTGTTCATTATTTCTGAAGGTTCGGCAAGCGTGTACCGCGCCATGGAAGACAACATCGGTTCGCATCGATTGGTCACCTTCGGACAAGGCACTGTATTCGGTGAAATGGCGCTCTTGGATGCCCAGCCGCGGTCCGCGAGCGTACGCGCCGATGGCAGGCTCACTTGCTACGTCATGTCCCGCCACCAATTGGATGACCTGGTAGCGCAGCATCACGCCATCGCCGTCAAAATGTTGATTAGCCTCTCACGCGAACTAGGCCGGCGCCTGCGTAGCGCCAACCAAACCATCAATTCGCTGCAAACCTGACCCCCGGTAAACACCTGCAACATTCCCCACTGTTTTTTCCTGAGGGTTGGGGGTAACGGGGGAAGGGAGCCTTCCCTTCCCCCGTTCGATACTCACTCAGGGTTAATCCTGGCTGCTTTGATGGCTTTGGCCATGATCTGCATATCGCGCTTGATTTGCGCCAGGTGCTCCTCGGGCGAATTGGCGACACCGACAAATCCAATGCTTCTTAGGCGTTCCACGGTCTCGGGGTGGTTGATGGCTTTGACCATTTCCGCATTGAGCCGTCTGACTATCGCGGCAGGAATGCCGGCGGGACCAACGATTTCATCACCTGTGGGAATTTTTTCGTAGTCCGGCAGTTGTTCGCCCATCGAAGGGTATTCAGGCAAGCCGGGAAAACGTTTCACCGATGTCACCGCAATAATACGCACCTTACCCGCCTTGGCCTGTTGCGCGGCACTGATGAGCGGCGCGAAAGCCATCGGGACTTGCCCCGCAGCCGCAGCGTTTAGGCCCTCCGCGCCGCCCTTGTAGGGCACGTGAATGACATCGATACCGTATTTAAGTTTCAATAGTTCCATCTCAAGGTGCGCGCTGGCGCCAATGCCATTGGAGCCGTAGGCCAACTTGCCAGGATAAGTCTTCGCATAGTCGATCATCTCTTTCACCGTATTTACCGGAAGCGAATTCGCGACCACGATGCTCAAGGTCGCATCAGCCATGTGGGTAATGTAGGTAAAGTCCTTGAGCGGATCGTAAGGCGGGTTTTTGAGGATGAATGGCGTTGCGACCAAAGTTGTTGGCGCGCAATGCAAAAGCGTATAGCCGTCCGGGGCGGAGCGCACCAAAATTTGCGCCGCCAACACGCCGCCGGCACCGGTCATGGCTTCGACGATCACCGGCTGCCCCACCGAATCGCTCATCTTTTGCGCCACCAGACGAATGGCCGCATCGGCCACCGCGCCGGCGGTAAACGTTGAGAGAATGCGAAATGGTTTGGAAGGAAAATTCTGCGCAAATGCATGCGTAGCCAATCCGATTTGCGCGCCACAGAAACACAGAACCAAAGCATATCTTTTCATCGCTACCTCAATATTGAATTTACGCCATCGCGAATATTCGATCTACGCGATTCGGCCAGGGATTTCACATGAGTTCGCGCATTAACCGACTCAATCGCGTGGGGAGTGACTAAATGCCGAACCAATACCTCGCACTATAATGGAACACGCCAACCTTTCGGTGAGACTTGCCATGAAATATGCTTTGCGTTGCTTGCTTGCGGTCTTCATGTCGTTCTCGTGCCTGAACCTTTGCGCGCAAAATTATCCAAACAAACCGGTGCGCATCATCGTGCCCTTCCCTGCCGGCGGCAGTGTCGATACCTTGGCGCGATTTTTCGGCCAGAAACTAAGCGAAGCCTGGCGACAACCCGCCATCGTCGAGAATCGCGCCGGTGCGGGCGGCAACATCGGTGTGGAGGTGGTGGCGAAATCCTCGCCCGATGGCCACACCATTCTGATGACCATTCAAGGCCTGGCGATCAGCGCCACGCTGTACCGCAGGCTGCCTTTCGATCCGATCAAGGATCTCATTCCCGTGGTGCAACTCACCTCCTCGAACCAGGCACTGGTGGTGCCCACGCAATTTCCCGCCAAGACAGTGAAGGAACTCATCGCCATGGCCCGCGCTCAGCCGGGCAAATTGAACTACGCCTCCTCGGGGCCGGGCGCCCCCAATCACCTCTTCGGCGAAATCTTAAAAAGTCTAGCCGGCATCGATGTCGCGCATATCCCTTATAAAGGTGACGCGCCGCAGGCCGCTGCCTTGCTTGCTGGCGAAGTGGAGATGTCGTTCATGCCGCTCTCGGCGATTGTGCCGCTGGTGCGCGCGAACAAGGTGCGCGCGCTCGGAGTGATCACCGCCAAGCGTGCCGAACTCATGCCCGACATTCCGACATTGGTCGAGTCGGGTTTGAGCGAATTCGATTTCGGCGGATGGATCGGATTATTTGTCGCCGGGGGAACCCCAGGCGATGTGGTGGCGCGCATCAATTCCGAATCGGCGCGAATAATTAATCTCGCCGAGCTGCGCGATCGCCTGCGTGACGCGGGCAACGACCCGGTGGGCAGCACGCAGGAGCAATTCAACGCCCGGTATTTAAGCGACATCACCCGCTTCGGGCGTGTAATCCGTTCGGCTAATATTCCACTTGTAGATTGAAAATGCCTCGTAATTATGGCTGACCATATACCTGGACCACTATATTTTGAACAATTTGGCGCGAACGGCACGCCAATGCTGTTTCTGCATTCGACCCCGGATGAACTGCGGTTCTGGATGTTTCAGACAGCGCATTTTTCCGCTTGGTATCGCACTATCGCCGTGGATCTGGCCGGGTATGGCCGCTCGCCGGCCACGCAACCGGGACTGAAACTGGATGACCAAGCGCAAGCGTGCTGGGAACTCATTGATCGCATTACCTCGGATGGCATCATTATTCAAGGCAACTCGATTGGCGCATCGGTGGCGATGCACATGGCCAATCAGCGCCCCAGACGCACATTGGCATTGATCGTTTCTGGCACTGGCTATTCGGTGAACGCCGACATCATGTGGCGCTGGGTGGAACGTTATCGAAATGAAGGGTTAGGTCTGCGCCACCCGCAGGTGTTGGATCACTTTTCGCCCGCTGGGCAGAAAAGCGAACTGGCGCGCTACTACGCCGACATGGTAGCCAGCCTCAACAACGAAGGCACGCTGGGTAGCATCATCGCCATGAACGAGGCTAATGCCCGCTCGCGCCCGCGTCCCGAAGCGTTTTACGATGCGCTCACCATGCCGGTAATGATCATCGCCGGCAAGGAAGACCGCACCTATCCCTCGTCGGTGGAATTGCATAAACGCCTGCCCGGCTCGAAATTCGCCGCCATCGAAGGCGCGGGGCACGCGTGTAATTTCGAGGCGCCCTGGGAGTTCGACCGGCATTGCATCGCGTTTCTCGATACCTTGGGTTTGTATCCTGGACCCGCGCTAAAGAAGTAAGCACAAGGGAAACAAATTTCGCAAGCAAGCGGCGATACATTGAAATGAGCCCAGAGGACGACCAGATCTATTCGCAAGTCAGCCGCAATTCGCCGATGGGCGCACTGTTGCGCCGTTACTGGATACCGGCATTACTTTCCGACGAGGCAAAAGCAGGCGCCGCGCCGGTACGCGTGCGCTTGTTGGGTGAAGACCTGATTGCCTATCGAAGTGCCAATGGCGATATTGGCTTGCTCGATGAAAAATGCGCGCACCGCGGCTCGTCGCTTTATTTCGCGCACAACGAAGCCGACGGTCTTCGCTGCTGGTACCACGGTTGGAAATACGCTACCAGTGGCCAATGCCTGGAGATGCCCAACGAACCGCGAGGCGCTGACCTGCTTACTCGTATGAGACAGCTCGCCTACCCTTGCCGCGAGCGCAATGGCGTGGTGTGGGCCTACATGGGTCCAGCGGAAAACATGCCTGAAATGCCCCACCTGGAATACCTGCAGGTGGCACCCACACAACACTACGTATCCAAGCGCATTCAGGATTGCCATTGGACACAAGGCATGGAAGGCGATCTCGATCCTTCGCATATCGCGCACCTGCACGGCAACGCTTTCAGCGCGCGCGAGGCTGCCGGGCCGCAATCCAACACCTGGATACGCGAAGGCATGAGTCCCATAGTGGAGATAGAAGCCCACGGCGCGGGCGTGATGTTCGCCGCGCGCCGCGATGCGGGTGACGACAAATATTTCTGGCGCGTGGCGCATTGGTTCGCGCCATTTTTCACCATGGTACCGGCACATCCCGGCGCGGGACCGCTGTTTGGACACGCCTGGGTACCGCGCGACGAACACAGCAGCTCGCTCTATACCTTCACCTGGCATCCGCAACGAGCGCTTACCGATGAAGAGCGGCGCGGCTTTCTGAGCGGTGAGCGCACCCACGCCGAATTGATTCCCGGCACACACCAGCCAGCGCGCAATCGTAGCAACGCCTATGTCGATCCTGCCGCCGCTGACGCGGCACAGCCCTGGATGCGTATCACGCGCATTCAAGATCAGGACATCGCTGTCACCGAAAGCATCGGCGCGCACTTTGATCGCAGCGAGGAAAACTTGGGCGCATCGGATGCGGTGATCGCACGCGTGCGCCGCACATTGCTTGAAGCGGCGCGCAGCGTCGATTCGGGTTTGCAACTGCCTGGATCGAACCCACTCGACTATCGGCGGCGGCAGGTATC
>JBJXEY010000252.1:0-3512 GCA_046153355.1 Burkholderiales bacterium
CTGAGCTATTCCACAATCAACCCCGGGC
The DNA here is from genome assembly GCA_046153355.1 of Burkholderiales bacterium. GTDB lineage: Bacteria > Pseudomonadota > Gammaproteobacteria > Burkholderiales > SG8-39 > 2-02-FULL-62-17. The sequence goes on from JBJXEY010000252.1 coordinate 29, forward strand.
AGTCGGCATCGCGCCGTGTCCGTTCCCCCACGCTGCCCAAGAGCAAACGGCGCAAGCCGGTGCGGCCATGGCAACCCATGACGATCATGGTAGCGCGCAGCTTCTTGGCCTGGCGCACGATGGCGTCCGCGAAATCCGTGCCGCGCGCTAACACCAGTTTGCACTCACCAGCTTTGAGACCTCGGCGTTTTATCAATTTAGCGAAATGGTCGCGGGCATCGCGCTCCATGAGACCGTAGAAGTCGAACTGTCCGCCCATGGGCGGATAGATTAACTCCGCCGGCACGACATTGAGCGCAACCAGTTTCGCTTTGCTCTCACGGGCCATTTTCCGCGCCAAGTCGAAGGCGCGCTCCGAACCGCGAGAAAAATCCAGCGGCACGAGATAGATTTTTGCTTGTGCCATAACTGCCTCACATCTCCGGCGCTTCAGCGCAACCCGGCTAGCTCCTGCAGCAAGCGCCAGTTTTTCAGCCGGTCTTCCTGGGCGAACAACAAAGTTTCCGAAGGCGCGCCCTCGGCGCCGAACTGCTTGGCGAAGCGCCCCTCGGTGCGGGCAAAATCAACAAACTGAAACGGCTTGTCAGCGTTGGGCGGCGTCCACCAATCTTGCTTCTGCGCCGGATTGCCGACCAAGCTCAAACGCTCGCGCAACTTGTCGCCCTTGCGCGGATCGTAAATGAACAGGGGAAAGGCGCGGCTCTCCACCGCCAGTTTGGCTTGGCGCGCAGAGTTACAATCGGGCACGCCATGTTCGGGCTGGCAAGTCGTATAGACGTTGACAACCGCCGGGCCGGCATATTGGTTGGCTTCCAGGATCGCTTTGTAAAAGTGATTGATATGCGCGGCGGTGGTCTGGGCGACATAAATATCCGGATGCATCATACAAATCTGCGACAGCTCCTTGCGCCGCTCGGTTTTTCCCGGCGTCGCCTTGCCGAAGGAAGCCATCTTGGCATCCTGCCCTGAAAACGACGCCGTCGACGCCTGGCCGCCGGTGTTGGAATAGACTTGGGTGTCGAGAATCAGCACGTTGATGTCCATGCCGCTGGTGAGCATGCGGCTTAGGCTTTGAAAACCGATGTCATACATAGCGCCGTCGCCGCCGATCACCCAAAGCTTGCGCTCTTGCCAGCCCATTTGATTCCAGCGCGCGCGAATGCCCATGGCATCCGCCGGCGCATTTTCAAACAGCGAGTTGGTCCAAGGCACGAGATAGGGGTTGTACGGATAGGTCGAGCCATAGACCGTGTTACATCCGGTCGACGCGACGATGCCGATATTCTCCGGCTGATAGACAAAGCCGGTGGCCGCCAACATCATGCGGATCGCGGTCGCCTCGCCGCAGCCCATGCACGAGCCGGCGCCACCGACGTAGAGTAGCGCCGATGCTTCGTCGAGCATGAAATCCGCCAAGGCATTATCGTTGATATAGCGTTTTGGTGTCGGACCGATCTGGCGAAATAGATTGAACGCGGCACGATAGCGGGGCAAGGTTAGCTCGTCCTTAGACACCATCTTGAGCGCGTGATAGTCGAGTTCGTCGCACACCTGGACGCATTCCGCGCAACCTTTGCATTTGGTCGGATCGATGAAGATACCGAAGAACGCGCCATCGACGCCTTTCTTCTCCGGTATGTCGTAATACTTGCGCGTGCGCGCCCAGTGGGAACGCACCCACGCGCGCTCATCCTCGTCGTCGATCTCGGAGAGCGCGCGCTCCACGATCGCCGCGGGAATGGCTTTGCCCAAGATCGCTGTGTCGGGACATTCGGTGACACAACTCATGCAGCCGACGCATTTGGCAAAATCGAACTCGGGAATCTCTGGCGAGATATAGCTAAAATCGCGCAGGGCGCCGGTGCCGGGCGGGATCAAACTGCGCGCCACACCGAGATCGGCCGGCAACACCGCCGAACCTTTGCCCTCCTGATAGGCGCCGATCACGCGCCGATTGAAGTCGTCGACATACTTGTCAAGATCGAGTTCGATCAGGTGGGTATCCGCGAAGGTCGCTTCATGGGTCTCCATCGCGGCGCCAGGCTGTTTGATTCCTGGCGCGCCGATCGCCTCGCGGCCCTCGGCTTCCAATGGGTTGAAGACAGTTTCTAGATCCGCCATGGTTACTCCTCGTCCAGTGGCTCGTCGCGAACATGCTTAGCCAGATCGGTCACCGAGAGTATCCCGATCGGTCGCAAGCGGTCGCTCGCCTTCTCGACCACGACGAGGCGGTGGATCCGTTTTTCATTAAGCATCTGCACCGCCTCATTGATCGTCGTATCCGGCAAAACGCTGATCACCGGTTTGGTCATCAAATGCTCGGCGTTCAAACCGCGCCAATGTTTCATATAAGGTTGAACGAAGCGCGCGTTGACTAAATCGGTGCGAGAGATCACCCCGACGGCAGCGCTCTGCTCGTTAACCACCACGAGCGCACTGATATCGTTCGTATCCATGGTCTGTGCCACTTCCTCCACGGGAGTTTCGGGATGGCAAGTAACTACCCCTCGGTGCATCCAGTCGCGGACCGTTTTCTCGTTCATTTAACTTTACTCCTAAGCGGCGGCAACCATGATTTCACGCGAGATTTCAAACACCTCGCTTCGCCCACGTTTGACCGCCGCGAGATTTTCCTGCACCACCTTGTCGCCACGCTTGCCAAAAAACTTGCCTAGCGACCGTTCAATCGCGGCGTAAAGTTCGAAGTCACCTAAGCCTCTGGCGGCGACGAACGGCGCTACTTTCAGAAAGACGCCGAGGAGAACGATGCCCTGCATGCGCTGGCTCAACTGCGCATGGGAAGTAACCTCCTGGGCCACCTTGACTGCGTCAAGGGCGTAAACACGAATCTGCTGGCGCCGGATGAAATCCCTGGCGTTGGCTGGGATCGATGCCCACACCTGGTGCGGATTACGGCTATGGTGTTGTACGAACACCGTGCCGCCGCTAATCAATCCACTCAGCGGATTGCCGAGATTAAAAGCATTGACGTTATTGAGCGGCACGAAATCAACATGCTGCAACTCCGCGTGGGCGCGGATCGGCTCCTCGGCGACGGTCAGAAAGTAAGTCGTCGGCAAACCCTTTTTCTCCGAGCCATACATCGGGTATGCCTGGACGCATAGGCCAAACAGATCGCCGATGATGGTCGCGATCACGTTGTTGGTGGTCACCGAGCCGTAGCCGCCCACCGAATGACCGCGCATGGAAAACGCGCCCTTTGGGCGTACGTCCGGTTCCTTTTCCGGGTTGAGCGCCAGCTCATGTTCGATGCCGAGAACGAAGAATCTGCGCTCGCGCTGTTCGCGCATGTGTTCGATGGCGGCGACAAAATCGCCGGGCCGCACATCCCGGCTGCCCAATCCAGCCGCGGCGGAATAGATCCGCGGCATCGACGCAACCTTCGGGTAGCCTGGCGCGCCGGCCAGCGCATCGGCAAAGGCCGACTTGATTTCCGCGGTCAGCGGATTTGACTGCGCCATGG
>JBJXEY010000128.1:0-2522 GCA_046153355.1 Burkholderiales bacterium
CATCCGGACTGGATCCGGGTGGATGCCAAATTAAAGCCGCGCAAGCATTGAATTCCCTCGCCCGCACCTTTCCTGGCCGGGTTATCGGGCGGTATCCACCGGGCGCCTGATGGTCACCGCGCCGCGCACTTGTCCGGGCGCATACCCGATTGCGCGGTCGTGAGGGTATTCGGTGGCGAGTCGTGCTTTGACTGCATCTGAAATTTGCTCGGCGCTACCGTGGCAAGCCAGACATAGAGGCTGCACCGGCAAGGCCTTCATGTAGCGCAGGTAGCGCCCGCCCGGTTCGTCAACGGTGTCCACATATTCCAGGGATTCTATTTTTTCACCCATGGCTGCGCGACGGTCGAACTCGACGAGCACCCGGTGCTCCCAGGCATCGGGAGTTCCCAGCAGCGGATTGCGGGTCTTGAGGCTGACTCGCGCCACCCGTGCGCCGGAACTTCTGGACAATTCCCCGGCGATCGTGGGCGCAATGTCGCGACACACCAGGACAGCGCCTTCCGGACCGCTTGCGGCCATTTCCTTTTTAAGCGCCGCACCCAGTTGCTGGATCATCCGGGATGCCAGGGTGCGCGCTTCGGCTTCCTGGTCGGCCGCCTGGGACTGATCGGCCTGGGTCTGGTTGGCCCAGGCGCCCAGCGGCAGCGTGGCCAGCATGATGGTTACGCAGCAATGAGTCAGGCGCATGGATTTTCAATCTTGCAGGGAGATGGCGGACGACCCAATTTGCCAGCTTTCCGTTCTTACGGCAATACCGGCGAGCGGGCATCGAATCAGATTCGTGCACGTTGAAATCCGATCTCAGCCACCCAATGTAGGCGATAACTGAGACTACTGCCTGAAAATCGGGGACCAAACATGCGATTCGACAAATTCACCACGCGCTTTCAACAGGCCTTCGCCGATGCTCAAAGCATGGCACTTGGCCGAGACAACCCTTACATTGAACCGCAACACTTGATCCTGGCATTGCTGGAGCAGGACGATGGGGGTACGTCTTCCCTGCTCGCGCGTGCCGGCGCCAATGTGGCGGCGCTGAAGGAAACGATACGGACGGCGCTCGGACGCCTGCCGAAAGTCGAGGGCCAGGGCGGCGAGGTCAACTTGTCGCGTGAACTTGGAAATCTTCTGAACGTCGCCGACAAGGAAGCCCAGAAACGTGGCGACCAGTTCATCGCGTCCGAACTTTTCCTGCTCGCCGCGGCCGAGGACAAAGGCGATATCGGCAAGCTGATGCGCAGCCAGGGTGTCAACAAGAAAGCGCTTGAGCAGGCAATCGATGCGGTGCGCGGAGGCCAGGGTGTCCAGAGCCAGGAATCCGAAGGCCAGCGCGAAGCACTGGAAAAATACACTCTCGATCTGACCGAGTTTGCCCGCAAGGGCAAGCTCGATCCGGTCATCGGCCGTGACGACGAGATCCGCCGCGTGATCCAGATCCTGCAGCGGCGCACCAAGAACAATCCGGTGCTGATCGGCGAGCCCGGCGTGGGCAAGACCGCCATCGTCGAGGGTCTTGCCCAACGCATCATCAATGAAGAAGTGCCGGAGACGCTGAAAGGCAAGCGCGTCCTAAGTCTTGACATGGCGGCATTGCTGGCCGGCACCAAGTATCGTGGGGAATTCGAAGAACGGCTGAAATCGGTGCTCAAGGAGCTGTCTCAGGAAGAAGGGCGGGTCATCGTGTTTATCGATGAGCTGCACACCATGGTCGGCGCCGGCAAGGCCGAGGGCGCCATGGATGCGGGCAACATGCTCAAGCCGGCGCTGGCCCGTGGCGAACTGCACTGTGTCGGCGCGACAACGCTCAGCGAGTATCGCAAATACATTGAGAAGGACGCGGCACTCGAGCGCCGCTTCCAGAAGGTTCTGGTCGACGAGCCTTCAGTTGAAAGCACCATCGCCATTTTGCGCGGTTTGAAAGAGAAGTACGAAGTGCATCACGGCGTGGAAATAACCGATCCCGCCATCGTGGCCGCCGCGGAGCTTTCGCATCGCTATATCACCGACCGTTTTTTGCCGGACAAGGCGATCGATCTGATCGATGAGGCCGCTGCGCGCATCAAGATGGAGATCGACTCCAAGCCCGAGCAGATGGACAAGCTCGATCGGCGCATCATCCAGTTGAAAATCGAGCGCGAAGCGGTAAAGAAGGAGAAAGACGAAGCCTCGCAGAAGCGGCTTGCGCTGATCGAAGAGGAGATCCGGAAACTCGCGCGTGAATATGCCGATCTTGAGGAAATCTGGAAGGCGGAAAAGGCCCAGGTGCAGGGTTCGCAGCACATCAAGGAAGATCTGGAAAAACTGCGGTTGGAAATGGAGGCCGCGAAGCGTAAAGGTGAATGGCAGAAAGTTTCCGAACTTCAGTATGGAAAGATTCCCCAACTCGAATCGCAACTCAAAAAAGCCGAGCGGTCCGCGGACCAGCCGCAATTCAAGCTGCTGCGCACCGACGTAGGCGCGGAGGAGATCGCCGAAGTGGTGTCGCGCGCCACCGGTATTCCGGTTTCCAAGATGCTGCA
>JBJXEY010000145.1:0-27411 GCA_046153355.1 Burkholderiales bacterium
ACTGCGTAGCGAATTCCTCCAACGCAGATCGCTCGATATCGCGCATTACGCCGCCTGGAATCACCAGATCCATCAAATAACGATGGCCCGCCAGGCGCGCGTTCAAGCGCAGCACATCTTCTTTTAGCCGCATGAACTGCGCCAGGCCAAACGCCAGCCCGCCGTCATTGCCCAAGTAACCCAGATCACCCAGATGATTGGCAAGCCGCTCACGTTCCAGATAAAGGGCGCGCAGCCACAAGGCGCGCGCGGGTGGCGTCGAAGCGGTGAGCGTTTCCACCGCCATGGCGTAGGCCCACGAATAGGCCACCGTCGAATCTCCCGACACGCGCGCGGCGAGGCGCATGCCTTGTTTGAGATCCAGCGAAGAAAAAAGTTTATCGATGCCTTTGTGCTTGTAGCCGAGGTGCTCCTCCAGACGCAGCACCTTCTCGCCGACCACGGAAAACCGAAAATGACCGGGTTCGATAATGCCCGCATGCACCGGGCCCACGGGAATCTCGTGCACGCCTTCGCCTTCGACACGAACGAAAGCATAGTCTTCGTTGCCCAAGGGATCTGTGTTCGCCAGGTGTGAATCGCGCCGCAGGGGAAATTGCGTCTCGCGCCAGGCGGCATGCCGCAGCCAGGGGCGCCGGTCGGCATCGGCGGCCGCGGCCTCGATTTCGATCCCCAATAAATCGCGCAGGCTGCGTTGTTGCCGATCAGCGCAGGCGAACCATTGCGTCAGATCGGGGATGCGCGGCTGTGTTGCATCCAGAGGGCAGGTGAGCCACAAGGCACCATCATCATTGGCAAGCACCGCATGCAGGGAAAACCCCTGAACATCGTCGTTGCCCCACAACGCGGCCAGGCGGCCGCCCTGGGCGCTGGCGGCGCGGCAAACGGCTGCGAGTTGCGCCAGATCAATACGCGTATGCCACGCAGGTATCGGACCGGCGAGCGGGGTGAGAGGAATTTTCAGATCATTGAAAAACATCAGCGTCGATTCGCGGTTCTAGGGGCGGGGACAATCAATTTATGTCACCTGTCCGAGCATTCTTGCCGCTTGTCGAAACCAGTCGGCGAGTTGGGGCGGAATGTATAAACCCAGCATCAGCACGATGGCCAAATGCAGATACGTCGGGCTATGCATGAAGATGAGGTTGATTCGCGATAAAGCCGAGGAGTTCGTCTTTTCATGGTTCGCATGCGTATTCGATGCGCTGGTACCTCGAGGCAATTGGTTGCGCGGTGTCAATGTCATCGACTCCGCGACGCCAGGGTCTGCGAACACCATCGCCTGCACCTTCGCGAGCATGGCGGCGAACGCCACCACCAACGCAATGCACAACAGCGCCGCACACCAGGCTTGGGTTTTTATTGCCGTGGTAAGGATCAGAAATTCACTGGCAAATACGCCGAATGGCGGTACGCCCAGAATGGCGATGGTGCCCAGCATCAGACCCCAGCCGATCGCGGGACTGGTTCGTAGTAGTCCGCGAATGTTGGCGATCACTTGAGTGCCCGCCGACTGCGCCGCATGTCCAGCGGAGAAAAATAACGCGCTCTTCGTCAACGAATGCACCGTCATGTGCAGCAAACCAGCGAAGCTGGCTACCGCGCCCCCCAGTCCAAACGCAAACGTGGCGATACCCATGTGTTCGATCGACGAATAGGCGAACAGCCGTTTGATATCGCGCTGCCGCCAGAGAAAAAACGCCGCCACCAGCACCGACAGCAGACCGAAGCCCATCAAAAGATTGCCCGCGAAATCCGAGCGTAACGAACCATCCACCAGCACTTTGCAGCGCAATAACGCATATAGCGCTACGTTGAGCAAAAGCCCCGAGAGCACCGCCGACACTGGCGTGGGGCCTTCGGCATGCGCGTCAGGCAACCAATTGTGCAGCGGCACCAGGCCCACCTTGGTGCCATAACCCACCAGCAGGAATACAAACGCGATCGACATGACCGTGGGGTCCAGGCTGCCGGAAATCTGCGTGAGGTGAGTCCACAACAGTGCGTCCGTGCCGAGTTTGCCCGCGCTGCCACCTAACACGCGTTCAGCGGCGAAATACAAAAGAATGGTGCCAAATAAGGCCTGCGCAATGCCTACGCTGCAAAGGATGAAATATTTCCACGCCGCTTCCAGTGAGGCAGGCGTGCGGTATAGGGACACCAATAGCACCGTGGCAAGTGTCGCCGCTTCGGTGGCCACCCACAATAGCCCCATGTTGTTGGTGAGCAGCACCAGCAACATGCAAAAGATAAATATCTGGTACAGACCGTGAAATAAACGCATACGTTGCGCGCTCAAGCGGCCGTGCACGAGATCCTCGCGCAGGTAGGAGCGGGAAAATATCGCCGTGGTCATGGCGACAAAGGTGGTCAGCACCACCAGAAAAATATTCAATGCGTCAGCGAGAAATTGACCGTTCGCGGCCAACAACGGGCCCGAGGCAATGGTGTTCGCGAGAAACAGCGCGGCAAAAAAGGTGAGCGCGCAAAAGAGTACATTCAAGTTGTCGGCCCAGGGGCGATGGCCGACAAACGCAAGCAACAGCGCGCCGATCAAGGGGCAAACGAGGACCAGAAGTATCTCCATGTTCCCCTTAATCTCCTTTAAGCTTTTCCAAGTGGCGGATATCCAGGCTGTCGAAGCGCTCGCGGATCTGGAAGAAAAACACGCCAAACAAAAGCATCCCCACCAGTACGTCCAGCGCAATGCCCAGTTCCACCACCATGGGCATGCCGTAGGTGGCCGAGGTCGCGGCGAAAAAAAGGCCGTTTTCCATCGCCAGGAAACCGATTACTTGGGGGATGGCGTTGGCGCGGGTAATCATCATGAGGAAGGCAAGTAGCACTACCGCCAGGGCAATGCCCAAGGTGCCGCGGGTGACGGTGCCGGCGAGCGCCGAGATCGGCAACGCCAGGTTGAAGGCGATGATGACCAGCACCAGTGCGACCATCAAGGTAGTGGGGATATTGATGAGCGGCGCCACATCCCATTTGACGTTCAGCTTTTGAATCAGGCGATGCAATATCCATGGCAGTAACAACACCTTCAACACGATGGTGAGTAGCGCCGACCAGTACAAATGCGTCTGCGCGGTGGTCCATGCCACCAGGAATGTGGACACGGTGAGTGTCAGCCCCTGTAGGGCAAATAGATTGATAAGCGAGAGCACGCGCCTTTGCGTGAGCATGGCAAAGGCGATCAACAACATCATGGCGGCAAGCAGGTTGATGAACTGCGAGGCGTACCCGGTCATGAGCAAATTCTGCGCGCCACTCATTGGCCCTCCAACAGAACATGCACCAACATGGCCAGCACCGCGAGGATAAACGCCGTGCCAAGGAACTCAGGCGCGCGGAAGATGCGCATCTTGGCGCTGACCGACTCGATTACCGCGAGCAGGAATCCGCCTATCGCCAGTTTCGCAACCAGGGCCGGCAGGGCGACGATTACGCCGCCATAGCCGCCCACCGCTATGCCAAACGGTACGAATAGCGCGATACCCATGCACGAATAGGCGAACAGTTTCAAACTAGCCGCCCATTCCATGAGCGCCAGATGCCGGCCGGAGTATTCCAGCAGCAGCGCCTCGTGAATCATGGTGAGTTCCAGATGCGTGGCCGGATTGTCCACCGGGATGCGCGCGTTCTCCGCGAGCGACACCATGGTGAAGGCCACCCCGGCGAAGGCGAGACTGGGATAAATCACCCAATCCATGCGCGACAACACGCCGACAATATTCGCCAATGAAGTGGAGTTTGAAATCAACGACGCGGTAAACAACACCATCAACAACGCCGGTTCGGCGAGAAACCCGAGCATCATTTCGCGGCGCGCGCCCAGCGACCCGAATGCGGTGCCGATATCCATGGCGGCAAGCGAAATGAAAATTCGCGCCAAGGCGAATAGGCCCACCAGCGCGATGGCGTCGGCCGCGGCGTTAAACGGCAGATCGATATCCAGGGTGGGGACGATGGCCGCGGCAAGGCACATGCATCCAAACAAAATGTAAGGCGTGATGCGAAACAGCGCCGAGGCATTGTGCGCGAGCACCGGCTCCTTGTTGAATAGCTTTCTCAAAAGACGATAAGGAGTGAGCAACGGCGGCGCGCTTTTGCCTTGCATCCAGGCGCGACACATATTGACCCAGCCCGTCAACAGCGGTGCGAGCAGCGCGCCCATGCCCAGCACTGCCAATTGCGCAACACTGCTCGCGAGGGTGATGGAAGAATCTGCGGCTATCATGGTATGAACAGCAACAACGCGATCAAGGTGACAAAACTGTAGGCGAGGTATAGCGAAATTCGCCCTTGCTGCAAGCGGCTAACAAAATTCGAGACCAGTTCGGTGCCGCGTTGCAACGGTAGATAAAGCCAAAACCAAAGGTGGTCATCGACTTTGACGCGATAACGTGGCGCGCGGTCCGAAGGTGAGGGCAATTCGCGTTGCATGCGGAAGAACAGCTCGAACACCACGCGCACCGGTTGACCAAATCCCTCGGCGGTATCCTGCATGCGCGGGGTTTGCGCGGGGAAGCCGCAATCCCAGGCAGGGCCACGGCGAATCCGAGCATGATAGATACGCCGCACTATGAGCCAGGTGGCAAGCGTGACCAAGGCAATTATCGTGAGGAACAGCAAGGGGCTGTAACTGGAACGTTCGGCGTTGATTGGCGCAAGGAACAACCAATTCGAGGTATTGCCAAGCGATTGGCCCAGAAGCTGAATCGCAATATGGTCGATGAGACCGATTACAAATACTGGCGCCAGGCCCAAGAACACGCAACCCATTGCTAGCCAAGCCAGGCCAAAACGTTCCCATAGACTGGCGTCGTGGGCGGTTTTGAATTTTTCCTCACGCGCCTGGCCAAGGAACACCACGCCATAAAATTTAACCATCACGTAGCCAGCCAGGGCCGCCGCCAGCACCACTAAGGCGGTAGCTACTGGAAGCAACATGTTGAGATAGCCCTGCGGCAGGCTGGGGGTGAAAAGAAAAGCCTGCAACAGCATCCATTCGGAGACAAAACCATTCAACGGTGGCACGCCGGCAATGGCCAAGGCGCCAACCAATGCCAGCCATGCCACCCAGGGCATGCGCTGCATCAGGCCGCCGAGTTTTCCCAGGGATCGCTCGCCGGTGGCGTGCATCACCGAACCTGTTGCCAGGAACAACAAGCTTTTGAAAAAGCCATGATTAAGCGCGTGATAAAGCGCCGCGGTCAACGCTAATGCCGCCAATGCACGCATGTCGTAGGCGTGAAAGGTCATCGCCAGACCGAGGCCGGCGAATATGAAACCGATGTTTTCTACCGACGACCAGGCAAGCAGGCGCTTCATATCGCTTTGCACGGCGGCAAACAGCACGCCATATAGGGCGCTAAACAACCCAAGCGCCAGCACCAGCACCCCCCACCACCACAGTGGCTGACCGAGCAAATCGAATATGACGCGCACAAAGCCGTACACCGCCGCCTTCAACATCACCGCGCTCAATAGCGCCGAGGCAGGCGAGGGCGCGGCTGGGTGGGCCTCGGGTAGCCACACGTGCAATGGCACAAGGCCCGCTTTGCCACCGAAGCCAATTAATGCCAGCAAAAATGCCGTGGTGGCCCAGAAAGGCGTGTGATTGGTTTCGCGCATCGCATCGAAGGTGTAGACGCCGCCTTGCAGAACGCCAAAACACAACAAGATCGCTATCGCGCCCACATGCGCCATGAGCAGGTACAAGAAACCCGCGCGACGAATCTCGGGTTTGTCGTGGTCGCTCACCACCAGAAAGTAGGAGGACAAGGCCATCGCCTCCCAGAACACCAAAAAGCCGTAGGCGTCATTGGCGATCATCACCAGCGCCATGCTCGCCAGGAATGTGTGTTGGAAAAAACATTGTTGCCCAGGGGAGGATGTTTCATTGGCGCGCAGATACCCGGCGGTGTACACCGAAACCCCCGCGGCAACCGCGCCCAACAGCATGAGAAAAAATCCCGACAAAGGGTCGACGCGCAGGTGAAAGGGTAGATTGGGCAGACCCACGGGCAACAGCGTGGATTGGATATCGCCCATGACGGCGAAGAAGCCCGCCGCGGCAAGCACCAGGGCGCCGGCCGCGCCCAGTGGAAATAAAAACTTCGCTACCAGACGCAGATTGCGTGGGACAAATAAGCCGGCCACGCCCAGCGCGATCCACAACACAACGACGGCGAGGATGGCGTGAAGTGTCGTCAGATTGGCCACAATGAGAGCGTCAACTAGGGCGACTAGCGTAGCGCCCGCGTCATTTGATCTTCATGCCGGGTTGTGCGCCCGCATCGGGGGCGAGCAGGAAAATGCCAGGCTCTGAACCACTGGCGGCCAGAATCATTCCTTCGGACATACCGAACTTCATTTTTCTCGGTGCAAGATTGGCCACCATCACCGTGAGCCGGCCCTCGAGTTTGGCCGGATCGTAAGCGGCCTTGATACCGGCGAACACCGTGCGTGTTTCGCTGCCGATATCCAAGGTAAGTTTTATTAATTTGTCCGCGCCTTCCACATGTTCGGCTTTGAGAATTTTCGCCACCCGAAGATCCACTTTGGCAAAATCTTCGATGCCGATGTGGACCGGTTTCGCGGCATCAATGGCTGAAGGGGTGGTGGCTGAAGACGCGCTCTGGGCGGGCGTCTTGGGGCTATCGCCGGTTTTACTGGGCGCCGTTTTTTTCGTTTCCTTCGCCGCCACCGCGGGCGCAATATCGAGCAGTGCATCGAGCTGCTTTTCTTCCACGCGGGTCATCAGATGCGAGTACTTGGCAATGCGCGTCGGCGTCTTATCCCATGCGCTCCAGCGAATCGCTGCATCGCCACCGAGAAATTGCATTGCCTGAGCAGCAGTCGTGGGGATGATGGGCGCGAGCCACACGCTCAGGGCGTGAAACGCCGCGATACATTCGGAGCAACAGTTTTGCAATGCGGTCCGAGCGGTATCGGTGGAAAGCTTCGCCAGATTCCAAGGCTGCTCGGCATCGAAATGTTGATTGACGCGATCGGCAAAGGCCATGGCCACGCGTATGCCTTTACCGAATTCGCGATTCTCTAGTGCGTCGCGAATCTCGCTCTCGGCCTCCACCGCGCCAAAACGGGTTTTCCAATCGACAGCGGAATTGACTTCGCCGTTGAAACGGCTCACCAGAAACCCAGCGGCGCGGCTGGCGATGTTCACGTATTTGCCGATTAAGTCGCTATTTACTCTTGCTAGAAAATCTTCCGCGGTGAATTCGATGTCCTCCACATTGGCGTTGAGCTTAGCGGCGATGTAGTAACGCAGCCACTCCGGGTTCATGCCCAGTTCCAAGTATTTCAGGGGCGAGATGCCGGTGCCGCGCGACTTGCTCATTTTTTCGCCGCCGACATTGATAAAGCCATGTACGTAAATATGATCGGGCACTTTGTAGCCGGAGAATTGCAGCATTGCCGGCCAAAACAGGGTGTGGAAGTAAATGATGTCTTTACCGATGAAGTGGATCATCTCGGTGCCGCCGGCGCGGCTACCCTCCGGGGTGACGAATGCATCGAAATCGAAATTTTTTCGCGCGCAGTATTGCTTGAGACTTGCGAAGTAACCCACCGGCGCATCCAGCCACACGTAAAAATATTTTCCCGGCGCATCGGGAATGGTGATGCCGAAATAGGGCGCGTCGCGCGAGATATCCCAATCGCCCAGGGCCTTCTCACCTTCACCGTCGAGCCACTCTTTGGCTTTGTTCGCAACTTGCGATTGCAGGCGGCCGGGGGTGTCGATCCAGGCTTTCAGAAATTCGACGCATTTCTCATCCGACAGGCGAAAGAAAAAATGCTCGGAGGTACGTAGTTCGGTCTTCGCGCCGGATAACGTTGAGTAGGGGTTTTTCAGTCGTGTGGCTTCATACACTGAACTGCAGTTCTCGCAGGCATCGCCGTATTGATCTTTGGCGCCGCAGTTGGGGCATTCGCCCTTGATATAGCGATCGGCCAAGAACATGCCCTTCACCGGGTCGAACAATTGTTCGATATTGCGCGTGGCGATTAGTGGTCCGCCGGCGCCATGGGCCGCTTTCAGGCGTTTATAGATGCCGCGCGACAGCTCGGTGTTCTCCTCCGAATGCGTCGAATGCCAGTTATCGAAGGAAATATGAAAGCCATCCAAATACTGTTTGCGACCTGCGGCAATGCCGGCGATGAAGGCCTCGGGCGTGATGCCGGCTTTATCGGCCGCCAGCATGATGGGCGCGCCGTGCGCATCGTCGGCGCCCATGAAATGCACCTCGTTGCCCAACATGCGTTGAAATCGCACCCAAATATCGGCCTGGATGTATTCCATGATGTGGCCGATATGAAACGGGCCGTTGGCGTAGGGCAGGGCGGTGGTGACGAAAAGCCGGCGGGACATATGAGCAATCTTAAGAAAGACTTGGAAAAACCCTTATTTTAGCGCGGGTTAGCGCGTCGCCACGACTAAAAACAGTAAAATCGACGCTGTTTGCATCCCATAAAAACCGGAGTTTCAATTCATGGCGATTACCCAAGACCAGGTGCGTGCGGCGTTACAAGCGGTAATCGATCCCAATACCGGTAAGGATTTGGTGGCCACCAAGTCGATCAGCAAAATTGTGATTGATGGCGGGCACGTAACGGTGGAAGCCGTGCTGGGTTACCCCAGCCGCACACAACGACAACCGATTGGCGAAGCGATGCAAGCCTGTTTGATGAAGCTAGAAGGTGTCGCCAAGGTCGAGGTGAAAGTCACCAGCCGCATTGATGCGCATGCAGTGCAACGCGGCGTGAAGTTGGTGCCTGGGGTGAAAAATATTATCGCCGTGGCTTCGGGCAAGGGCGGCGTGGGCAAATCCACCACCGCGGTGAACCTGGCACTGGCGCTGGCAGATGAGGGCGCAACCGTGGGCATACTGGATGCGGATATTTATGGCCCGTCGCAACCGATGATGCTGGGGATCTCGGGAAAACCTGAATCCAAAGATGGTAAGAAGATGGAACCGATGATGGGGCACGGCCTGCAATCGATTTCCATCGGATTCATGATCGGCGCCGATACGCCCATGGTGTGGCGCGGTCCGATGGTGACTCAAGCTTTGGAACAACTTGTGAATCAGACCAACTGGCGCGATGTCGATTACCTGGTGGTGGATCTACCGCCGGGAACCGGCGATATACAACTGACCCTGGCGCAGAAAGTGCCGGTGACGGGCGCGGTGATCGTCACCACGCCGCAGGACATTGCCCTGATCGACGCACGTAAAGGCCTAAAGATGTTCGAGAAGGTGAACATTCCAATTCTTGGCATTGTGGAAAATATGTCCATGCATCTTTGTTCCAAATGCGGTCATGCCGAAGCAATTTTTGGTTCCGGCGGCGCGGAAAAAATGTGTAAGGATTATTCAACCGAGTTGTTGGGCCAATTGCCCTTGGATATCAAAATCCGCGAGCAGACCGATTCGGGGCGGCCCACGGTGGTGGCCGATCCCAATAGCGTCGCGGCGGAGATCTATCGCAAAATCGCTCGGCGCCTCGCGGTGAAACTCTCCGAACAAGCCAAAGATATGACCTCGAAGTTTCCCAATATCGTGGTGCAGAACACTTAATCGATGGCATAACGCATGCCGCCCATCGCCGATCTGGCCATTGCCGCCGCGCTTGCCTGGGGAAGTGGCATTCGTTTGTATGCCACCTTATTTCTTGTCGGTATCGCCGGGCATTACGGCTGGATCGAATTGCCACAGCATTTGACTATGTTGCAAAGCCCACTGGTGCTCGCGGCCAGCGGGTTTATGAGCTTTATCGAATTTTTCGCTGATAAATTTACCTGGGTGGATAGCGTGTGGGATGCGGTGCACACCTTTATTCGTATTCCCGCCGGCGCGGCATTGGCGGCGGCGGTGTTTGGCGATGCGGGAGCGGGCACTACCTTGGCGGCGGCCATTCTTGGTGGCACGGTGGCGGGCGGCACGCATTTATCCAAGGCTGGTGCGCGCGCCATGATAAATACTTCGCCAGAACCTTTTTCCAATTGGGCCGCCTCGATCACCGAGGACGCGGCCTTGCCGGCAGGGCTTTGGCTTGCCAGCGCGCATCCGCTGATGTTTCTACTGTTCCTCGTGACGCTGGCGGTAATCGCGATTGTTCTAATTCGCTGGATCGTGAAGGGTCTTCTGGCGTTGCTTGGAAAATTACGCACGCCGCGTCCGGCCTAACGACTCTACGCAACGGCTGCCGGAAAATACCGGGCGTTTGACTCAAATACCAATCAAGGCACCGGCTTGTCGATCACCACGCGTACATCGAGTTTGCCTGCGGCGACAATATCGCTTGCACCCTGCAGGTCTCCCGATTGCGGCGTGGCATTGCCGGATTTCGAAATGCGCGCCTCGACGCGAATTTTGTCGAATCGCGAAATGCGTAGTTCGGGCGACATGGCTTGCGAATCATCCAGAGAAAACTTGAGCGGCAGATCACGCACCTTGGCGCGCATCACCGCCAATGGTGCGCGCGGACCCTCGGCTGCACGCGCGAAAATGAAAACCGTATCGTCCGGCCCGGCGCGGGCGGCGAGTGTTGGGTCCAGTGCGACGCTGCCGGCGACGTTCGCCGGTTTGTTCTGCGATTGCGCAGTAATCTTCGAGTTTTTTTCCGGATCCTTAGAACCAACGCCTTTCGCTGCGACATTATTATCCGCTCTTGATATAGCTTCGGTAATGGCTTTAGCCTCGTCTGAGTCCGGTGGCAGGCGCCCCAACACCTTATTCCAGTGACGCGAAGCGGCGCGGAAGTCGCCCTCCTCGAATGCGGCGCTGCCGGCGAACACCAGCGCGGGGATGTGATCGGGATCGGCCTTCAAAGCGCGCGCGATCAGTGGCGCGCCGCGTTTTTTAAAGGTCTCCCGGTCACCGCGTGCCAGCGCCTCGGCAAAATCGATCAGGTTCTGCGGATCTTCATCCAGCGCCGCGCCGGCGCGTTCGAACGCTTGAATGGCTTCAGGGATGCGATCCATGGCCTTGTAGGCGCGCCCCAGCATTACCCAGCCTTTGAGATCGTCCGGATTTTTCTCCATGCGCGCGGCAAGATTGGCCACCATGCCTTGAATTTTTTCCACAGTAATCGCGTGCTCTTTGCTTTGATCCAACATCGCAGCGGGTTTGCCCAGTGCCACATAGGTGAGGATGGCGGCAAACGGAACGATCAATACCAGGACGATCGCAGGCCATCGCGTGGCGCGCACCGGGTTGGGCTCGTCCTCGTCAATGTCTAACAAGGCGCGGCGCTCTAGTTCGTGGCGCGCCTCTGCATAAGCGGCCGGATCGATGATGCCGTTGGCACGATCGACCTCCAACTCGGCCAGTTGATCGTTGTAGACACGCGCATTGATGCGGCCGCGCGCGAGGGCGGTTTCGCCGGGTTCACGGCGCAACAGTGGATAGAGCAATCCAACCATGGCAAGGACGATCAGCAGGCCGGCCCAGGCGTAAAAGCCAATCATTGGCGCGGTGCCTCGGTGTTGGGGAGATCGCTGGCGAGTAGACGTGTGAGCTTGGCGCGTTCCTCCTCGGTGAGTTCCTCGTCTGTCACCGCCGGATTGGTGGCGTCTACGCGGCGGCGGCGCAATTGTCGGTACAAAAGCGTAAGGCCAAAGAGTAGTAACAGAACCGGACCAAGCCACAAAAGCAGCGTGGTGAGCTTCCATGGCGGGCGATAAAGAATGAAGTCGCCGTAGCGTTCCACAAGGAAACTTTTAATCAAATCATCCGATTCGCCGCGCTCGATACGCTCGCGAACCTCGCGCCGCAGATCCATAGCGAGATCGGCGCGCGAACCGGCAAGCGACTCGTTCTGGCAAACGAGACACCGCAATTCCGCGGCGATGGTATTCAAGCGCTCCTCCACTTGGCGGTTCGCGGCGACCGGTGTCGCTTCAGCGGGTAGTGCCGGTAAAGGGGCAAGTAGAACCATGAGGAGGATAGACGTGCCAAGCACCCGTGGCCGATTCACTTATTGAGCTCCGCGATCAAAGGCAGGAGCGTTTTTTGCACCGCATCGCGATTGATCGGGCCGATGTGTTTGTAGCGGATCACGCCGGCCTTGTCGATCACATAGGTCTCCGGTACGCCATACACGCCATAGTCGATGCCGATGCGCCCGTCGACGTCGGCAACGCTCAGGTCGTAGGGATCACCGAATTGCTTCAGCCACTTCAAGGCATCGTCGCGAGGGTCCTTGTAGTTAAGGCCATACAGGGGCACAAGCTTGGATTTCGCCAACTCCACCAGCACCGGATGTTCGTCGCGGCAGGAGACGCACCAGGAAGCCCAGACATTAAGCATCCATACGCGCCCCTGCATTTCGGTTGGCGAAAAGGTTTTGCCCGGCTCGTGCAGACGCGGCAGGTTGAAAAGCGGCGCTGTTTTGCCAACCAAAGGCGAGGGCACCTCGCGCGGATTGAGGGTGAGGCCGATACCGAGAAACGAAGCGAGGACAATGAAAATGCCCAAAGGCCAGAGGTAACGGCTCATGCACGTGCCTCGTTGCCTGAAAGGATTGGCTCACGGCGCCGCGCGCCCAGGCGGTAACGTTTATCGAGCACCGCCAGCAATCCGCCCAAAGCCATGAACACGGCGCCACCCCAGATCCAATCGACCATTGGCTTGTGATACACGCGTACCGTCCAGGCGCCATCGGGCAGCGCTTCACCCAGCGACACATACACGTCGCGCAATAAACCGGTGTCAATGGCGGCTTCGGTCATGGGCATGGATGTCGAATGATAGAAACGTTTCTCCGGGAAGAGGCTGCGAATCTCTACGCCATCTTTGAGCATGTCGAATTCGCCGGTGAGCGCGCGGTAGTTCGGCCCCATGGTTTGGCGCACCGCCACCATGCGCAATTCATAGCCACCGATCGAGACTACATCGCCCATTGCCATGCGCACATCTTTTTCACTCTCATAATGGCTGACCACCGTCACCCCCACCACGGTAATGGCGATGCCCAGGTGTGCAAAGTGCATGCCGTACCAGGAGCGGGGTTGGCGTCTCAGCACCGTCCATGCGCCAGTCGCGCCGTTTGCGCGCAATCGCTCCCTGACGGTGATCGCGATGCCGCCAGCGATCCAGGTTGCGAGACCGATGCCGACCACCGCGGCCAATTTCACTTCGCCTAGCAAAGCCGAAAATCCCACCCCAGCCAACAGCGCGGCGAAAAGCGCAAGTGGCAAGCGCCGCAACACCAACATCAGGTCGGCCTGTTTCCAGGCGGTGAGCGGCCCCAATGCCATAAGGATCAAAAGCGGCACCATCAGCGGCACGAACACCGTATTGAAATAAGGCGGGCCCACCGAAAGTTTGCCCATGCCCAGCGCATCGATGACCAGTGGATAGAGCGTTCCCAAGAGCACCGTGCCTGCCGCGACCACCAGCAATACATTGTTGGTTAAAAGCAATGTTTCACGCGAAGCAAGATCGAACTTGCCGCCCATACGCACCTTGGGGGCACGCCAGGCAAATAGCGCGAGTGAGCCGCCAATCACGATCACCAAAAATATCAAAATAAAGATACCGCGCCGAGGGTCGGTGGCGAAAGCATGCACCGAGGTGAGCACGCCCGAGCGCACCAGGAAGGTTCCCATCAACGACAGAGAAAACGCGCTGATGGCCAACAACACCGTCCAACTTTTGAAGCTGCCGCGTTTTTCGGTGACCGCCAGCGAATGCACCAGGGCAGTGCCCACCAGCCACGGCATGAACGAGGCGTTTTCCACGGGGTCCCAGAACCACCAGCCGCCCCAACCGAGTTCGTAGTAAGCCCACCAACTACCCAGTGCAATACCTAAGGTCATGAACATCCACGCCGCCGTGGTCCAGGGGCGCGACCAGCGCGCCCAGGCGGCATCCAATTTCCCGGCGAGCAACGCAGCAATGGCAAAGGCGAAGGCCACCGAAAAGCCGACATAACCCATGTACAACATTGGCGGGTGAATGATGAGGCCGGGGTCCTGTAGCAAGGGATTCAAATCGCGGCCGTCATCGGCGGGTGGAAACAGACGATCAAAAGGATTGGAGGTCAACAGAATGAAAAGAAAAAATCCAATACTTACCAAGCCCAACACACCCAATACCCGAGCCACCATATCGTTGGGCAGTTGTCTGGAAAACAAGGACACGGCGATCGTCCATCCGGCCAGCATCAAACTCCAGAGCAATAAGGAGCCTTCATGTCCGCCCCACACCGCCGCGACGCGATAGGCAAGCGGCAGCAGTGAATTGGATTGATTGGCGACGTATTGCACCGAGAAATCGTTGTGAATGAAGGAGGTCGTCAGGCAACCAAACGCTAGCGCAACCAATAGGAATTGCAGTTGCGCAGCCGGGCGCGCAATCGCCATCCAGGCGCGGTTATTGCGGGCCGCGCCCGCCAGGGGGAGCACCGCTTGAACGATGGCGACAAAAAGCGCCAGGATCAAGGAAAAATGCCCCAGTTCCGCGATCAACGCGGTTCTCCAGAGATTGCTTTCATTGATCGCACCTTGCTCGAATAAAAATTGAGGGTATTGATAATTGTCATGGTGCTTAGACCATCGCGCCGTTCATTTGATTGACTTGGAGGCTTTTTGCGCGTGTTCGATGGCCTGCGCGGCCTCGGGTGGCATGTAGTTCTCATCGTGCTTGGCGAGTACTTCACTGGCCTGAAATACGCCATCGGCGCGTAGTCGGCCCTGCGCCACCACGCCTTTGCCTTCGCGAAACAGATCAGGCAAGGTGCCAACATACGCCACGGGTATGGTTTTTACTGTATCGGTGACCACAAATTGCACTGTCAGGCCGTCGCCAACACGCTTGACGGTTCCCTTTTCAACCATGCCACCGACACGAAAGGTTTTCTCCTTGGGCGCCTTGCCGGCGAGAACGTCGGAGGGGCTGTGAAAGAAAACCAGATTGCTCTGGAATGCGTTGAGCACCAGCGCGACGGCGATACCCAGGCACAGCACGCCCGAGGCAATAAAGGCGATGCGTTTATGGCGCGGTTTCATCATGGGGCGAGTTTCATTTTTTGACGGAATCGACGACTTCTTTTCTCAATTGGCGCAGCAAAACGTTTTGACCGCGCGCAACCAGAAAAGTTTCCGCCGCGATGACCAAGGCGCACATGCCAAAGCTACCCCACACGTAGAACGCGTAGCCGCCCATGGCGAAAAATTCCGCGGGACTACCCCAATTCATCTAGCGTGCTCCTTCATCCATATACCTTGGTTTGCGCTGCGTGATTTGCAGCGCATTATTTACTTTGCCCGATCAATTCGCTTACCCACGCGGTATGTTTTTCCCGTTCCAAGATGATCGAACGCGCACGCATCAAGGCGATGGCGATGCTGTACATCCAACAGGCGAAAGTCATGAGCAACATCCCGACGAGCATGGTCTTCGCCATCGAAGGCGCGCGCGTCAAACTCACCGATGCGCCTTGATGCAGGGTATTCCACCAGATCACAGAAAAATAAATGATAGGCACGTTGATGGCGCCGATGATGGCCAAAAGCGCTCCGGCGCGATCACCGCGACGCGGATCGTCGATGGCCGCCTGCAAAGCCATCACGCCCATATATAAAAATAATAAGATCAACTCGGAGGTAAGGCGCGCATCCCACACCCACCAGGTGCCCCAGGTGGGTTTGCCCCACAAGGCGCCTGTCCATAGTGATAAAAATGCGAATAGCGCGCCAGTGGGTGCGAGGGCGCGCGCCATCATGAACGACAAGCGTGTATTGAGCGTGAGACCTATCACTGCCCAACCCGCCATCACCAGATAAATAAACATCGACATCCACGATACCGGCACGTGAACGAAAATGACACGGTAGACCTCGCTTTGTTGCGCGTCGGTAGGGGCGACAAAAAACCCCACGTATAGGCCGATTAGCGCGAACCCGATGGCGGCCCCGGAAAACCAGGGAATCATGCGCCCGGCCAGTGGATAAAACGATTGTGGCGAGGCGAAGCGGAACCAATTGATGAGGCTGAACATGTGCGGCGCCTATTCTAACGCGATGCGCAACGCCGCCGCGGTACCCAGCGGCGCAAGAAACAAACTCGCCGCGAATAGCGCGCCGAGCAAGGAGAAATTGGCTGCCGCCCCGATCCCGGAAGAATCGGCATCGACCACGCCCGCGCCAAAAATTAGCACCGGTACATATAACGGCATCAACAACAACGCCACCAAAACGCCGCCACCACGCACGCCAAGGGTGAGTGCCGCGCCGATGGCCCCAAGTAACGACAGCAATGGTGTGCCCAATGTAAGCGATAAACACAGCATGAGGATGGCGCGTGAATCCAGGCCAAATTGCAGCGCCAGCAAAGGCGCAATCAGCACTAAGGGTAAGCAGGCGCCCAACCAATGCGCGAAAATTTTTGCCAACGCGATCAACGCCAGAGGCTGCGGTGACAATAACATTTGTTCCAAGGTTCCATCCAAAAAGTCGGATTCAAACATCCGCGGCAGCGACAACATAGAGGCCAACAGCGCCGCAACCCATACCACCCCGGGTGCGATGGCGCGTAGTTGCGCTGTTTCCGGGCCAATCGCCAAGGGGAAGAGGCTCGTTACCATGATGAAAAAAAACAAGCTCATGCCTAGATCCGATTTTCTGCGTAGCGCCAGCAAAAGGTCGCGGCGCAGAATGACGGTAAACACATTCATTGCCACTCGCCCGCTTGGGCGGTGATCGAAACATTCCCACTCGTTTGCGCAGCGATCAATACGTCCATACCGGGGGTGGAGAGGGGCACCGGTTGGTGGCTACTCAAGACAAGAATTCCTCCGTTGGCTAGATGACGATCCATCAACTTGGCAACGTTTTCTATCGCTGCGTCGTCCAAAGCGGCAAAAGGCTCATCCAAAATCCACAGTTTTGCCTCGGTGAGCGCCAAACGCGCCAGCGCAACGCGTCTTTTTTGCCCTTGTGAAAGCTGGCGAGTCGGGCGTGTTGTGGGTTCTAGGCCCAGGCTGCGTAAGGCGGCGTCGCTTCCCGTGTTTGATTTGCAAGCGGCGATTGCGCGCCAGACCTCAAGATTTTCAACGCAGTCGAGGTCGTCCTTAATGCCATTGGCATGACCGAGGAAACACAGATTGCAACAATATTGGTCTCGAATCGCGCTGGTGGCGATACCTTTCCAAGTAATGTCGCCCGAGGCAGGGCATATCAGCCCGGCGAGCGTTCGTAACAAAGTAGTTTTACCTGCTCCGTTCTGGCCGCGAACCTGCGCCCAGTGGCCGGGGCCGACTGAAAAGCTTAGATCGCGAAAAATCTCGCGCTCGCCGCGCAAGCAGCAAAGCGCCGAAACCTGGAGCATGATTTGACCTGAAATGACTTTTGATGAGGCCGCAATTGTGCATGATTCGCCAGTGGAAAAGCCGACAGGCGTCGCGATAATGGTGTGCGGTGGTAAGGATCGGCCCATGCCGCACGACATAGGCTACGAGGATGGGAGGCGCGCGAAGCCATTCACGCGATCATAACGACATGCATAGTCTTAATCGGTGCTTCTGCCTATAATATTCAATTATTGCCATTTGAGAAGGAACAGTCATGGGTTTACGTCTGAAATTCAACTTGGTGCTGCTGGTGGTTTTCGCCTTGGGTTTGGGGATCACCGGGACGGTTTCCTACGAGCTATTGCATAAGAACGCCCGCGAAGAAGTATTGCGCAATGCCGGCGTGATGATGGAGGCGGCGCTATCCATGCGGGCCTATACGGTTGGGCAGGTACGCGGCAAGCTAAGGGTTGTGGAAGACGAATTCCTGCCCGAGGGTGTGCCGGCGTTCGCGGCCTCCGAAATCATGAATTTGCTGCGCAAGAAATATGCCGATTATTCCTATAAAGAAGCGGCGCTCAACCCCACCAATCCGCGCAATCGAGCGGTGGAATGGGAAACCGACATCGTGAATTCGTTCCGCGCCAATAACGCGCAGGGAGAAATTTTCGGTGTTCGCGAAACGCCCACCGGCCCTTCGTTGTATTTGGCGCGGCCGTTTCAGATCAAAGATCCGGCCTGCCTTGCTTGCCATACGACACCGGATCTCGCGCCGGTCGGGATGGTTAAGCTGTACGGGCCGAACAATGGTTTCGGCTGGAAGCTCAATGAGGTGATTGGCGCTCAAGTCGTATCGGTACCCATGGCACTGCCCATCGCCAATGCCAACCATGCGTTCATTACCTTTATGTCGTCGTTGACTGGCGTGTTCTTGGTGCTTTTCGTGATTCTCAACGTTATGTTGTCGATTCTGATTGTTAAACCCATTACCCAAATGTCGGAAGCGGCGGACAAGATTTCCACCGGCGATCTGGAAATTCCGGAATTCGGCGAAAAAGGTAAGGACGAGGTCTCGCTATTGGGCAAATCGTTTAATCGCATGCGCCGTAGTCTCGAGAAGGCGATTCGCCTGATCGACGAAAAATAGTCCGGTTGCAACGGCATGGCAGGTAGCGATCTCGCACTCCCGCAGGGCTATGAGCTGCAGGAGTACAGAATAGAGTCCACGCTGGGCGTGGGCGGGTTCGGCTTGACCTATTTGGCCACCGACACCAATCTGAATGTCAAGATCGCGCTCAAGGAATACCTTCCGGGCGATCTGGCGCGGCGCGATGCCGACCGATCGATTGCACCCAAATCCGAGGATGCGGTCGAGACCTTCAAATGGGGCTTGGAGCGGTTTCTGGATGAATCGCGCACCCTGGCCTCGTTCAAGCATCCCAATATCGTCCGGGTGATGCGCTTTTTCCAGGCAAACAAAACCGCCTACATGGTGATGGAGTTCGTTTCCGGCGATCAGCTCTCCGATTGGGTCAAGGCGCGCCGGCCAGTCGACGAGGCGAGCTTGCGCGGCATGCTGTTGCCATTGCTTGATGGATTAGGCGTGGTTCACGCGAGCGGTTTCCTGCATCGCGATATCAAGCCGGGAAACATTTTTATGCGCGGCGATGGCTCGCCGGTGCTGCTCGATTTTGGTTCGGCACGCGCAACCGGCGGAGAACTCACCGCCATTGTCACGCCGGGTTACGCGCCGCTTGAGCAATATCACACCACCGGGCATCAAGGTCCCTGGAGCGATATCTATGCCTTGGGCGGGGTGTTGTATTGGCTGGTAACTGGTAACAAACCGGTGGATGCGGCTGCGCGAATTCGCACCGATCCCATGCCGCCTGCCGCGCAAGTGGGTGATCGCAATCGATATAGCGAGGCATTGCTCACCTCCATCGATTGGATGTTGATGCCAAGTGAGGACCAGCGGCCGCAAAACGTGGATGAAATTAAGGCGGTGTTGCAAGGCAACCAGGAGGCGACCAAGCGCGTATCCGAAATTACTCAAAGATTGTCGCAGGCGACGCAGCGAGTCGACACCACGGCGAGCTCGCAGCCCGTGACCGCGTCGGCCGGTGGCCTAACCGGGGTGACATTGGATCGCGAGGTGTTGAAACGAATCGAGGTCGAGCTGACCAAACATCTTGGGCCGATCGCACCGGTGGCGGTACGTTCGGCGGCGAAGAAATCCCTGTCGATTTCGCAGTTGGTGGAAATGGTGGCGCGGGATATCGACGATGACGTGGTACGCACGCAATTTATTAAACGCTTCGCCAACTCCGACACCTCACGCCCTGTGCCGCAACCTTCGCAGCCGTCCAGACCGGCCGGTCAAACGGGACAAACGGGACAAACGAGACAAACGGGACAAACGGGACAAACGGGACAAACCCAAGTGGCCACCATGCTGGCCGTGCAACGCTTCGATGCGGCGATTATTTCCACTGCAGAGGCGGCGCTGTCAAAACATCTTGGGCCATTGGCTAGAATAGTGGTCAAGCGTGCCGCGATGAAGGCACGCGATGAATCCGAGCTTTATTTGCTGATCGCCGACGAGATAGAAGACAAGGACGAACGCAAGGCCTTTATTCGCAAGGCGGTTGCAAATAAATAGTGACAAGGGGTTCAGGATAGCCCTGTGATATACACACGGGATTGAGTGACCAATCCCAATTTTCCCCCACGATAGTCAACGCATATGACACTGATTTCGCAACAAAGGGCCATCCTGTTTGCCGATGTGGTCGGGAGCACCTCGATCTACGAGCAGTTGGGTGATCGGGCTGCGGCCCACGCCATCGCCGATTGTCTTGCACTGGCACGCAAGTCGGTTGACGAACAGCAAGGTACGGTGGTGAAGAACATCGGCGATGAGATCATGGTGGTGTTCCCCAAGGCGGCCAATGCTTGCGAAGCGGCCATGGCAATGCAAAAGAAAGTCAAGGAAATGCCCGAAGTGTCGGGCATCAAACTTGCCATTCGCGTTGGCTTTCAGTACGGCCCGGTGCTCGAGGATAAAGGCGATTATTGGGGGGATGCGGTCAATACCGCCGCGCGTTTCGCGGGCTTGGCCAAGGCAGGGGAGATCTATACCGGTGCGGCCACCGCGATGGTATTGCCCACCGAGCTGCGTATGGCATTGCGCGATCTGTCAGTGATATCGGTCAAGGGCAAGCAAGACGAATTGCAGGTCTACTCGGTCATCTGGGAAGAGGGCGAAGATTCCACGCAACTGGCTGGGATGGAATCCAGCGCGCGGGTGGAATTCGCGCTTCACCTAAAAGTGGGTGAGCGCAGTTTCGATTTTCCCAGCGAAAAGAACCTGGTAAGTTTGGGGCGGGACCATGGCGCGGATGTACCGATACGCGAAAAGACCGCGTCGCGCCGCCACGCCAAAATAGAACGCCGCGGTGTGCAGTTTTATCTGGTGGATGAATCAACCAACGGCACCTACCTGCATATCGAGGGCGACCGGGAGATATTGCTCAAACGCGATCAGGCCTTGCTGCGGGGGTCGGGAAGTATCTCCTTTGGTGTGCCGGCGGCAAAGTCCGAAGAGTCGATGTTTTTCGTATGTGAATAGCGTGGCGATTCGAGGTGCGAAGCATTTTCTTCGTCTAGCCTTGGCTGCGAGATTCGGTAACCTGAGGGGCGAACGCAAGTCCTCCGCCGGCCTCCATTATTCAGTGAGTCATTGATGAAAATCGCGAAATATTTTGCTTATTCGGTCGTGGGCTTGGTAATCCTATGTATTGCCGCATTGGCGGCAGTAGCCTTCGTTGTTGATGGCGCGTTCGTGAAATCCCGTCTGGAACGTTATCTCAAGGAAGAAAAGCAACGCACGCTGAGCATCGAGGGCGAGCCCAAGGTGCGCTTTTTTCCGGTGGCGGGATTGTCCCTGGGGAAAACTACATTATCTGAGCACGCCAGCGATAAAACTTTCCTCGCGCTCGATTCATTGGAAGTCGGCGTGCGCGTATTTCCGATTTTGAGCGGTGAGATCGCGGTCGAAGCGCTTTCGCTATCCGGTCTGAAGGTCAATATCGTTAAGGCGAAGAACGGGCAATTTAATTTTCAGGATTTGCTCGGCTCCGCCAAGGACAAAGGCGAAAAACCAGCGGGGGCTGAAGCGAGCGAACGACGCGATCCGCCCAAGCTTCGTATTGCTGAGGTGAAGATCGATAATTCGCAAATGACGTTTCGCGATGAAGTTAGCGGTCAGGAAGTCGCGGTGACTGGTTTCAACTTCAAAACCGGACGACTGGAGGACGACGCTCCCAGTCCAATAGCCTTGAGCGTCAGTATTTCAGGCAAGCGGCCGGATATTGGGTTGAATGTCACGGTTGCAGGTTCGGCAAGAATGAATCTGGCTCGCCAATCGTTGGCGTTAGCCAAATTAGATGCCAAGGTCAATGGCAATGCCGCCAATTTGAATGGCTTGAATCTCGGCGTGACGGGTGATTTCGCGGTTGACGGAACCAAGCACTTGGTGGATGTGAATGCCTTGAAAGTCGAGGCCAATGGAACCTTGGACCGCGATACTTTGACTCTTTCCTTGTCGGCGCCGCGCATCGAGGTAACGTCGTCCAAGGCTTCGGGTTCGGCGGTGACCGGCAATCTGAAAATCGCTGGGCCGCAACGCTCAGTCAACGCCAACCTCAAGATCGATGCCGTATCGGGTTCGGCGTCGGCGCTGTCGATTCCGGCGTTTAATCTTGATGTGGATGCGAGTGCCGAAGGCAATAACGTCAAGGCGCGCCTGGGTACGCCGATACTTGCCAGTCTCGCGGCCAAATCGTTGGATCTACCAAAGATTGTTGCTGAGATCACCTTGAGCGGGCCGATGGTTCCACAGAAAACCGTCACCTTGCCGATACAAGCCTCCTTCAAGGTGGATATGAGCAAGCAAACCATGGCCAGCGAAATCGCGACCAAATTCGACGAATCCACCATCCAGGCGAAACTGGGTGCATCCAAACTGCAACCCTTGAATGCGAATTTCGACGTCAACATCGATAAATTGAATCTGGATCGTTATCTGCGACCGAGCAGCGAGAAAAGCGCGGGTGATCCGCCGGTTGATCTTGCTGCGTTAAAAGGCAAAACCGTCAACGGCAAGATTCAGATTGGCGCCTTGCAAGCGCAGAAGGTGAAATTGGCCAATATCAAAGCCGAGATCAAATTGGCCGGCGGCAAGTTGGATGTGGCGCCGCATTCGGCCAATTTGTATGGCGGGTCAATTAGCGGCAGCTTATCGGCCGATGCCAGTGGCAATCGCATCGCGATAAAGGAGGCCGTGCAGGGCGTATCAATCAATCCTCTATTGGTGGATCTTGCCGATAAAGATATTCTCGAGGGCAAGGGCGATGTATCGCTGGATGTGACCATGGCGGGGGCGACAGTGGGGGCGATGAAACGCGCCTTGGCGGGCAATGCGAAGCTCACCTTGAAAGACGGCGCTTACAAAGGTATTAATTTGGCGGAAACCTTCAGAAAGGCCAGTTCCATTGGCTCGAAATCGGGCACGCAATCCGGCGATAAAACACAAAAAACCGATTTCTCCGAAATGAGTGCGAGCTTCGTGATTAAAAATGGCGTCGCGCATAATGAGGATTTGTCGTTGAAGTCGCCATTCGTGCGCGTAGGCGGCAGTGGCGATATCGACATCGGCAATTCGAAGCTTGACTACACCGCCAAAGCTTCACTGGTTGCAACGGCCACCGGTCAGCAAGGTCGCGACGATGCCTCGGGAATCACGGTACCGGTGAAGGTCTACGGTACCTTCGATGCAGTGAAATACGATATTCAATACGGCGCCTTGTTCTCGGGCATTGGTCGCAGCATCGGCAATTTGTTTGGTGGCGGCAAGTCGCAAGAAGCGGCGCCGGCAAAAGGTGCGGCGGCACCATCGACCACCGATGCAGTGA
This sequence comes from Burkholderiales bacterium, assembly GCA_046153355.1. Taxonomy (GTDB): domain Bacteria; phylum Pseudomonadota; class Gammaproteobacteria; order Burkholderiales; family SG8-39; genus 2-02-FULL-62-17. Next base: position 23,304 of record JBJXEY010000145.1, read on the forward strand.
AAGATCGGCTCAAGGGCCTGTTTGGTCGTTAGAGCGGAACATCAACCAAGGAAATAAAGGCGAGGCCAATGGAACCGTTAAACATCGCGCGTGCTGGCAACGAAGATATCTCAATGCTTCCCGCGCTCGCCAATCGCCATGGCCTGATTACCGGTGCGACGGGCACGGGCAAAAGCGTGAGTTTACAGACCATGGCGCAGGCGTTTTCCCGCGCCGGTGTGCCGGTATTCATGGCCGATGTGAAAGGCGATCTTGCCGGTCTTTCGCGCGAAGGAGCGATGAACCCGAAAGTCAAGGAACGCTTGGCGTTGCTTGGTATCAACGATTTTGCTTTTTCCGCGAGCCCCGTGGTGTTCTGGGATGTATGGGGAAAGAGCGGTCATCCGGCGCGCGCCACCATCTCCGATATGGGGCCGCTGTTGTTGGGGCGCATGTTGAATTTGAACGATACGCAGCAAGGCGTGTTGACCCTGACATTCAAAATTGCCGACGACAACGGGTTGCTGTTGCTCGACATGAAAGACCTTCGCGCCATGCTGCAACACGTGGGCGAAAACGCCAAGGACTATCAAACCCAATACGGCAATATCAGCGCCGCCTCGGTGGGCGCCATTCAACGCGGGCTTTTGACCCTGGAGCAGCAGGGTGGCGAGGCCATGTTCGGTGAACCGATGCTCGATATCGCTGATCTGATGCAAACCGATAACCAAGGCCGCGGCGTGATCAACGTACTTGCCGCGGATAAGCTGCTTAATTCGCCCAAGTTGTATTCGACATTCTTGCTTTGGCTGCTGTCGGAATTATTTGAACACTTGCCCGAGGTGGGTGACCTAGATAAACCTAAGCTGGTGTTCTTCTTCGACGAAGCGCATCTTTTGTTTGCGGAGGCGCCCAAGGTGCTGTTGGAGCGGATCGAGCAGGTGGTGCGCTTGATTCGATCCAAAGGCGTGGGCGTTTATTTCGTCACGCAAAACCCCTTGGATGTGCCCGAAACGGTGCTGGGCCAATTGGGCAATCGGGTGCAACACGCCCTGCGCGCTTTTTCCCCACGTGATCAGAAGGCCGTCAAGGCGGCCGCGGAAACCATGCGCGCCAACCCGAAATTCAGCGCCGAGCAAGCGATCACCGAATTGCAGGTGGGTGAGGCCCTGGTGTCGTTCCTGGATGAAAAAGGCCGGCCTTGTGTCGTGGAGCGCGCCTTCATCGTGCCGCCAGGCTCCCGCATCGGGCCGCTTACCGAAGCGGAACGAGCAGAAATTATCAAGGGTTCGGTGATTTACGGACATTACGAGAATTTTGTAGACCGCGAATCGGCGTACGAAAAGCTCACCCAACGCGCGCAGCAGAAAATCCCCACGCAATCGCAATCTTCGTCGGATACAGGCGCGCCAAACGCGGGGGCGGCGAGCACGGGTGGTGTAATGGGCGCTATCGGTTCGATATTGATGGGCTCAACCGGCCCGCGTGGTGGTCATCAGGCGGGCTTGATGGAGACCCTGGCCAAGAGCGCGGTGCGCACCGCAGGTTCGCAAATCGGGCGGGAGATTATCCGCGGCGTGTTGGGCGGCATTCTGGGTGGTGGGCGACGCCGCTGAGTTGCACTGCCTTTAATCTGCGCAGCCTAAGCGGAATTGGGCCGCTCGGCCTCGTTAAGCGCTATCCCTTCTTATCTGCCGCCGTTTGCGATTTGAGGAGGTGGCGCACCATGTCGATATGCTGGCGAAGCGTGTACACCTCGCCGGCAAACGCGGTAGGCAATGGGCGCGTGTAAGCGCGTCGTTCGAGGTTCTCCAGACTCTCTACGTAACGCTCGAGCTCTTCTGCATCAAAACGCTCCTTGATTTCCAACTCGAGAAATTTCAATTCGCCGTACCAACGATGAATACGCGAGCGTATGCGCCAGTAATAGATGGTTGGCGCCAGGCGAGCGATCGGCAACAGCACCACCAGCAATGGCACCAATAAAACGAGTATTCGATCGATTAGCGTTGCTGCCCAGAAAGGCATGTAACGTTGCAGGAAGGGTGGCCCGGATTTGTAGAAGCGCTGCGCTTCCTTGCTTGCCGGGAATTCGGTATCGCGCGGTGTGGGAAATTCGCCCGCCTTGTGCAATAGACCGCGGCCGCCATGGACTTCGGCCATCGCCTGCATCAAAAGATCCACCAGAGCCGGATGAATATCTTCCTTCACCACCACATTGGCGGTGGGTGCGAGCAACACCACGTCGTTGGGAGGAATGTTTTTCTGAATATTGATGCCACCCTCGGGCACCTTGACCACCGATAGATACGGGAAAACATTGGTGAAGGCCGCGGTGCGATCAAAACTCATCAAACGAATTTCCGGGTCATGCAGAAGCGATCGAATGGTGGCTGACTCGACCGGACCGACGATGAACAATACGTCGAGCGAGCCCTGCCGCAAGGCCTTGGCCCCGGCTTCACCGCTTAAATCGGAGATTTGCGTCGGTGGCGCCCAGGCATCGTTGACTAGCAATAACTGCGTTGCGATCTTGTGCGTGCCGCTGCCGACCGAGCCTATGGCAATGCGTTTGCCACGCAGCCGGCGCAATTCATCCTCGAGTTTGGGCCCGCGATAAAAGATCCAGATTGGCTCGTAATAGACGCTGCCCAAGGTCACCAAACCCGGATATTCATCGGAGGCGCCGGTGCCGGCTTGCACCAGGCCGACTTCCACATCGGAATTTTCATCCGCCAAGCGGCTGAGATTCTCAACCGCGCCAGCCGAGGTCTTCAATTGAACGCTAATGCCGTTTTTGGCAAGCAGTTCTTTGTATCGCAGACCTACCGCGTGATAGGCGCCATCCTCGCGTCCGGTGGACATGACAAAGGAATCCGGCGGCGCGGGCTTCACGAATTGATAGGCGCCCCAAAAAGCGGCGATAACGATCACTAGCGCCGGCAGGCCGATCATGGCCAGATCGCGGCGGGAGATCTCGGAAATTTTTATTTTTCGCAGGCGAGCGATATGTTCGGACTTTGTTGCCATGGCAAAACGCTTTTTTTCTACCGAGAAGACTAACCGTTCAAGGGCCGATAACGAATGCGTGCGGGTTTATCGGCATCCTCACCCATGCGTTTGCGCCGGTCAGCCAAATAGTCGGCATAGTTGCCTTCGAACCAAACGGTGCGTGAATCGCCTTCAAAAGCAAGAATGTGCGTGGCGATGCGATCCAGAAACCAACGATCATGCGAGATCACCACCGCGCAACCGGGGAAATCGAGCAGCGCTTGCTCCAGGGCGCGGAGCGTCTCTACATCCAAATCGTTGGTCGGTTCGTCCAGAAGCAACACATTGCCACCGCTTTTCAATGTCTTCGCCAAATGCACGCGATTGCGCTCGCCACCGGAAATTTGACCGATTAGCTTTTGTTGATCGCCACCATTGAAATTGAAACGCGCCAGATACGCCCGGCTGGGGATCACGTAGTTGCCCACGGTAATGTTGTCCAGGCCGTCGGAGAGTTCCTGCCACACGGTTTTTTTGTCATCCAGCGAATCGCGGCTTTGATCGACGTAAGCAACCTTCACGGAATCGCCGACCCGCAGCGTGCCCGCGTCGGGCTTTTCGCTGCCCACTAGCATGCGAAATAGCGTGGTCTTACCCGCGCCGTTGGCGCCGATCACCCCGACAATGCCACCTGGCGGCAGGCGAAACGACATGCCATCGAACAAGAGCTTTTCCCCGTAGGCTTTTCGCAAACCCTCGGCCTCGAACACCAGATCGCCTAAACGCGGCCCCGGCGGGATGTAGATCTCATTGGTTTCGTTGCGCGTCTGCACCTCCTGCGAGGCCAATTCATCGAAACGCGCTAAACGCGCCTTGCTCTTCGCTTGTCGCGCCTTGGCGTTAGAGCGTACCCATTCGAGCTCCACTTGCATCGCCTTCATACGCGCGGATTCCTGCTTGGCCTCGATTTTCAGTCGCGCCTGTTTTTGCTCAAGCCAGGAGGAATAGTTGCCTTCCCAGGGTATGCCATGGCCGCGATCCAATTCCAGAATCCACCCGGCGACGTTATCCAGGAAGTAGCGATCATGGGTGACGGCCACCACGGTGCCGGGATAGCGCGCCAGGAACTGCTCGAGCC